>CAYWYW010000026.1:0-22373 GCA_964462715.1 uncultured Oscillibacter sp.
AAAATTCCCACCCGGCTGGACATGGGACGGCTGCGGGTGGAGTTCGAGAGCAGCTACGAGCCCACCGGCCCCTTCGGCGCCAAGAGCGTGGGTGAGATCGTCATCAACACACCCTCTCCCGCCATCGCTCACGCGGTGTTCCGGGCCACCGGTGTCTGGCACCGGGAGCTGCCCATCACCCCTGAAAAGATCCTGCTGGCACAGGAATAAACCAATATGGAACAAAGCCGCCCCGCTTTTTCAAAGCGGGGTGGCTTTGTTCACCGCAGAGCGTACAGCAGATACAGCACCAGCAGGTGGAGGGGATAGAAGAGGTAGGCGGCCCACTGGAAGCACTTGCCGCCGAAGCCCTTTTTGCCGTTGTACAGCCAGATGGGCACCAGGGCCAGCACCGCGAAGCCCTGGATGGGAAAGTCGAAGCCCAGAAGCGGGATGGTCTGGCCCTTGAAAAATACGATGTTCAGCAGCACCATGGCCGCCAGCTGGGCCAGCCGGGCCAGGGGAAAGTCCCGGAGCAGATAGAACATCACCACTGTCAGCACGCCCATGACGCCGTAGTCCACGAAGCCGATGCCCCCCAGCAGACAGGCGGCGGCCAGGGTCAGGAGACCCAGGACGATCTGACGGGGCGTCCACTCCCGCCGGGCCCGGTCCAGGACGGAGATGGCCCAGAGCCCCAGCAGCAGGGTGAACACCGTATTCTGGTGGAAGGGGAAGAGGGGGGTGCTGAACTGTACCAGGTCGAAGGGGACCTCCGACACCAAAGCCAGTCCCAGCAGCCGCAGGGCGTACCGGCGGCGGTCCGCTGTATGGAAAAAGCCCTCCGCCAGCTGGAAGGCGTAGAGTGGGAAGGCCAGACGGCCCACACAGGTCATCCAGAAGTTGCCGGGGACCACGGTGGCCCACATGTGGTCCAGCAGCATGCAGGTCATGGCCAGTATCCGCAGCGCCGAGGCACTGAGGAGGCCGGAGGATGTTGGGGTCCTGAGTTCTGATGTCATGGGAGTACTCCTTTTTCACAATCTTTCACTCAGTATAGACGAAAGAAGGCGAAAAAAGGTTACAGAGCAATGACAAACAGTCCGTCAGCAGGGCAGCTGGTCCAGGGAAGCGAAGGTGTAACCCATGTCCTCCCATTTCGTCAGCAGGTCATCCAGAATCTCCGCGTTGGTCTTGGAGGTGGAGTGCAGCAGCACGATGGCGCCATCGTGGATGCGGGGCAGCAGCTTGGCGTAAGCCTGCTCCGCCGTGGGCTGCTTGTCCACGTACCAGTCCACATAGGCCAGGCTCCAGAAGATCGTTTTGTAACCCAGAGCCTGGGCCTGCTTCAGATTTTCCGTGCTGTACTTGCCCTGGGGCGGGCGGTAGTACATGGGCAGGTCCTCTCCCACGGTCTCCTTGTACAGGGCCGCCAAACTGTCCAGCTCTTTCTGGAAGGCCGCCTGGTCGCTGATGGCGGACATGTTGGGATGGTGGTAGGTGTGGTTGCCCACAATGTGGCCCTCGGCGGCCATGCGGCGGACGATGTCCGGGGCGGTCTCGATCATGTTGCCCACCACGAAGAAGGCGGCGGGGGCGTTGTGCTTTTTCAGCGCATCCAGGATCTGCTCCGTATAGCCGTTCTCATAGCCGCAGTCGAAGGTCAGGTAGATGACCTTTTGGGATGTGTCTCCCAGGTAATAAGCATCGTATTTTGCCAGGTCTTCCGCCGTGGCGTTGCCGATGGGGGCGGCACCTTCCGTCTGGAAGGACAGACCCCAGTCCGTGGCGGAGGCCGGAATGGCGGCGGGGGCGGAGGCTGGCTGGACGGTCTGGCCCTGGAGATACAGCATCCCCGCCAGGAACAGGCAGGGGGCCAGCAGCATCACGAAAGCGCGGAAGCGGCGGGAAAAAATATTCATGGGATTCCTCCTGTTGCACATCATTGTGCAACAGTCTGCCCGGTTGGGGCTTTTCTATGCAGCCGTTGAAAAAAGTGTCGGGATTTGCTAGAATGTCGGAGACAACTGGACGAAACAAAGGAGCGCGAAGAACGGGACCCATGGCAAAACGAAGAACAAAACGAAAGAAACAGCCCCGAGCTGGGAGATATCTGGCGCTGCTGCTGGCGCTGTGCGTCGCCGGGGTAGCACTCTGGCGGTATTGTGACATCCCGGTCCCCACCGCCCTGACGGAACGGGCGGAGGCTGCCGGAGACCTAGCGGCGGAGAAGCTGACGGAGGCACGGTCCGGCCTGTCGGCCTGGCTGGCAGACCTGCTGGCAAAGCTGCCGCCGGAGCTGCGGGAGCGGCTGACCGGCCTGGAAGAGCGGGAGACCGTGACCCTGGACACCCTGCCGGACTATGACAGCAGCCCGTATGTGGAGCTGAACGACGGTCAGCCCATCTTTACTGAGGAGGAGAAAGCCGGGGTGTCCTCCTACGAGACCTACGCCCCTTTGGACCTGCTGGGCCGTTGCGGTACGGCGGAAGCCTGCATTGGGCAGGACCTGATGCCCACCGAGGAGCGGGGCGCCATCGGCATGGTGAAGCCCAGCGGCTGGCATACGGTGCGCTATGACGGTGTGGTGGACGGGAAGTACCTCTACAACCGCTGCCACCTGATCGGCTACCAGCTTGCCGGGGAGAACGCCAACGAGAAAAACCTCATCACGGGCACCCGCTATCTGAACGTGGAGGGGATGCTGCCCTTTGAGAACCAGGTGGCGGACTACGTGCAGGAGACCGGCAACCACGTCCTCTACCGGGTCACCCCCATCTTCCAGGGAGCGGAGCTGGTGGCCCGGGGCGTGCAGATGGAGGCCTGGTCCGTGGAGGACGGCGGCGCCGGTGTCTGCTTCAACGTGTACTGCTACAACGTGCAGTCCGGAGTGGAGATCGACTACGCCACCGGGAAGAGCCACCTTGCTGAGGAGAATATACCATGATGAAAGCAATTTGGAACAACTTTGACCGGGTAGTGGTGTTCGATACGGAGACCACCGGAATTGAATTTGGCGCCGACCGCATCATCGAGCTGGGAGCCGTCTCTCTGGAAAACGGCGTAGAGATGGACTGCATGGATCTGTTCATCCGCCTCCCGGATGGCCGGACCATCCCGCCTTTTATCACGGAGCTGACGGGCATCACCGATGAGCAGCTCCTGTCGGAGGGCGTGGACCAGGGGGAAGCGGTGGAGGCCTTCTGCCGCTTGCTGGAGGGGGCGGAGCGGCCCCTGCTGGTGGCCTATAACGCCCAGTTCGATTTGAACTTCCTGTTCTGGTTCCTGCGGCCCTACGGCCGGGTGGAGGTGCTGCGGGCGCCCCGGTTCCTGGACGCCCTGACGGTGTACCGGGACCGGAAGGACTATCCCCACAAGCTCTGCAACGCCATCGAGGCCTACGCCCTGGGGGACCGGGTGGTCAACAGCCACCGGGCCGTGGACGACGCCCGGGCCACAGTGGCACTATTGGAGGCCATGGCGGCGGAACGGGACGACATGGAGCAGTACATCGACCTGTTCGGCGTCCATCCCAAATACGGGATGTCGGGGCGGAAAATTTCCTCCGTTACGTACCGGCCGCAGTCCTACCGGCGGACAGTACCACTATATGAGTTGACATAATACATAAGGGGCGGAAAAAGAGACGGCGTTTGCCGTCTCTTTTTTTCACCGTAAAATTTTAGCTTGACAAAACTGTATAATTGTACTAATATCATCATACATTAGTACACTAGTACAAAAGTACAGGAGAAGCTGAAGAAAAGCAAAGTCCTGCTTCGTTATAAAGAGTAGGACCCGACGCGATAGAAGGAGATGGAAGCCGTGAGTGAAGAACTGATGCAGATGGAACAAGCGGAGCCTCAGAAACTGAAAAGATTCCGGCTGGGAAAAAGGGGAAAGCGGCGGGCGGCCCTGGCGGCTGTGCTGGCCCTGGTCCTGCTGGCTGTAGTAGTGCTGCCCCGGCTGGGTGGGGGCGTCGCGGCAGCAGGAACGGGCTATACTGTGGAACAGGCTGCCCGCCGGGACCTGTCGGTGAGCGTCACCGGCTCCGCTACCTTGGAGCCCGCCGACTCCTACCAGGTGAACACCCTGGTATCCGGCGCCATCCTGACCGCGCCTTTCGAGGAGGATGACCTGGTGGAGATGGGAGCGCTGCTGTATGAGCTGGACAGCGGTGACGCCCAGACCTCCGTCAGCCGGGCGGAGCTGTCCGTGGAGCAGGCCCGGCTGGCCTATGACCAGGCCATGGAGGCCCTGCACCCCACAGCGCCCATCAGCGGCACCATCCAGGAGGCCTTTGTCCACAACGGCGACAATGTGACGGCGGGCACTGCTCTGGCCAAAATCGCCGCCAGCATGGACCTGTCCATCGACTTTCTGTTTCCCTATGTGGAGCCTTCCGCTTTCTATGTGGGCCAGCGGGCCACGGTGTTCGTGGGAAATTTTGACGGCCCGGTGAGCGGCACCGTCACGGCGGTGTCCAACAGCACCGCCGTCACCAGCAACGGCAAGGAGGGCAGCAGCGTCCGGGTGAAGGTGGAGAACCCCGGCATCCTGTCGGACGCCTACACCGCTTCCGCCGTCATCGGCAGCTACACCAGCTACGGCAACGCCGCCATCAACCTGCCCGCCTCCGCAACGGTGTACGCCGCGGGCAGCGGCTCCGTCAGCGGCTTCGACAAGCTGATGGGCAGCACCGTCAAAAAGGGGGAGGCACTTTGCACCGTGGACTCCTCCGTTATCCGGGAGCAGATCGAAAGCGCCCGGCTGAGCCTGGAGAGCGCCAAGCTGTCCGCCTCCTCCGCCAGCGGCAGTCTGGAGGACTACCGGATCACCGCTCCCATCTCCGGCACGGTCATCGAGAAGAACTTCAAGGCCGGGGACAAGGTGGACGGCTCCGCCAGCGGCACCCTGGCCGTTCTCTATGATCTGAGCTGCCTGAAAATGCAGATGAACGTCAATGAGCTGGACATCGGCAAGGTGAAAGCGGGCCAGACTGTGGAGGTTACCGCCGCCGCCCTGCCGGGGGAGGTCTATACTGGCACCGTGGAGCGGGTCAGCGTCAACGGCACCACCAAGGACGGTTTTACCACCTACCCCGTTACCATCGTCATTCGGGATTACGGCGGCCTGATGCCCGGTATGAATGTCTCCGCCGTCATCAACTGCGGCACTGCGGAGAACGCCTTGACCGTGCCGGTGGCCGCCGTGGAGCGGGGCAGCACGGTGCTGGTGGCTCCGGCGGAGGCCCTGGGAGAGGACGGCACCGTCACGGACCCCACCCTGCTGGAGGAACGGACTGTCACACTGGGCTTCAATGATGACCGGTATATTCAGATCACCTCCGGACTGACGGAGGAGGACCGGGTGGCGTATCAGGCGGCCCAGGTCCCGGAGGGCTGAGCCATGGCCCATCTGATCGAACTGAAAAATGTCTATAAGATCTACCCCATGGGCAGCGAGGAGGTCCACGCCCTGGACGGCGTCAGTTTTGCCATTGACAAGGGGGAGTTCGTGGCCATTGTGGGCCAGTCCGGCTCCGGCAAGTCCACCGCCATGAACATCATCGGCTGTCTGGATGTGCCTACCTCCGGGACGTACCACCTGGGCGGCGTGGATGTGTCCACCATGGACGACGACCGGCAGGCGGAGATTCGGAATAAAATGCTGGGCTTTGTGTTCCAACAGTACAACCTGATCCCCAAGCTGACGGTACGGGAAAATGTGGAGCTGCCTCTGCTGTACGCCGGACTTTCCGCAGAAGAGCGCCGGCAGCGGGCGGTCCAGGCTCTGGAACGGGTAGGACTGACGGATAAACAGAAGAATCTGCCCAGCCAGCTCTCCGGCGGCCAGCAGCAGCGGGTGTCCATTGCCCGGGCCTTGGCGGGGAAGCCCTCGGTCATCCTGGCCGACGAACCCACCGGCGCCTTGGATTCCCGGACGGGCCGGGAGGTGCTGGACTTTCTCCGGAAGCTCAACGCCGAAGGGGACACCGTGGTCCTCATCACCCATGACAATTCCATCGCCCGGAAAGCGAAGCGTATCATCCGCCTCCAGGACGGACGGGTCATCTATGACGGCGATGCCGCCGATCCCCGGGCCGTGGTCTATTCCGGGGACGGGGGAGAGGAGGCCGGTGCATGAATGTTACACAATCCTTCAAGCTGGCGTTAAAATCCCTGCGGACCAGCAAAATGCGGGCCTTTCTCACCATGCTGGGCATCGTCATCGGCGTGGCGGCGGTCATTGTCATCATCTCTCTGGGCAACGGCCTCACCGGTATGGTGGAGCAGCAGGTGGAGAAGGTGGGCATTACTCAGATGTACGCCTACGCCTGGGGCCGGGGAGACGGCACCACGCTGAACCTGGACCCCCAGCAGATGTATGATCTGATCGAAGCGCATCCCGATGTGTTCGACGGCGTCACCCCCTGGGTGGGAGCCGGAAACGGCGTCCGCCGGGACAGCGCGGAATTTGAAAAAACGAAAATTTACGGCGTCAGCGAGGCCATGTACCGCCCGGATACCGGCACCACACTGGATGGCAACACTTTGACCGGAGGCAGGTATCTCCAGTACGTGGATGTGGCCCGGCGGCAGAAAGTGTGTGTCATCGGCGCCTGGCTGGAGCAGGAGGCCTTCCGGGGCGACGCCCTGGGGAAGGCACTGACCATCGGCGGTGTGCCCTATACGGTGGTGGGCGTTCTGGCCCGGGAGCGGGAGGAGATGACCGAGGGCGGCAGCGACGACGTGGTGTACATTCCCTATGAAAACGCCCTGGAGCTGTCCGGCAGCCGCAGTGTAACGCTGTATCAGGTCATGGCTGTCTCCCGTGATACGGTGTCCCGGGGCAAGGCCCTGATCGCCGATATGATGCGGAATTTTTACCAGGATGAGGATGCCTATTACATTGAAACCATGCTGGAGCAGGTGAATATGATCAATGCCATGATGGGAGTGGCCATGGCGGTGCTGGTGGCTATCGCCGCCATATCCCTGCTGGTGGGCGGCATCGGCATCATGAACATCATGCTGGTGTCCGTCACAGAGCGCACCCGGGAGATCGGCATCCGGAAGTCCCTGGGCGCCAAGCGGCGGGATATCCGGTGGCAGTTCATTATTGAGGCCGGCACTACCTCCGCCATGGGCGGACTGATCGGGATTTTGCTGGGCTGTCTGTTGGCTACGGGCATTGGCTCCGTGCTGGGCGGGATGCTGTTGGAGCAGTTGGGCACCAGCGGCATCACATTCAACGCCACGCCGACCCCTGGGGCCATCCTGGTGAGCTTCGGCGTCAGCGTGGGCATCGGCGTGCTGTTCGGCTACCTGCCTGCCAACAAGGCGGCCAAGCTGAATCCCATTGACGCCCTGCGCTATGAATGATAAAAAGGAACCGGCACAGCCGGTTCCTTTTTGCGCTTACCGAAAGGTGATCTCCTCCACAAATTCTAGCTTCCGGTGATAGTCCAGTTCTACGAAGTCCGTGGGCCGCACCTCGCCGGGGCGCTTTTCAAAATAGGCGATCCCCGACTCCTGCAGCATCCGGTAGACAAACTGGGAGCAGAACATGATGTTGGGCTTATAGGACCACTTGGTCACCAGTCCCATCATGTTGTAGGCGCTGCCCTCCCGGTTGATGCGCTCCACGGCGTCCAGGACACACTGCTTCTGCTCCCGGCTGGCGGCGATGCGGTACACCAGCACCGAGGCATCCGGCTTCAAATGGAAGTGAGCCACCATCTCCGGATTCAGCCCCGGGGGATAGAGGTTGGCACCGCCGTTGTAGCTGAGGGTGGTCTTCAGCTCCCGGTCGAAAGAGAGCGAGGCGTGGTTGTACACCTTCCGGGTGACGGAGCCGATGATCTCACTGGCGGCGCTGCCGGTATCGGAGATGATGAGGTAGAGCCAGGGGTCCTCCAGAGACGCCCGGGCGTCACGAAAGTAGTCCGCCGTCAGACTGCCGTGATTGACATAAGATACGGAGCTGTGCCCCTGACTGCCGGTGAGGGCTTTCGCCAGATTCTCCGGCGTCAGCTTTCGGGCAGTTCGTTCCGCGTCCTCCAGGGCAGCGCGGAGTTGTGCTTCCTGCTCCCTGATCTCGGCAAAGCTGATGGCCTCCACCTCCTCCAGAGAGGGCAGATAGAACCGGGCGTTTTTGTTGGCGGTGATGAACCGCTCCACAAACAGGGGCAGCGCCATAGCCAGTACGCCGGTGGCCCGGAGGAGCCAGTGGAGCACAGGGGGGTTGCCGGGTTCGAAAATGACGGTTTCAGCATAGACCACCTGTAATGTCAGCAGAACCAGATATCCGACACACAGCATGGTCTTTTCCCGCTTGCGGGACCCGGCGTATAATGTGCGCAGGATCATGTAAACGGCGGCTGCCAAATAGATGGAAAAATAGATGAACCGGTTGCCGGACAAGAATATTGCCAGGAGCACCAAAGCCAGCACCGCCCGGTTTTCCCGCTCCCGGGAGGGAATGTCGCGTCCCACGGGCCGCACCTCCTTTTTTTCATCATAGCATGCCCATATAAAATTCCGCAACTTTTTTCCGGCAGGGCAAACTTTTTCCCCAGATTCTTCGTCTAAGAGACAGAACCAACAGAAAGGACGATACGAAGTGTCACATATCCGGGAAACACAGCTGACAACGTATCTTGTGGAAGATCAGGCGCGGTTTTACCGTCTGGCGTACAGCTATCTGCACAGCAGGGAAGAGGCCCTGGACGCGGTACAGACCGCTGTCTGCAGGGCACTGGAAAAGCAGGACAGCCTGAAGGACGCCGACGCCATGCGCACCTGGTTTTACCGCATTCTGGTCAACGTGTGTACAGACCTGCTCCGCCAGCGGAAACGGGTGACCCTGGTGCCGCCGGAGGAGCTGGACGCAGGCAGCTACGAGGACCCGCTGCCGGAGGACGGCTCTTTGGCCCGCAGGGTGGATGTCCTTCCGCCGGAGATCGCTGCCGTCATCCGCCTGCGGTTTTATGAAGAGATGTCTCTCCAGGAAATCAGTGCAGTTGTGAACTGCCCGCTGAGCACGGTGAAGACACGCCTGTACACCGGCCTGAAAAAATTGCGTATCCAACTGGAAGGAGAAGAATGATGAACGATTTCAAACGCGCGAAAGAGGAATATGAGTCCACCCCCATCCCTGCGGAGCTGGAGACCCGGGTCCGGGCGGGCATCCGTCAGGGAAAGTCCAACCGGGTCCGCCGGGTCTGGGGAAAGGGGCTGGGCACCGTGGCTGCCTGCTTTGTGGTGATGTTTGGGGTGCTGAACCTGTCGCCCACCGTGGCGGCGGCTGCCGCCGACATTCCAGTGCTGGGAGGGCTGTTCCAGGTACTAACGGTCCGCAGCTTCACCGACGTCAATCCTGACCGCACGCTGGAGGTGGAGCAGCCTGCCATCCAGGGCGGCGGCGCCTTTGCCCAGCAGGTCAATGAGGAGATCCGGAAGCGGGTGGACGCCAAGACCGCTGAGGCAGAGCAGCTGGTGGCGGAGTACAAGGAGGCTTTCCTGGCTACCGGCGGCACCCAGGAGGAGTGGGAGCAGCACAATATTGCTGTCAGCGTCACCTATGACATCAAGTCCCAGACGGAGACTGCGGTCTCCTTCCTGGTGGAGTCCGATGTGTCCTTTACTGGCGCTTACTGGGAGCGGACTTACTATAACCTGGACCTGGCCGCCGAAAAGGAACTGACCCTGGCGGATGTGCTGGGTGAGGATTGGGTGACCATCTGCAACGACTCCATCAAGGAGCAAATGGCTGCCGCGGAGGACCCCTCCGTGTACTTTGCCGCCGAGCAGGGCGGCTTCACCACCGTGGATGAGACCACCCAGTTCTATCTGGATGAAGCGGGAGATCCCGTGGTGGTGTTCCCGCCTTATACCGTGGCGACTGGTGCCATGGGATACGTGGAGTTTACCATCGGCCAGTAAAGAAAGGAGCTAGGGGGAACCCTTGATCCCCGGTTTTTTCACCGGAGGCGAATGAAGAATATTCAATTATTTTCGGCAGGACATGAGCCTGCCGAAAATACTTCGACTCGGCCGCCTTTACCCGCAAGGGGCACGCGATATCTGCAAGGCGCTGAAGCGCCAACGGCTATCCAGGGACGGCGTTTACCAGTGACCGATGTCACTGGTGGTGGGGGTCAGCAAATAGAAAAAGGGTGGACCGCCTTGGCGGTCCACCCTTTTTCTGTTCGTGTCTAGAGGGAGTCTGCTCCCCCCTGGAGTTTTTTACACCAAGCCCTGGGCCATCATGGCGTCTACGACCTTCTTGAAGCCGGCCAGGTTGGCGCCGACCACCAAGTCGCCGGGAGCTCCGCACTCTTCGGCGGCATCGTAAATGTTGTGGAAAATGTTGACCATGATCTCCTTCAGCTTGCTGTCGACCTCCTCGAAGGTCCAGCCATAGCGCATGCTGTTCTGGCTCATCTCCAGAGCGCTGGTAGCCACGCCACCGGCATTGGCTGCCTTGGCGGGGGCAAACAGCAGGCCGGCATCCTGGAAGATGCGGATGGCCTCGGGACGGGAGGGCATGTTGGCACCCTCGGCTACGGCAATGGCACCGCCCTTGACAATGCTCCTGGCGGCAGTCTCGTCGATCTCGTTCTGGGTGGCGCAGGGCAGGGCAATGTCACAGGGGATGCTCCAGATACCGCGGAAACCCTCGGTATAGGTGCTGCCGGGAACGCGGTCAACATATTCCTTGATACGGCCGCGGTGGCCCAGCTTGATATCCTTCACGATATCCAGCTTGATGCCGTTGGGATCATGGATATAGCCGTTAGAGTCGCTGAGAGCCACGACCTTGCCGCCCAGCTGGGTGGCCTTTTCAGTGGCGAAGATGGCCACGTTGCCGGAGCCGGAGATGACCACCGTCTTGCCCTCGAAGCTCTCGTTCTTCATGCACTTGAGCATTTCCTGGGTCAGATAGCACAGGCCGTAGCCGGTGGCCTCGGTACGGGCCAGGGAACCGCCGAAGGTCAGGCCCTTGCCGGTCAGTACGCCGCCCTCATAGCGGTCACGGATGCGGCGGTACTGGCCGAACAGATAGCCGACCTCACGGCCGCCCACGCCGATGTCGCCGGCGGGCACGTCGGTGAACTGACCGATGTGACGATAGAGCTCAGTCATGAAGCTCTGGCAGAAGCGCATGACCTCGGCGTCGCTCTTGCCCTTGGGGTCAAAGTCGCTGCCGCCCTTGGCACCGCCGATGGGCAGGCCGGTCAGGCTGTTCTTCAGGATCTGCTCAAAGCCCAGGAATTTCAGAATGGACAGGTTGACAGTGGGATGGAACCGCAGACCGCCCTTGTAAGGGCCAATGGCCGAGTTGAACTGGACACGGTAGCCGCGGTTCACGTGGACCTTGCCGTTGTCGTCCATCCAGGGCACCCGGAAGCAGATCATACGGTCGGGCTCCACGAAGGACTCGACGATGCCGTGCTCCTCATATTCGGGGTGCTGGTCGATGATGAGGTCGATGCTTTCCAGAACCTCCAGAACGGCCTGGTGGAATTCCTTCTGGTCGGGATCGCGGGTGACGACCTGGGTATAGACGGTTTGCAGGTATTCGCTCTTCAACATATTGATTGCCCCTTCTTCTTTCAGAGTTTAATGCGGTAAAACTATTTCTTTGTACTACTAAGCATATAAGAAAACCTCGCCGCTCCACAAGATAGAAATTTCCTAAAATCCAAAAAGAATGAACAAACGATTTCCTGCAAAATTTACAAAAAATTCGACACCTTTTTCCGTGGAGGACAAAGGCGTCGAATTTTGTTTTTCAGAGAGGTACTACCTCTATGCGCTCAGCGTGGCTCCATAGCTTCCCGCAGGCGGTCAGTGACAGCTCCTTCGAAGAGACGGCCGCCGTGGATATGGAGGGTCTCCAGAGCTCCCGCTGCCATGGTGCAGGGGACGTTGCCGCCCATGGAGAGGTCCATGTCCAGAATGAACTTCAGCTCGTTGTCCTGGGGGGCGTTTGGTGCCTTGTTCTGGATCCGGGCCAGCCCCGCGTGGATCTTGGCGCGGCAGCTGCTGTCCAGTTTCAGCTGCAGGTCGGTGCCAAAAGCCAGACAGTCCTCCTCCCGCAGGTCCGGCTCCGCCAGGGCGCCGGCGTAGGCGGGGGTGAACAGCTCCGCCCAGGACACATCCTCCAGTCCCAGCCTGGCACGGGAGAAAAGGTTCACATAACGCAGGCCCACCCGCTGGAAATAGGCGGGCTTGTAGATCTGGATAAAGGCGGCCAGGGCCTTGTCCAGATGGTGGGCAAAGTCCTCCCAGCCGGGATAGCCCAGGGTGGAGAGGGCGATGAAATCCTTGGTGAGGTTCAGCTTCCAGCGGCCGTCGGCGGAGAGCAAGTGATAGTTGGTGATGGGCGCCTGCCGCTCTACCTGCATGTTGGGACCGCCCGCGCCGGTGATCTTGGGGGCGGGCACGTCCTGACGGCGGGCGTACTGGGGAAAGACATCGCGGATAGCCTCCTGGAAGTCGGCGGGCTCCACGTTGTTGATGGTGAGGATGGTGGGGAACCGCAGCTGGCAGATGACCTCATGGGCCGGTGCCTTTCCATAATGGGTTCTGGGATGGTCAGAAAACAGCATGGGACATGCTCCTTTGCAGCAATTTGATGTCCCTATTGTAGCCGTCAGAGGGTAAAAAGTCAAATGCAGGCCTTACAGATAGAACCGGTGACAGCCGATGGTCTTGTAGTACGTCCGGTTGGCGTTGATCCACGTCCCCTGGGACAGGGCCGGGGCGTAAAAATACAGGGCCTTTCCGATGACCTGCTCGCCCGCCAGAACCCGCCGGGCGGCCTCCACCGACTGGGCAGTGGGGGCCTTGTAGACCGTGCCGTTGGATACCGGCTCAAACTGCACACCGTCCACCTTGTCGAAGATGACGCCGGGGATGGTGTCGGGGAACTCCCGGCTGGTCACCCGGTTCAGCACCACGTTGCCCACGGCGATCTGGCCCTCCATGGATTCGCCGCAGCTCTCGGCGCTGATAATGCGGCTGAGCCAGTACAGGTCCGCCGCGTCGTGATCTGCTCCGGCGGAGGTGACGGCGGCCCCGGCCATCCAGGGGTCCCACTCCGCGCTGCCACCCAGAGCTTCGCTCACCAGCCGCAGGGGCACGTAGGTCCGCCCATTCCGGACCGTCACCTGGCCGGAATAGCTTTTGTCATTGACGGTGACGGTATCTGCTGCCGGGTCTGCCGCCAGCCGGGTGGAGCCGGAGACCGCCACCGCTGCCTGGGCCCGGCTGTCCCAGGAGACCGTCCAGCCCCCCATGGCGTCCAGCAGATACCGCAGGGGCGTGTATGTAACGCCGTTCTCCAGATAGGAGGACCCGGCCAGCCGGGTGCCGTCCACCTGCACCGGCACGGTCCGGGCCGCCTGGGCCGGGAGAGCCAGGGCCGCGGCCGCCAGTAATCCGCACAGCGCTTCCTTTTTCATTCGATTTCTTCCTTTCTGTGGAGGTTTCACCTGAAAAGCATACCGAAAACCAAGGGTAGGAAGCAACCCTCAAAACCTGGTATCCGTTCCAGCATTCACCAGGCCTGTTGACAATATCGTGAAACGATATTATACTGGGGACAGATGATATCGTAACACGATATTGGAGGGAGACCTATGGCAAAGGAACCGTTGAAAGTACTGACAGAGAGTATGTTTTATGTCCTGCTTAGTTTGATGCGGCAGGAGCGGTGCGGCACGGAGATCGTGCAGTTCGTGGACGACACCACGGCGGGCCGGGTACCTCTGGGCCCCGGGACGCTGTATACCATTCTGGGCAAATTCCAGGAGGAGGGCCTCATCCGGGAGACGGCGGTGGAGGGCCGCAAGCGGACCTACGCCATCACGGACCGGGGCAAGGCGCTGTTTCGTCAGGAATTGAGCCGATTGAAGCTGTGTGTTGCCGACGGTGACCGGGAGGAGGAACGGACATGAGAAGACAGAAGCGGACTCTGCGGCCCCTGGAGCTGTGGAATCCTGGAGCCATTGAGAAATGGCTGGAGGATGAAGCTGCCAGGGGATGGCAGCTAACGGACTGCGGCCGGGTGCTGGTCACTTTCACGGCCATGGAGCCGGGAGACTACCGGGTGCGGCTCCGCCCCCAGCGGTCCGAGACGCCGGAGGTCCGCCGGGAGCGGGGAGCAGTCTGGCGGGAGTTGGGCTGGGACTGCACGGCCGTCCTCATGGGTGACGACGATTATGACTGTGAGGTGTTTTACTGCGGCGACCCGTCGGTCCCGGAGCTGGACACCGACCCGGTGGCCTGGGGATGGGCCTGGGAAAAGCCTCTGCGCCACAGCTGGCGGGTGGCCTGGGCGGTACTGGGGCTGCTGGTGGCACTGCCGTTGCTGATGGCTGTGCTCACCGACCGGTCGGCGCTGGAAGTGCTGCTGCGTCAAAACCTGTTCTGGCTGCTCTGGTTGATGGTCATATTTGTTCTGGGCGTAGTCATGCTCCGGCGGCTGTGGCATCTGCGGCGGATGCGTCGCCAGCTGGCGGCGGGCATGGTGCCTGACCCCGGAAACTGGCGGCGGGACCGCCGGTGGCAGCAGGCTGTGATGGTGCTGCTTTTGTTGTGCTGGCTCCTGTGGCTGTTCAGCAGCGCGGCTCCGCTCTTGCGGGGGGAGCCGGATATTGCCAGCCTGCCTTACACTGCACCTGTGTCCCTGGTGGAGGGCACGGATCGGGCTTACTGGGAATTTGAGACCAACAATTACGTCTATCAGAGTACACCCCTGGCCCCTGACCGCTTCGGCATCCAGTACCGGGGCGAACAGGGCGAATGCATACGCAACGCCGCTGACCGCCTGCGGTTCGAGGCTCTGGCAAAGGCGCTGTACCGGGAGCGGGCGGCGGATTTCCGGAAGAACTGCCCGAACGCCACAGAAACAACGGTGGAAAATGACGCTTTCGACCAGGCGGTCTTATTGGCGGAGGGAGACTGTCAGATGTTCCTGGCCCGGTCGGGGAGGGTGGTCTACGCCCTGTGGGTGGACTTCCCGGCAGACCTGGAGGAGAGCATCCAGCATGTGGCTGATGACCTGATGGAGTGACGGCGAAAGGAGATGCCTATGTTTTTCAAAAACCGCTGGCGGGACCAGCCGCCTTGTAGCGAATACGACATCCCCGCCATGGAGGCGTGGCTCTCTCAGCAGGCCGCCCGCGGCCGGGAGCTGACGGACTGGTGCCGCTTCCGGGACGCGGAGCCCCGGGCGTGCCAGTTTGCCCTGGAACCGGCGGAGAAAGACCAGTACAAGCCCCCAGAGGAGCAGCGGGAGGCCTACGGCGACGCGGGCTGGGAGTTCGTCTGCTCCAGCAGCCTGTTTCTGGTGTGGCGGTCCGTCCGGCCTGACGCGGTACCCCTCCGCACAGACCCCACCGCCGACAGCTGGGCCTACGGGCGGCTGTGGAAACGGGTGCGGAACGGCACCCTGTGGGCCATCCTGGCGCTGCTGGGCGTCCTCGTCTTTTGGTTCCGGAAGGGGGGACACGGCTTCCTCCTGAACACTATCCGGGCGGAGGGCACCTGGAAATTTTTGATCGTCCTGGCGGCGGAGGCTGTGACGGCTGTCCACCTGCTGCTGGACCTGCGCGCCTTCCACCAACTGCTGGACAGCCTGCGCTGCGGCTTCCCCATGCCCAGCCGCCGCCTCCGGCCCCACCGCAGGGTCCTGCTGTTCTGCATTCCCTTTGTGATGGTCCTACTAAACTTCGTCAGCCTGACAAATGTTCTGACAGAAAACGGCAGTGTGCCGCTGTCAGAGGACCCGGTGCCCTACATCGCGGCGGAGGCCCTGGGGGGCCGGAGCGGCACCGTGACCGTGGAGCGGCGGGGAGACCTGCTGGGAGAGAGTGTGCTGGTCTGCCAGGGTGAGCCCAGCGTGGTGTGGAATCGAAACCCGCAGCCCAGCAACCTTCCCGGCTCCGACATCCTGCGGATCGTCTACGACACCCAGCAGGAGACGGTCACTCTCCGTATCCCGGCTCTGGCGGGGGCGGTGCTGCGGGAGTTTACTGCCTACATCGAGGAGGAGGCGGAGGAGCGCCCCCAGCTTCTGGACACGGACCGCTTTGAGAGGGCGTATTACCTGCTGGATGAAAACGGCGTTCAGCACCTGGCTTTCCGGGAAGGCGGGCAGGTGATCTGCCTCCGTACCAATGCTCCGGCGGACCTACGGGACCATCTGGACGAGATCGCCACCCTGGTGGCCTTGGGGGAGGGCTGATCCGGCCTGCCTCCGGCTGGTGGTCAGCCGGCCTGTTACCGCATAGACTGAAAACGGGAGGTGGGCACATGGACGCACTGGAACAGACCACAGCCATCCATGCCCTGGCGCTGTCATTGGCAAAGGAGCTGAGCCGGGAGGATGCCTCCCGGCTGGGCCTGCTGCTGATCCAGTTGGGGACCACCCTGGAGACCATTGTGGGTTTAGAAGAACTGAACAGCGGCGCGTCGGCGGAAGTGCTGACCGTCTGAGAAAACCGGCCCCTCCACGTAGCGTTTGTTGCGCGGCAGGGGTCGGTTTGGTATACTGGGACCAGGTGATGTACATGGACAGAGGGAAGACGGGCGCCCTGATCGGGGCGGCCCGAAAAGAGAAGAATATGACCCAGAAGGAGCTGGCGGCGGTGCTGCATGTGTCGGACCGAGCCGTCAGCAAGTGGGAGCGAGGCGCCGGGTTCCCGGACGTGAGTTTGCTGGAGCCTCTGGCGGACGCCCTGGATTTGACGGTCCTGGATCTGCTGCGGGGAGAGCGGACCCAGGAGGCCGACGTCCATGCCGCTGTCCGGGAGGCTCTGGACACCTTTCAGGAGAAGCGGCGGCAGACCCGGCGGTACGTGCTGGGAGAGGCGGGGAAGGTGTGCCTGTTCCTGTTGGTGTTCGGCGGCATCGTTCTTACGATGTTTCCCATCCGGCGGGATGTGGACCGGACCGTCACCGCCGGCGTGTATGTGGATGGGGCCCTGGCGGCCTATACGGATGTGGAGATCCGGGGCGAGGTCAGCCACAACCTGCTCACCGGCGCCCGGGACTACTGGGGCCGGTTCGCCATCGGCTGCGTGGAGTGGACCTGCCGGGAGCAGGCCACCGCCGGCATTTCCCTAAATGGGGAGGACGGGCTGACCTACACGATGTCCGGCGTGACGGCCATAGACCTGTGGGATATGAACACGGTCATCAGCCGGGACCTGACGCAGTTCGCCATGGCCCTCCAGTCACCCAGCTATCTCGTCTCGGGACAGCCCCGGGCGGAGTCCTGGTGTGTCCTTGCCACCTCGCCGGAACTGTATGAGGCCTACCGTACTCAGATGGGGAACGGCCCTCCGGTCCTGGTGTGTCCTTGCCACCTCGCCGGAACTGTATGAGGCCTACCGTACTCAGATGGGGAACGGCCCTCCGGCCCTGGTATCTCCCGCACCGGAGCAGCTTCCGGAGTTCCCCTCCGCCTGGAAACGGTGGTAGGCGGTCAAAGGCAAAGGATCGTTTTTCCCTTGACTTTGAAAAGTCAGAAGCGATATCATCATACCAAAGCAATCCCGGCCCTTGGATAGGGAGAGGGGGAGCGGGTAAACTATGAAAAACAGCCGGATCGAAGACCCGGCCGCGCCCCTGCCGGGATACGGCATAAAACAGGAAGGAGTTCGATGGACATGGATAAAAAAGCGATGTACAAGCTGACGTATGGACTGTTCGTGCTGACTGCCCGTTCGGGGGAGAAGGACAACGGCTGCATCATCAACACGGCGGGGCAGGTGACCTCCGCCCCCAACCGGATCAGTATTACCGTGAATAAGGACAATCTCACCCATGACATGATCCGGGAGACCGGCAGGTTCAATCTTTCCATTTTGAGCGAGCAGGTGGGCTTTGAGGTCTTCAAGCACTTCGGCTTCCAGTCTGGACGGACCGTGAACAAGTTCGACGGCTACGGTGCCTGCGCCCGCGGCGCCAATGGCCTGTACTATATCACCGAGGGGACCAACGCCTATATCAGCGGCGTGGTGGAGCAGGCCATTGACCTGGG
Source organism: uncultured Oscillibacter sp. (assembly GCA_964462715.1). Classification (GTDB taxonomy): domain Bacteria; phylum Bacillota; class Clostridia; order Oscillospirales; family Oscillospiraceae; genus Oscillibacter. The sequence goes on from CAYWYW010000026.1 coordinate 18,040, forward strand.
GAGCCATACCATGTTCATCGCCGCTGTGGAGGATATGGAGGTGTTGTCCGACGTCCCGGCGGCCACCTATGCCTATTACCAGGCCAACATCAAGCCCAAGCCGGAACGGCCCGCCTCCACGGGGAAGACCGCATGGCGCTGTACGGTCTGCGGCTACATTTACGAGGGTGAGAAGCTGCCCGCGGATTATATCTGCCCGCTGTGCAAGCACCCGGCTTCGGATTTTGAGAAAATCAGCGTGTAACAGTAAAAAACAGGGCCCGCGCATCATATGATGCGCGGGCCCTTCTATCATGCAAGTTTCTCTTGCAGCCGTGCCGCAATGGCATCCAGGAACTGGGCGCTGGTGACGGCAGTGGCCGGGAAGCCCGGCTCCACCAGGCCCACCAGGTCCTTGGTCATGACACCCGCGTTCAGGGTGTCGAAGCAGGCCTGCTCCAGCTTTTCGCCGAAGGCGGTCAGGTCCGCCAGACCATCCAGCTGGCCCCGCTTTTTCAGGGCGCCGGACCAGGCGAAGATGGTGGCCATGGGGTTGGTGGAGGTCTCCTCCCCCTTCAGGTACTTGTAGTAGTGGCGGGTGACGGTGCCATGGGCGGCCTCAAACTCGGTGGTGCCGTCGGGGGCCACCAGCACGCTGGTCATCATGGCAAGGCTGCCGAAGGCGGTGGACACCATGTCGCTCATCACGTCGCCGTCGTAGTTCTTGCAGGCCCAGATGTAGCCGCCCTCACTGCGGATGACCCGGGCCACGGCGTCGTCGATGAGGGTGTAGAAATAGGTGATGCCAAGTTCTTCGAACTTGGCCTTGTAGGCTTCAAACTCCTCTTCAAAGATCCGCTTGAAAGCGCCGTCATAGACCTTGGCGATGGTGTCCTTGGTGGAGAACCACAGGTCCTGCTTCGTGTCCACAGCGTACTGGAAGCAGGCCTTGGCGAAGGAGCGGATAGAGCTCTCTTTGTTGTGGGCACCCTGCCACAAGGCGGGGCCGTCCACCTTCTGGACGGTGAGGGTCTTGGTCTCGCCGCTTTCACCGGTGAAGGTCAGGGTAGCGGTGCCGGGCTCCGTGGTCTCCATGTCCACGGCCTTGTACACATCACCGTAGGCGTGGCGGGCAATGGTAATAGGCTTCTTCCAGTTCTTCACCACGGGCTTCACCGCGTCGATGCAGATGGGGGTGCGGAACACAGTGCCGTCCAAAATGGAGCGGATGGTGCCGTTGGGGCTCTTCCACATCTCCGTCAGCTGGGGGTACTCCTCCATGCGCTGCTTATTGGGTGTAATGGTGGCACACTTGACAGCAACGCCCAACCGCTTCGTGGCATTGGCAGCGCCGATGGTCACCTGGTCCTTTGTTTCATTGCGGTGGAGCAGCCCTAAGTCATAGTACTCTGTTTTCAAATCCACAAAGGGCAGGATCAGTTTTTCCTTGATCATGGCCCACAGCACGCGGGTCATCTCATCGCCGTCCATCTCCACCAGGGGAGTGGTCATTTTGATCTTTTCCATGGAAACCTCCGGTTTAAGAATGTTTGGCGTAGTAATTCATCAGGCATCCATCCAGGATGATCTCCTTCTCATCCTCCGTCAGGCTGCGGACATGGAGCAGCAGATCCTCCACAGCGCCGCCGGAGCGGATGACCTTGGCGGGGATGTCCTCCACACCCTCCTCGATGGCCTTGCGGATGCCGGGGACGAACACGCAGTCGCCATTCTCGTATGTAAAGGAAATTTCCTTGTCGATGGTGAAGGGCAGGATGCCCCAGTTGATGCAGTTGGAACGGTAGCGCTTGGTGGCGAACTCGTAGCAGATGTTGGCAAAGCCGCCCAATACCTTCTGGCAGGAGGCCGCCTGCTCCCGGGCGGAACCGTCGCCGGGCTTGTTGGCGAACACGCAGGAGCCGAATTGGGTGGTTTCCATGAGGGTCTCGCCGTCACCCACCTTGTCCAGAATGGATTTTAGCTGTAAAGGATTTTTACCTGTCAGACGGGCGGCTTCCACTTCCGCCACGGCCTTGGCCCGGCCCACGTAGGCGGGCTCCCGTCGGGAGAGGGTGAACTCCGCCAACCGCAGAGGGTTGGAGCGGTAGGAGGAGGTCTCCCCGGAGGGGATCAACTCGTCGGTAGTGGTGACGGGGTCGTGCAGCACCGCCGCCAGCTCCACCAGCAGGTTTTCCGCCAGAGGCTGCATCTTTGGCCAGTCGGTGATGTTGGGGCCCATGATCAACTCCACGCTGGGGTCCGCCTTTCCAAAGCCGTAGTACAGACGGCGGTCGTAAACGCCCTTGTCGAAGTGGTACTCGTGGTGGACGGGGGTGTAGTCCATGTCGGTAGCGGCGGTGATCCTGCCGCCGTTCCGGGCTGTGGCGGCGATGGACCGGGCGTCCATCAGGCACACGCCGGCAAACTGGCCCTCGCCGGGTTTGGAGCCCTCCCGGTTGGGGAAGTTGCGGGTGGTGTGCCGCAGACTCAGACCGTTGTGGGAGGGTACGTCGCCCGCGCCGAAGCAGGGGCCGCAGAAGCTGGGCTTGATGACCGCGCCCGCCTCCAGCAGGGCGGCAGTGGCGCCGGTTTTCGTCAGCTCCAGGCTGACGGGGACACTGGTGGGATACACGTCCAGGGTGAAGTAGCCGTTGCCGCAGCTGCCGCCCCGCAGGATATCCGCCGCCTCGTCGATGTTGTCGAAGAGGCCGCCGGCGCAGCCGGCGATGACGCCCTGGTCCGCCCAGACGCCGCCGTCGTGGATCTTGTTCATCAGGCTGACCTTGGCCTTGGGGAAGCGCTTCCGGGCATCGGCCTCCAGGTTCGCCAGGATGTCCTCCGCGTTCTCCAGGAACTCATGGATGGTCCAGGCGTTGGAGGGGTGGAAGGGCAGGGCGATCATGGACTCGATTTTGCTCAGGTCCAGCTCGATGTACTTGTCGTAATACGCGCCGTTGCCGGGATGCAGTTCCCGGTAATCCTCCGGCCGCTGGTGGGCCTGGTAGAAGCCCTGGGTGACTCCGTCGGTCTCCCAGATGGAGGAGAGGCAGGTGGTCTCGGTGGTCATCACGTCGATGCCGTTGCGGAAGTCGATGGGCAGGGAGGCAATGCCGGGGCCGGCGAATTCCAGCACACAGTTGTTGACGAAGCCGCTGGCGAAGGTGGCCTTCACCAGGGCGATGGCCACGTCGTGGGGACCGATGCCGTGTCTGGGGGCGCCCGTCAGATACACCAGCACCACCTTGGGGTACTTCACGTCCCAGGTGTTCTTCAACAGCTGCTTGGCCAGCTCCGGGCCGCCCTCGCCCACGGCCATGGTGCCAAGGGCACCGTACCGGGTGTGGGAGTCGGAGCCCAGGATCATGGCGCCGCACTTTGCCATCTGTTCCCGGCCGTAGGAGTGGATGACGCTCTGGTTGGCGGGGACGTAGATACCGCCGTACTTCTTGGCGGCAGACAGGCCGAAGACATGGTCGTCCTCGTTGATGGTGCCGCCCACGGCGCAGAGGCTGTTGTGGCAGTTGGTCAGGGCGTAGGGAATGGGGAATTCCTTCATGCCGGAGGCCCGGGCCTGCTGGATGATGCCCACGTAGGTGATGTCGTGGGACAGCATGGCGTCGAAGCGGATCTTCAAATTGTCAGGATCGCCGCTGGTGTTGTGAGCCTGGAGGATGTTCCAGGCCATGGTCTGCCGGCGGCCCTCCTCGGGGGAGACGGGTGCTTGGGCGCTGGGAGCACCATTCACCAGAAAAATGCCTTCATCGTGTAACGTCATCATGGAGAACCCTCCTGTGGTCACGGCCGGGGCCGGAATTTTCTTGCCCATCAATATACCACAGTTTCAAAAGATTGGAAAGAAATCTTGCAGGAAAAGAACTTCTGCCTCTCAATTTTGGAGGAGTCACCAAGAACGGCATGGATTTTCCCGGGAAAGCAAGGCAGTTTTGCAGAAAGAGCTTGCAAGTTTATGTGCATGCTTTGCATGGAGAAACGGGTGGCAGGATAGCTCAACGGAGCGTTGCTTGCCGAAGGGCGGATGTTGGGGTATGCTGAAAGCGAGGTGAGAACATGGACAGCAAACAGATCGGAGAGCTGCTGGCGCGGCTGCGGAAGGAACGGGGAATGACTCAGATGCAGGTGGCGGAGGCGCTGCACGTCAGCCCCCAGGCCGTCAGCAAATGGGAGCGGGGTAAAGGCTGCCCGGATATCAGCTTGCTGCCGGCGCTCTCCTCCATTTTTGGCGTGGCCTTGGGACGCCTGCTGATGGGCGACTTGGCTCCCGAGAAAACGGAGGTCGGAAATAAGGCTCCCTGTTAAGCTGAAGTCCAATAACCACACGGAACCAGTAGACGTAA
>CAYWYW010000027.1:0-3735 GCA_964462715.1 uncultured Oscillibacter sp.
CCTGTGCGGCGTGCTGCGCTATCTCCACACCCAGCAGCCTCACCCCATCATCTACCGGGATATGAAGCCCTCCAACGTGATGCTCCAGCCCGACGGCAGCCTGAAGCTCATCGACTTCGGCATCGCCCGGGAGTACAAGCAGGACTCCAGCGCCGACACCACCTACATCGGCACCAAGGGCTACGCCGCACCGGAGCAGTTCGGCAAGGCCCAGACCGACGCCCGGACGGACATTTACGCCCTGGGCGTCACCATGTACCACCTGCTGACGGGCAAGAGCCCCTATGAGCCGCCCTACCAGTTCGTCCCCGCCCGGCAGCTGGCGCCGGAGCTGTCCCACGGCATCGAGTACATCCTGAGCAAGTGCGTCCAGCCGGAGCCGGCGGACCGCTACCAGAGCGTGGACGAGCTGCTGGAGGACCTGGATCACATCTATAAGTTCGACAAGGCCTGGAAGAAATACCAGAACGCCAAGCGGGCCCGGGTGGCCGTCATCGCCGTCATGCTGGCGGCCTCCGTGGGACTGATGGCCGGCGGCCGGGTGATGATGGGCCATGAGAAGGAGGCCCAATACACCGCCCTGCTGGTCCAGGCCAGCGGGCAGTACACCACTGATTTTGACGGCGCCGTGGCCGCTCTGGACCAGGCCCGGGCCCTGTACCCGGACCGGGTGGACGCGGACCGGCAGCAGTCCTACGCCCTGTACCTCAACGGCAGGTGGCAGGCGTGCGTGGACTACGGCACAGCGGCCATGGAGCGCTACGGCCAGGACACCCAGACCCTGGTGACCGTCTCCTCCGCCCGGTTTGAGCTGGGGGAGTATGAGGAGGCGGCCGCGGGCTTCGCCCAGGGCGGCGATCTGTCCGTGGACAACCTGCGGGACTACGCCGTGTGCCTGGGCCGCCTGGGGCAGATCGACCGGGCGGAGGCCGTGCTGGCGGACCTGACCGGCAAGGGCGCCAACCCCGACGTCACCACCTACGTCCAGGGCGAGGTCTATTACGCCCAGGAGGACTACCTGGCGGCGGAGTCCGCCTTCCTGGACGCCCTGGAGCAGTCCGGCAGCGACGCCCTGACCCGCCGGTGCTACATCTCCCTGGGCGATCTGTACCGGGACTGCGCCGCGCTGGTGCGGGTGAACCAGTCGCCCATCGTCCATCCCGCCACCAAGTCGGCGGAGCTGCTGTCCTCCGCCGTGGTGCAGGAGGGGATGCGGTATGACACCACCCTGTGGGAGATGCTGGCCCTGGCCTACTTCGAGGCCTACCACACCGACGCCTCCGTGGACCCCAACTATCTGACCAAGGCGGCGGACTGCTTCACCCGGGTCATTGAACTGGGCGTCACCAAAGACTACCTGTACAGCAACCTGTACACCATCTACTACGAGCAGGGCAAGTACGACAAGGCGGAGCAGGCCCTGCGAGACTATGAGGCCATGTTCCCGGACGACTATATGCCCCACGCCCTGCGGGGCATGATGCTCATTACCATCGAGAACCAGAAGCCCCAGTCCGGCCGGAACTACCGCGCCGCCCAGGCGGAGTATGAGACGGCGGGCGCCATGCTCCGCAGCTCGGACAATACCACGTACTACCAGCAGCTGGGCAGCCTGATCGAGGACCTGAAGGAGAACGGCTGGCTGTAACACGGGAGGAAGAACGATGAAACGGATCTGCAGCTTGCTTTTGACCCTGGCCCTGGTGCTGGGCCTTTGCGCCTGCGCCCAGAAAGCGGAAACCTCTGCGGCGGACACGCCCACCTGGCAGGAGCAGTATGATCTGGGTATTCGCTACCTGTCCGAGGGCAACTACGAGGAGGCCATCCTCGCCTTCACCGCCGCCATCGAGATCGACCCCAAGCAGCCGGATGCCTATGAGAAGCTGGCTGAAATTTACATTGCAACAGGCGATACTGAGCAAGCCCGAAAGATACTGGAGGATGGCTGCGCCATTACGGGAAGCGAGACCCTGCAGATACGGTTGGCTGAGATCATTGCGTCTCTGGTGAACGGTGAGCTGCGGGAGTACTTTGATGAAAATGATCAGTTGGTCAACTATACGATTTTCTACGTTGACCCGGCTACCGGATATGACCGGAATGATTCCTACAGCCCAGATGGGATTCTGCAGAATTATTATCTGTATCACTACAGCGAGGACGGCCTGACACAGACTTCCGAGTGCTACTCCCCGGCCGGCGAACTGCTGCACACCTCGACAGTGGTGCAGGACGAGGAAGGCCGTGTACTGTCAAGCACAACCGACGATGGAAGAGAAACCAAGTATGTTTTCGACGGGGACGGCAATGAGTTGGGCTGGGATAACTATGATAACGGCGTTTTGACTGGCTATGCCCGGTTTGAGGGAGAATACACGGTTTACTATGATGCTGCCGGAAACATGACGGGCCACAATTGATGGGAAAGGGGTTCTTTATATGAAACGACTTCATGCGGTCATTTTTGCGGTGATGCTGTTGCTGGGCCTTTGCGCCTGCGCCCAGAAGGCGGACACCGCCGCCTGGCAGGAGCAGTACGACTTGGGTATCAGATACCTGGAAGAGGGCAACTATGAGGAGGCCATTATCGCCTTTAACGCGGCCATCCAAATCGACCCGAAAAATCCCCTGGCCTACATCGGGCGAGGCGGCGCCTATGTGGGCTCCGGCGAGACGGAGGAGAACCTGGCGGCGGCCCTGGCGGACTATGAGCAGGCCATTGAGCTGGATGAGACCAACGTGGACGCCTGGCTGGGCCTGGCGGACGTGTACATCCGCATGGGCGAGTACGACAAGGCCGGGGAGGTCCTGCATCAGGCGCTGGAGAAAACGGAGAACGCCCCCTCCATCGCGGACAAGCTGGCAGAGCTGGAAAGCGGCAGTGTTTCCGATTCCTCCGGCAATATCCGCCGCAGCAGCCACTATAACGGCAGCGGCGCGCTGATCGGCTATTTCACCTACACCTATGACAGTGAGGGCTTTCGGAAAACCGTGACCGCCTATGACGCTGCCGGAAATCAGGTGGACTACGGAGAATACACGAACGGAGAATACTATATTGAGCATATTGAGGAGGATACCGTCTGGCTCTGGAAGATAGTATCAGAATACACCACCCATGCTGATGGCAGCGAGGAGGAATCTCAGACCTACTATGACCGGGACGGAAACGTCTCCAGCTATACCCGCATCTACTATGATACCGCACACAGATGTGTCAGGATGGAAGACTACGACCCGGATGGCAGCTTGTCGGGCTACAACACCGTTACATATAACGCGGACGGGAGAGAAGCCCGATTTAGCCAATACAGCACAGACGGCACTCTGGTGGCTTATGAAGAGTACGAATACGACGAGAACGGAAATGAGATCAAGCACAGTTTCTATGACAGTGATGGGCGGCTGACAGGGTATACCCTGTATCAATACGATGCCGATGGAAATTGTCTGGGCGAAAAATTCTATGACGGCGATGGGAACCTGGAAGAGTCCACTGTATATGGGTGAAAGGGATGTATGTGATGAAAAGAACGGTTTGCGTCATCGCCGTCCTGCTTCTGGCGCTTTCCCTGTGCGGCTGCGCGCAGAAGGCGGACACCGCCGCCTGGCAGGAGCAGTATGACCTGGGTGTGAAATACCTGTCCGAGGGCAACTACGAAGAGGCCATCATCGCCTTCAACGCGGCCATCCAAATCGACCCGAAAAATCCCCTGGCCTACATCGGGCGAGGCG
>CAYWYW010000027.1:3835-22296 GCA_964462715.1 uncultured Oscillibacter sp.
AACCGTGACCGCCTATGACGCTGCCGGAAATCAGGTGGACTACGGAGAATACACGCGGACCGACACGGGGGATACCACGCGGCAAACGTTTTATACGGAGGGTTCTGGGGATACCGTCTGGCTCCAAAAGGTCGTATCAGAATACACCACCCATGCTGATGGCAGCGGGGAGGACTCTCAGACCTACTATGACCGGGACGGAAACGTCTCCCACTATGAGCGCCACTACTATGAGTCCGCATACAGATGTGTCAGGGCGGAATTCTACGACCCGGATGGCAGCTTGACGGGCTACAACACCTCTACATATGACGCGGACGGGAGAGAACTCCGAGAAAGCTACTACAACCCAGACGGCACTCCGCTGAGTTATACCGAGTACGAATACGACGAGAACGGAAATCTGATCAAGCGCAGTTCCTATGACAGTGATGGGCGGCTGAGATGGTATGACCTGTATCAATACGATGCCGATGGAAATTGTCTGGGCGAAAAATCCTATGACGGCGATGGGAACCTGGAAGATTCCATTGTATATGGGTGAAAGGGATGTATGTGATGAAAAGAACGGTTTGCGTCATCGCCGTCCTGCTTCTGGCGCTTTCTCTGTGCGGCTGCGCGCAGAAGGCGCCGGAGGGCCCCACCTGGCAGGAGCAGTATGACCTGGGTGTGAAATACCTGAGCGAGGGGAACTACGAAGAGGCCATCATCGCCTTCAACGCGGCCATCCAAATCGACCCCAAGCGGCCCGAGGCTTACGCCGGGTTGGCGGATGCCTATGCTGCCCAGGGAGATATGGATAGCCTGCGGGCCATCCTGGAGCAGGGCGTGGAGGCTACCGGCGACAGCGGCCTTCGCTCCCGGCTGGACAGTCTGGACGAATCCGGAGGCAGCACCGCGGAGACGTATGACTTCCAGACCCGGGTGACAGCGGCGGGGCTGGACGTGGACGCAGAGTATCTGACGGTCCGGGTGCGGGACAGCCGGACCGCCGCGATCACTGTCAGCGGGCTCGACCTGCGGGACAGCTATCCCACCAATCTGGCCTCCAGCGAGGAGAATGAGTGCGAGTATGTGTGGGAAGTGGTTATCCACGGCCAGCAGACCACATATTCCGTGTCCACCGCATCCTGGGCTTTTGCCCCGGGAACCGAGGACGAAACTGCGCTGGCGGATATGCAGCATTCTGTCTGGGTGGACACCGGGGATAGCTTTCATTACATCGGCGACGCCCAGATGACCTATACAGCGGACAGCATCACCTGGACTTTTACCGTAGCGGAGGAGTATCCCTTCGACTTCGCCAAGGTAGACCGATATGAGGTGAGAGTGCGGGATGTTTCCCAGGATCTGACTCTGACCAGAGACTATACGTTGGAATAAGAGGAGAATCAATGATGAAACGAATTTGCGGCTTATTATTGGCTGCTTGCCTGGTGCTGGGCCTGTGTGCCTGTGGACAGAAAGCGGAAACCTCTGCGGCGGAGGGCCTCACCTGGCAGGAGCAGTATGATTTGGGTGTGAAATACCTGAGTGAGGGCAATTACGAGGAGGCCATTATCGCCTTTAACGCCGCCATTGAGATCGACCCCAAGCGGCCGGAGACCTACATCGGCCTGGCCGACGCCTATACCGCCCTGGGCGACACCGGCAAGGCCATGGAGATTCTGAACCAGGCGCTGGAAACGATCGGAGAGAACGACGCGCTCCGGGCCGCGCTGGAGGCGCTCAGCGCTTCCGGCAGTCCGGAGACAGCGCCGGAGATTCCGGCCGTGCTGCAGCCCACAGCCTCCGGCAACGGCTACGGCTGGGGCATGACGGAGTATGAGGACTATAAATACCTCGTCCTCACGGAAAACGCCGCCGCGGCGCTGCAGCCCCTGATCTCCGCGGGGCTCAGCGGCGATCCGGACGCGGCCCTCGCCGCCTTCCAGGGGGTCACTCTGGAGCAGTTCCGGGCGGATTTCAGCGGGCTTGTGACCAGCGGCCAGGGGCCTGCTCTGTATGACTATGACGGCGGCAGCGCTCTGTTTTTCTGGACGGTTTGGAACGGCGACCTCATCGGCTGCGACATCAACTCCTCCCCCGGGTACAGCTTTGTCATCCTGGAATACCGCGCCGCGGCGGGCACCGGCTTTTCCGCCCGGTGGCTCTTCGATGGAAACGACAGTTTCAGCTATTATTGCGGCACGATGAGCGGCTGGCTCTATAACGGCGCCTTCACGGGCGTTTCGTGGATATGGGAGAACGGCGCCCTCGTTTATGACTATCAATGGGAGGGCGGCGCCGCAGACGAGCTTTTGCAGGGAGCGTACACCCTGAATACCTGGAGAGAAGGCAACGGCGAGGGCAGTCTCAAATTCAAGAACGTCATCAAGCGCTACGTTTTTGAGGCCGGACATCTGACCAATGCCTGGACGGATCCGGAGACCGGAGAGGCCTATTGCATGATGCGGGAGTGGGTGTCTCCGGAGGGCGACATCGTCCAGGCCGGAGGCTCAAGCGGCGACGAGGAGATCATGAGCGGGGTTACCTATGTCATTTCTGAGCTCCCAATGGGATGAGTGCGGCGGAGAGAAGGAGAGAACGCTATGAAGAAAATTTTACCCCTGTTTTTGACCCTGGCCCTGGTGCTGGGCCTTTGTGCCTGCGGGCAGAAGGCGGCGGAGGGCCCCACCTGGCAGGAGCAGTACGATCTGGGTATCAGATACCTGGAAGAGGGCAATTACGAGGAGGCCATCATCGCCTTCAACGCCGCCATTGAGATCGACCCCAAGCGGCCGGAGACCTACATCGGCCTGGCCGACGCCTATACCGCCCTGGGCGACACCGAGGCGGCGAAGAAAGCCCTGGAGGACGGCCTTGCCGCCACGGAGGATGACAGCATCCGGGCACAGCTGGAGCAGCTGGAGGCCCAGCTGTCCGCTGCCGCCATTCCCCAGGTGGGCCCGGCGGTGGACCCGCTGCCCGTGGCGCGGACGGAGGAACGGGACGGCTATGTCTATGAGTACGACGAAAACGGCAGGCTCATCCGCGAAGCCTTCTATCTGTACGATGGCACGCTTCTTGATTGGGAGAGAACTTACCTGTATGATGCCGCCGGTCTGCTGGTCTCGTCCCGCGCGACAAGCTATGCGAGTTACCACACCGGTAACCCGCCGGATCGTTATACCGATTACGAATATGACGGCCTGGGCCGCCTGATCAAGCGTGTGGATGAAGATGTGCAGCTGGATGACGGCATCAGTTTCCTGGAGACGCATACCTACCGCTACGACGGGACCCGGGTGGAGATCACCATAGACGGCTCAGAGCCGGGGACAGCGCTCCCCGTCTGGAAGTGGGCGGTCATCTATACCATGAGCGACCCGCGGCATGCGGTGGTAACTGGCAACATGGGATATGGGCAATATGTGGAATTGGAGGAATGTGACGGGGTTGATATGAACCCCTGTAACAATCATTACGGCCAAATCGTTAACTATGCCGCCTACGACGGCAACGGAAACCAGCTCCCCTGGAGCGATGGATGGTACCTGGACTCCAACCAGCACCCGGAATGGTGGTACAACCCGTAAGAAGGAAATGGGGCAGCATCCCGCGCCGGCCGCGGCAGCGCCGGTGGATCAGGGAAGCGCTGAAACCAAACAGGGAAAGGAAGGATCAAACATGACCACAGGACAACTGGTATTTTACAGCGGCGTGGGGCTGCTGGCGCTGACGGTTTTGCTGGGGGTATTTTTCCTGGTGAAGAAACCGAAATACATACCTGAGCAGGCGGTATATGAGCCGGGCGCCCCCCAGCAGACCCAGAAGCTGCGCAACGGCTACCCCACCGACCGTGAGACCCGGCGCCGCACCGGGGCTCCCGCGGGGGGACCCGCCCCCACAGAGCTGCAGACCGCCGCTGCCACGGAGCTGATGCTGGATGAAGCAGCGGCAGACAGCGGCGCCACGGAATTGCTGTGAGTGGAACACCCCATGGGGTGAAAAGACGCGGAATATCTCTGGTTTGGAAAATAATAGGGGGAAAAGGTGGGCGGCGGAGCCGGTAAATTAACATAGGTTAATGCCTGCCGCAATCTAAGCCAGTATAATAATTTCATTCTTTTAGATAAGGAGCCGTCGACGGTGAGCGCACGGGATATTCTTATGGGAGCTTTCCTGTTTTCTGATCCTCAAATGATGGAGAAACTATTGAAAATTTCGAAAACAGAATTGATCCCAAAAGGGAGCATTCTGGTAGAATCCGGTGAGCGGCAGACCCTGCTTCCGATCCTCCTGAATGGAATTTTTCGTGGATTTCTCCTTGACGCGGAGGGCCGCGACATCACGGACTGCTTTGCCTGCCGCCGCGGAGATGCGGTGGTAGGATGTAATGCGCCTGGGGAGCCGTCTTTTATCTCTATTGAGGCCATTACCGACTGCGAGGTCCTGCTGCTTCCCATGGACACCGTGCTGGAACAGCTGAACACGGACCTGACGCTGATGCGGCTCTATAACCATTATTTGTGGGAGGCGCTGAGCCGGCACTGGGAGGAGAAGGTCCTGATGCACCGCTGCTCGGCGATGCAGCGCTACCGGTGGTTCCTGCGGAATTATCCGGGGATGATCGACTCTGTCAGCAACAAGCATATTGCCTCATTCCTGGGCATGACGCCGGTGACGCTGAGCCGTCTCCGCCGCCAGCTGCGGGAAGGAGTCACTGAGAAGAGATAAGCGGGAGACCGCAGGCGGACCGCGCCGGAGAAGGAAGGAGATTTTGCTTTATGGCTGTCCAGGTTTTGCTGTACACAGCGGATGAGTTTTTTCTGAATCAGTGCAAGCTGCTGCTGAGTGAGGATATTCGGACCTTTTCTGTTTGCTCCTTCTCCGGCAGAGACCGGGCCAGAGACTATCTTGCCGGACATGCCGGTAAGATCCAGTGTGTGCTGGCGGACGAGGATTTCCTGCGGGAGGGCTTGCCCGCCGGGACTATGGGCGTGGTTCTGGGGGAGGAAACGGTGATGGAGCCGGACGGCGCCGGACTGTTTGCTCTGAATATCTACCAGCGGAAGCAGGACCTGCTGGAGGAGCTGAAGCAGCTGCTCCGCGCCGCGGGTCTGGTGGCCGGCGGTGCTGTCAGAAGCGGCGGGACGAAGGTGATCTCCTTCTGCTCCACCCAGGGCGGCAGCGGCGTCTCCACATTGGCGTATCTGACCGCGGTGCAGGCCGCCCAGCAGGGAAAAACGGTCTATCTGAATCTGGAATACGCCCCCTGTACATCCCCCTTCTATCCCAGCGACGGGCGGAACGCCGAGGAGTTCCTCTGCGCCGTCAAGGACCGGGATGACCCGGGCCGGACACTGCTGCCTGCCCTGCGGCGGAACGACCACGGCGTGTATGTATTCCCAACGCCGGTGAGCTTGGCAGATCAGCAGGACCTGTCGGCGGCGGATGTGCGCTATATCGTGGAGGGCCTGCTGAATCTGGGCGAGGCGGCGTATCTCCTTGTGGACCTGTCGGCAGGCTTCGGCGAGGTCAACAGCTATGTGATGTCTATCAGCGACCGTGTGGTCATGGTCTACGGCGACGACCGGGTCGGACGGGCCAAGCGGCGGCAGCTGACGACGGACCCCGCGTTTTCCTCTTATCCCTGTGCCGGGCGGGAACTGCTGGTGGGCAACCGCTGCAAGCGGAAATACGACGGCGGCGATTTTGACGTGTGCTTCCCCCAGTCCAACACACTGGCGGGCGACGCGGACGTGGGATTGGTCGTGCAGGGCAACCCGGACTTTGCCCGGGGCTGCGGCGAGATCCTGCGGCTTTGAACGGAAACGACAGGGAAGGAAGTGACGCATGGTGGATCAGCAGCAATCGGCGGAACTCAGCAGCCGGGTCATGCGGAAGCTGGAGGGCATACGCTCTGTTACGGATGAACAGGTCCGGCAGGCGGCGCAAGAGATCCTCAACGACATGCTGGGCGGACAATATCTCAGCGTTCAGGAACGGCGCCAGCTGATCTCCGGCGTTCTGAACCAGATGAAGAAGCTGGGGCCGCTCCAGCCCCTGCTGGATGATCCGTCCATCACGGAGATCATGATCAACGGACCGGACTGCGTGTTCATCGAGCAAAACGGCAGGGTGACCCGCAGTCCCCAGCATTTTGAGAGCAAAAAACAGCTGGAGGATATCATCCAGAAAATCGTGTCCAGGGTGAACCGGACCGTGGACACCTCCAACCCGATCTGTGACGCCCGGCTGGAGGATGGTTCCCGCGTCAATGTGGTGCTGGACCCCATCGCCCTCAACGGTCCGGTGGTGACGATCCGGAAATTCCCGGAGAAGGTGCTGCAATTCGAGGATCTGATCCGCTGGGGCGCCATTACCCCGGAGGCTGCGGAGTTTTTGCAGCGGTGCGTGGAGGCAAAGTACAATATCTTTGTCAGCGGCGGCACCGGCTCCGGCAAGACCACATTCCTGAATGCCCTGTCCAGCTTTATTCCCGCGGATGAGCGCATCATCACCATCGAGGACTCGGCGGAGCTGCAGATCCGGACCGTTCCCAACCTGGTGCGGATGGAGACCCGCAACGCCAACACCGAGGGAAAAGGCGAGATCACCATCCGGGACCTGATCAAGTCCTCCCTTCGAATGCGCCCGGAGCGCATCGTGGTGGGCGAGGTCCGCGGCGCGGAGGCGCTGGACATGCTGCAGGCCATGAACACCGGCCATGACGGGTCCCTCTCCACCGGCCACGCCAACTCTCCCAAGGATATGCTGTCCCGTCTGGAGACCATGGTCCTCACCGGAGCGGATTTCCCCATGGACGCTATCCGCCAGCAGATCGCGGCGGCCATTGACCTGATCGTCCATCTGGGCCGTCTCAGCGACAAGAGCCGCAAAACGCTGGAGATCGTGGAGCTGTGCGGCTACGAAAAGGGCGCGTATATCCTCAACCCCCTGTTCTCCTTCCAGCGAGAGGGGACAGGGCCCAGGGGCGAGGTGCTGGGCCGGCTCCGCCGGTCGGAGCACCCTATGCAAAACCTGCAAAAATTTGAGATGAGCGGTATCCATACCGATGTGAACAAGGGGGTAGCAGTCCCGTGAAAAAGCGAGAGAAGGCGCCGAAGAAGGTCAAAAAGGCCAAGGAGCCCCGCCGTCCGGAACGGACAGAGACCGGGGGACTGGATTACTCCGTGTACTATATGAAACCCATGGAGTCTCTGGCGTACGTGCTGCTGGCGGCAGCCGGGCTGTTTGCCCTCGGGTACATTTTTTACCGGTCGGTGATCCTGGCGGCAGTGGTGGCGCTGCTGGCATTGAAGTACCCGTCTATCCGGACAAAGCAGATCATTGCCGCCCGGAGACAAAAGCTGAATCTGCAGTTCAAGGACATGCTCTATTCCCTGACCTCCTCCCTGGGCGCGGGCAACTCCGTGGAGCGGGCCATGTCCGCCGCGCTGGAGGATATGGAGCGGCAGTACGGCAATCCCAACACCCTGATCATTCAGGAGCTGGAGCTGATCGTGTCCAAGCTGGCCCTGGGGCAAAATATCGAGGATCTGTTTCTGGATCTGGCCCAGCGCTCCGGCATTGACGACATCCGTACCTTTGCCCACATCTTCGAGATCTCCAAGCGCACCGGCGGCAACCTGATGCAGATCATGCGGCAGACCTCCGATATCATCATGGAGAAGATCGAGACCAAGCAGGAAATGGAGACTGCCCTGGCGGAAAAGAAAATGGAGCAGAAGGTGCTCACGGCCGCCCCCATTGCGCTGATGTTCCTGATGACCCAGAGCACCGGCGATTTTATGAAGCCCTTGTTCACGACCCCCGGCGGCAGAGTGATCTGTACGGTGGCTCTGGTGATCATCGTGATCGGTTACCTGTGGGGCAAGAAGCTGACGGACATTGAGATTTAAGGAGGGGGAGGAAGATGAATACCGAGTATATCGCTCTGGTCCCGTTCCTGATCCTGATGGTGGTGTTCGCTCTGCTGAACAGCGCGGGCAAGAAGAAATTCGGCGCGTTTTTGCAGGCGCTGGATAAAAAAGAATACAACTTAAAGGATGTCATGCCTGCCGGGTTCGCCCTGATGGATGCTGTCCACTATGATTACACCAGCGGCCTGGACAGGACCCTTCGCCGCCAGTTGGCGGAGCTGTACCCGGCGGAGTATGTGGAGTTCTACCTCCGGGTCATCTGGGCACAGGCGGCCACAGCCACCATGCTGGGCCTGTTGATGTCCACGCTGTTTTTCGGCGCCACCCAGGGAACGGTAACGTATCTGATCCTGGGGTTAGGACTGACAGCGGCCCTGGCGTGGGCTTCCTTTGCCGATGTAAAGAAGAAGGTGGACAAGCGCCACGCCCAGGTAGCCATTGACCTTCCCGATCTGACCAACCAGATCATCATTCTCTCCGGCGCGGGCCTGACGCTCCGTGCGGCCATTCTGAAGATCGCCAACGAGATGCCGGCGGAAACGCCCCTGTACCAGATGCTGGGGAAGGTGGCGGAGAAGATGGAGCACGGCGCCAGTGACGAGGAAGCCCTGGACCTTCTGACCACCCAGTGCAACATGCCGGAGATGCGGCGGTTCGTGTCTGTGATCCTGCAGAACATGCACCGGGGCGGCAGCGACGTGCTGACGGCGCTGCGGGAGATCGGCAAGGAGCTGTGGAGCGCCCGAAAGGCCGCCGCCCGGCGGGTGGCGGAGGAAACCTCCACCAAATTGCTGTTTCCCATGGTACTGATGTTGATTGCGGTCATAATCCTTGCGATAGCGCCCGCTGTCATGGGGATGGGCATATGACAAAATTGAGAAAGGAGACTGTACTTATGAAAGCTATGCTGAAGCGCTTTTGGCAGGAAGAGGAAGGTTTCGGCACCGTGGAGCTGGTGATCCTCATCGGCGTGCTGATCGCTATCGCTCTGCTGTTCAAGGACCGGATCACGAAGTTTGTGACAGATCTGATGGATAAATTCTTTACGGTGTAATCATGACTGGCCGTTCCGGCACGGGCTCCCCGTGCCGGAACGCGTAAACCGCGGCGGTACGGCAAAGGAATCCAGACAATGGGCGGAGGGTTTTTATGAAACGGAACATGCTGAAGGGCTCCATGACCGTGGAGCTGGCCATCATCTTTCCGGTGATCTTTCTGGTGATCCTGGGAATTCTTTCCATGTGTATCACCCAGCATCAGAATATGGTCACCGCCTCTGCCGCCATGCAGGCAGCCGCCCGGGGCGCATCCTACTGGGACAAGATCAGCGGCGCGGGGGCCTGGGACTTCCAGCTCTCTGGCGGTAGTGACGACGGCAAGCTGGTAAGCATGGATTTCACGGATCACGACCCCTACCGCTACCTGCTGGACACCAAAAAAGGCAACCGTGTCAAGAATACGGAGGCCTATGCCAAGTGGCTTATGGGGCAGAACCCCGATGTCGCCATCGGCGAAGAGGAGACCAGCGAGCCCAAGGCGGACAAGACCGGCGGCTTTTTGCAGAAATATGTCTCCGTCACGGTGACAAAGAAGTATACCAACCCCATGGGGCCTTTGCTGGAGCGTATCGGCGTCTACACGAAGGAGGACCGGACCATTACTGCCAGCGCCCCCCTGAACACCCCTACGGATTTCATCCGCAACATCAGCTTCATCTATGACCAGATCCACGGAACGGGGGAGTGAGCCATGAAGAAACATCACCGCTGGAAGGGTGCCATCAGCATCTTTTTATGCATCATCCTCATCTCCAACACTGCTCTCGTCGGCGTTCTGGTGGACAGTGCCCGGTACCGCATGGCCCGGGCGGAAAGCGAAGCGGCTCTGGACAGTGCCGCTTCCTCTGTGCTGTCTTATTACAATAAAATGCTCTACGACCTCTACGGCTTATTTGCCACGGACTCTCTGTCCGAGGAGGAGATCACCCGGCTGCTGCAGGAGTATACGGAAAAGACACTGGGCGTGGCCGAGGTGCCGGAAAGCTCCGTCAAGCAGATCAATCAGGCCATTTACACCGCCCTGACGGGCCAGGCGGCCCAGGAGGCTGACTTGGCCTCCTTTACGGCTTATGACTACGAAATCAACGTGACAATGGACCCCGACCGCGTCTCCCTTGCCAATACCGACGCGGTGGAGAGCCAGATCATTGACCATATGAAATACCGTGCCCCCATCTCCCTGGTCAGCGGCGTGGGGGATTTCCTGGAGAAGATCAGCGTTCTGTTCGATGTGGTGGACCGCATCGAAGCCGCCAAGGACAAGGCGGACAGCGAAAAGGAGCTGGGGAAGGAGCAGCTGGCCAACGACGCCGCCGCCCTGATCCAGCGGATTTCCGAGTTTAATGCCAAGCTGAAAAAGTTTACCAACTGCCCCTATGATCTGGATAAAGGAACCGGCGAGACCGCGATGGAGCCGTGGGACCTGGTCCGGGAATTCGACGAGAACATGGACCGGCGTTGGGCGGACTTTGCAGGCGAGGAGGAACAGCCTGAGGACGAGATGCGGGAGGTGTACCGGGATGAATTGAACATGCTCCTGGGTCGTCTGGCAAATATGTCCGGGAATGCGAATGATCTCCATAATGAAGCCAATCAGATCCGGGACAGTGTGGATAGTATTATGGGGCGGTATGACACTTATATCGCCGCCCTGCAGGCCAAAATCGACGCGGACCCCAATAACGAGAACCTGAAAACCGTCTACCTGCCGGAGATCGAGCTGGCGGAGAGCACCTGCGGCGAGATCCTGAAAAACATGGACCTGGTGCTGATGGGCCGGCAGTATACGGACCGGATTGCCGGCAGCATGATGGATTATCAGAATATGTTCGAGATCACCGGAGAGCAGGTCATTGATACCCGTTTGCTGGGACTTGAAAGAGGGCAGACCACCGAAGAGGGATATAGCATCTACATTACCGACATGATCGAGCGAGAGGTAGGAGAATTTGCCGGTGGCTGTAATATCTTGCTGGCGGAAACGGCGGCGGATCTCGACGCCCTCAATGTGTTTGCCCGGGACTTCGAGGAAGCAAAGCCGGTGAAGGTCAAGACGCTTCCCAGTGACAGCAGCCCCAGCAAGGAGGAGACGGACCCGGAGGTGGCCGGCCTGCGGCCCTTCAACGCTGAGGACCTGAAGGTCTCCTATGAGACTACTCAGCAGGTGGACTGGGACCATGAGCTGAACACAGAGGTGGACGCTGAGAACGTCAGCCAGATCCTGCAGGGCGGTCTGGACCTGATCAAGAAGCTGGGCGAGGTGCTGGAAGGCGCCCGGGACAGCCTGTACATCAACGAATACGCCATCGCCTACTTCCCCAACTATGTCCAGCATTACCGGGCGGTGGACATGCCCATCGCCACCGGAGCGGACAACAAATACCTGGCTCCGGAGTCCAAGAGCTACTACCTCCCCTATCTGACCTCTCAGGCGGAACTGGAGTATATCATCTCCGGCAACAGCAACGCGGGGCTGGCAGTGGCGGAGGTGGCCGCCCGGCTGCTGGGCATCCGCATGATCCTGAACACTGCGGCCATTTTCACCGACAGCGCCAAGATTGCCCAGGCCAACGCCCTGGCAGCCGGCGTTTCCGGCCCCTTTGCGCCGCTGGTGGCCACAGGTATTCTGATTGCTTGGGCACTGGCAGAGTCCACCATGGACGTGCTGGATTTGCAGGCAGGCGAAGAAGTACTGGTGTTTAAGCAGAGTACCGACTGGAGCATCTCTGCCAGCGGTACACTCAAGAAAACAGTTGGCAAAGCCAGCAAATATGTGGCGGCAGAGGCTGCCAAGGCCATTGAAGACGTCATCAGTACCACCGCTTCCTCTGTGGAGCAGGCGGCCAACAAAGCGATCTATAAGGCCTATCAACAGCTATCTTCCGGAACGGATGCGGCGGTCAGTGCTGCCCAGAACAGCATGCAGCAGTGGGGGCAGGATATCACGAGCCGGCTTCCGGAGAATGTGGCGAATCAGATAGACGGGCGACTGGACAGTATTTCCGCCTCGGTGCCCGGCGAGATTCAGGGAAGCATTAATGACGTTCTGGAGGATGGCAGAGACAAGGCACTGGCCATGGTGAACCAGACGGTGCGGAAGACCAGCAAGCAGATGAAGGAAAAGGTGAAAACCCTTAGCGGCGAGGCCGCAGAAGCGGTGACTGATGCCGTTACTGAGTCGCTGGCAGGGCTTCTCCCGGACGGAAAGGTGGAAAACGGCGGCTCCGCTGTCGGAAAATTTGATGTGAAGCTGGACTACATGGACTACATGCGGATCTTTCTGCTGTTCATGGACAACACCACCAAGGTCCAGCGCATCCAGAGTCTGGTGCAGGCCAACCTGCGCTACGGCAAGCAGGAGGGCTTCTCCATGGCGGGCTCCTTTGTGACAGTTTCCGCCAGCATGGAGGGGTCTGTGAACTACCTGATGATGGGCAGCGGCTTCCTGCCGGCGTCCATGCAACGGGATGGCCGTCTGAAATTCAAGGTTTACACCAATCTCGGATACTGATGGAAGGAGGGACCGGCATGAAAAAGGCACAGGGATCCATGACGGTGGAAGCCACGATTGTGCTGCCGTTTTATATCCTGCTGCTGTTGTTTCTGGCCAATTTCATGAACATCTACTACCTCCATCAAGCGGTGCAGTACGGTCTGAACAACGCCGGATCGGTGCTGGCCCAGTACTGCTACGCGGTGGATCAGACCATCGGTATGGACAAGTTCTCTGTCAGCGAGCAGACACAGGGAAAGTTCTCTGACATCGGCTCGGCCATGGAGTCCTTCAATAGCGCCACCCAGAAGGCCATGAGCACCTTTGACGACGGCATTACGATCGACAAATTGGATGAACTGATCAGCAACGGAAAGAATTTCGCCAGCGCCACCACCAATCTGGCCAATAAGCTGAAGGCGGTAAAGGGCGATGACCTGGTGAGCTATCTGCTGACCACTGCGGGCGAGACGGGCGGCGGCATGATCGTCGAGTCCATGGTGGAAGATTATCTGGACCAGATGAAGGTGAACCGGAACCTGCTGTCCGGGGACATCCAGTATGCGCTGTACATTGACAATTCCACCAACGACCTGATCCTGAAGGCGGCCTACTGCTATAACGATCCCATGTTCTCCATCTTTACCGAGGGCTTTGCCATAGAGCAGCAGGTAGTGGTCCACCCGTGGATCGGCGGCAAAACGCCGGGGCTGCGGGGAAAGCTGGTGGGGTGACCATGGGAATGCTGTATCTTGCCGGAGGCGTCCTCGGGACGCTGAACGGCCTGTTATCTGCCGGGCTGGCCTATGGAAAGGGCTGGCGCCGAAAGGGGACCGGAGCAGCCGCGGCGCTGGGCGCGGTATTCGGCTGCTATGAGATCTGGATCTGCGGCGCGCTGGACCGGGACTTCTGGGGAATGCTGCTGCTCTCCGGCGCGCTGCTGTCTGCCAGCCTGACAGACCTGGACAGCCGCGAGATCAATCCGCGCAGCATGGCAGTCTATGCCGTGGCGCTGCTGGCCTATCAGGCGTCCGGAATGAGCCTGCCGGTCTGTATCAACGGGCTGCTGGGGGCTGCCGCCGGAGCGCTGATCCTGGGACTGCCCCATCTGCTGCGGCCTGCCGCCATTGGCGGGGGGGATGTGCTGCTGCTGGCAGTCTGCGGCCTGGCCGCCGGATTTCCCGGCGTCATCTATGTGCTGGCCCGGGGCCTGGCGGCCATGGCGCTGGTCAGCGTTGTGCAGCTGGCGCGAAAAAAGGTGACGGTCCATTCAGAGATGCCCTTGGCCCCGTTTTTGCTGTTCGGGGCGCTGATATAACTGGAACTGGAGGGAGCCAAGATGAAAACTGGTGTTCGTTCGATAACTTACGCGGTAGCGGAGCCCCGTACATACCTGGTGATAGGATTGGAATCCGGCGTGGAGCCCGTGGAGTTCTGCGTCCGCATGGCGGAGCGTAACCGGATTCCCGGCCTGCTGCCCATGCACCAGCAGATCGATGATGGAGAAACGGCACTGTACTTTGATATTTCCGGCAAGCGCCGTCTGCAGGACGTGCTGCGGGAGGCGGGGGAGAAGCAGCTGCTGATGCTGCTGTCCTCTCTGATCCGGACCTTACAGGGGCTGCCGGAGTATTTCCTGCGCTCCGGCCAGTGCCTTCTGGAGCCGGAGTGCGCCTTTGCCGACGGGCAGGGAGGCGTTTTCCTGCCGTTGGTGCCGATGGAGAGCGACCCGCAGGACAGCAATCCCCTGCTGCGGAGCTATCTCACCGCTCTGCTGGGCGAGTACGGCGGCACTCCCACCGCAAAGGTGGCAGAGCTGATCGCCGCGGTGATCAAGCCTGATTTTACGCTGGAGAGCTTTGCCGCGCTGGTGACGCCTTCCGCCGCAGAGACGCCGGAGCCCCGTCGGGAGCCGGCGCAGCCTGCTTTCCGGGCACCGGTGCAGCCCGCCGTGCCGCCTGCTGCGCCGGTGAAGGCAGAGGCCCCTGCTCCGGCGGCGGAGAAGAAGCCGGAGCTGTTCGGCAGGAAGTTCGACCTGCCAGGCCGGAAGAAAGAGGAGCCGAAGGAGGCCCCCCCAGCGCCTGCGGGCTTTGCCATCCCCGGTATGGCGGGGGTACAGATTCCCGGTGCCGCTCCGGAGCCTGTGGGCAGGAAAAAAGAAAAGCCGGAGAAAAAATCCTTCAGCCTGCTGGGCCGGAAGAAAGAGGGAAAGGTGGACATGGACAAGGAGGCCCACATGGTCTCCTCTGCCATTCCCGTGCCTGCACCGGCCAGCCCCGCGCCTGTTCCCGTGGGTGCCGCCGCTCCTGCCTCCAACGTCCCCGCACCGGAGCCGTACTACGGCAGCCAGTGGAGCGGCACCGTGCAGCTGGCGGAACAGGGCGCCACGGAGTTCATTGACTCTGCCGCCAGCCTGGGAGCAGCGCTTCTCCACGGCGGCCGCAGGGTGGCGCTGACGGCCCAGACCTTCACGGTGGGCCGGGTCAACTGCAGCTATGTGGTGGACAATCCGAAGGTCTCCCGCACCCATGCTACCATTTTGCGGGATGGCCAGCGGTATCTGATCCGGGATGAGAACTCCTCCAACCACACTTATGTCAATGGGGTAATGATCCCGCCCTATACACCAGTAGAGCTGGAAGACGGCTGCGAGATCCGCATGGGCAGCGAAGAATTCCACTTTCAGCAGGGGAGAGACTGATGCGCGCTCTTCGCTATGAAGTGGGATACATCACCCATCCGGGCAATCAGCGCCCGGTGAATCAGGACAGCTTGCTGATCCGCCGGGGCAGTGTGGACGACCGGGAATTCCTGCTCCTGGCAGTGGCGGACGGTATGGGCGGTATGGCCCAGGGGGAGGAGGCCAGCGGCCTTGCCACCCGGCGTCTGGACCAGTGGTGGACGGAACAGCTGCCGTCCCTGGTGTCCCCCAGAATGGACTGGGAGGCGGTGGAGAGCAGTCTCCGGGTGGTGGTGGAAGCTGTCAACTGGACGCTGTACAGCGCCGCGCAGGAGGGAACACGCTCCGGCACCACGCTGACGCTGCTGTTTCTCTTTCAGGGAGAGTACCGCATCTTTCAGGTGGGAGACAGCCGGGCGTACCTGCTGCAAAAAGGGAGCCTGCGCCAGCTCACCCGGGACCAGACTTACTGCCGCCGGGAGATCGAGGCGGGAAGGATGACGGAGGCGGAGGCCGCAGTGCATCCCATGCGCCATGTATTGGTCAGCACCCTCGGCGTTACCAACGAATACACGCTGGAGGTCACGGCGGGAAAGCTGCCCAACGGCGGCAGCATCCTGTTGTGCTCTGACGGATTTTATCAGGAACTGCCTGCGGGTTGGCCGGGCCCCAACCGGGAAAGGCATTCCGTTCAGACAGTACTGGAGGAGGCCGCGTCTCTGATCCTGCGGGGAACGGCGGAGGATAATCTCACCGCGCTGCTGGTGCGGATGACCCGGAGCTGGAGGAGGTGACGGCCGTGACTGCTATTCGCTGCGTGCTGCTGGCAGCAGGGCTGCTGGCGGCAGCCTGGGCGGATTGGAAGCGGCGGAGGATCCCCAACCGCCTGTCGGTCGCCATGGCGGCCATGGGCATTCTGCTGGGCGTTCTCATGGGTGGCCTGTCCGGCCTGCTGGGAAGCCTCGGCGGCCTGGCAGCAGGCCTGGCTGTGGGTGTGATCCTGTGGCTGCTGAAGATCTTTCGGGCGGGTGACGCCAAGCTGCTGGCGGCCCTGGGCGCTATGATGGGTTGGCGATGGCTGGCGGCCTGTTTCCTTTATGGGGTCGTGACAGGCGCCGCCGCCGGAATACTGCTCCTGCTGTTCAAAGGCCAGCTGCTTCAGAGACTGGCACGTCTGTGGTCTTACTTCAAGTCACTGCTGCTCACGCAGCGCTATTCTCCGTATCAACCGGAAAAAGAGCATGAGGGCGAACTGCCCTTTGCCCCATTTCTGGCCATCGGCGGCCTTTTGGCCTGCCTGTTTCCGCTGTAACAATTCAGGCTGCCGCCCAGATGCATTTGAGCGGCAGCCTGTTTTTTGCCTGCGCTGCTGATCATGCCACATGGCGTCGATTCAGAAAATATGCCATCATACGAAAGGACAACCTACCGTTTCCTTTCAATCCGGTCGATGATGGACCGCTTACTGATTTGTCCACCTATGGTCATTGGAAATCGAACGAAAGCAGGGACCTGCGACTTCCTTTTACGTTTCGTGCTGATTTGAAGGCTCAGCCGATTTCATTTGGTGTTTTGCAGAAACCCGCGTCCGCGCAGAAAGGGCAGCCCTAAAACAGGACTGCCCGTTAAATTCCAATTTTCGTCTACAAAGCATCCTTCGGGCAGGCCCTTACACATTCAAAGCACAGAATACATTCCGTACCATTCTCTCTCTTTCTCGAAGGGTCCGTTACGTCTACATCCATGGGGCATACACGTTTGCACCTGCCGCAAGATATGCACTTGCTCGTATCGCATTTTACTCTGAGCAAGGAAAAATAACTCATCGGTTTCAGGAATACGGTAATCGGACATATGTATTTGCAAAAAGCCCTGTTGTCCTTGAAAAGGAATGCCAATCCGATACCAACAGCATCATACAGCAGGTTTCCTACAATGAACGCCCAAAACATGATCCTTTCCATATTGCCCACATGCGCCAAAACGAGGGATGCCACAAAGATCAGTGACACCGCAAAGGTGATATACCGGATCCATCCTATTTTCTTTCGTGGCTGCTTTGGCACTTTGTAGGGAAGAAAGTCAAGTACCATCGCCGTCCAGCAGGCATAACCACACCACCCTCTTCCAAAGATCAGCGGTCCAAATATCTTGGCGACCGCATAATGAATGGTTGCCGCCTCAAATACACCGGTAAACAGATAGTACCAGAACCCCTCGATCTGCATATTTTCCTGGCAGACCAGCCCCAAATAGACCAACATATACAGTCCGACCAGGAGCTGCGCCACCCGCCGGGCGTGTTGATACTTCCTGATGAATAAGAAGATGCCCAATGCGATGGAAAAGCCAATATAGCTGAAATTGAACAGATAAAACAGGTTATCCATTGTCAGCCAAAGTGTAATGGCTGTCGTTTCAAATAGTGCCAGCAGCATAACCGGCAACCAGTATTTTTTCATCCTGCTTCTCCTTGAAATCCCGATAATTTTTTTGTTTTCATGATAACAAATGCTGCCTGCTTTTTCAACGGAGCTGTGAAGGCAAAATACAAATGATCAGCCAAAGAATTTGCACACTTCACGATTCCTGCTTTGCCGTGGTGGAGGTAAACGGCTGGGCTGATATAGGAAGGTTATTCCAATTAAACAAAAATATCATTTTGTTCAATTTATCGGCCTCTCCTCTATTGACACCGTCGCGTTTGCAGCATACCTGTCATGGCTCTGCTTCTGCCTCTTGGCACAGGGCAATCCAGATCTGCATGCTCCCACCATATTTTTATATAAATTCTTTCCGATACAGACAGCGGCGTCCCACTTCCGGGACGCCGCTGCTTTATTTTTTCCGCGCATGACGGCGCAGCCTGACTGCACGAAACCAAGCCGGATGGCCCCAAATGGTGACCCGCTTCCAAAGGCTGATGCACTGGTTTCCGTTATCATGCGGATCGAGGTGATACGATGACCGCATTTGGCAACTGGAACATGACAAAAACGTTGGAGGAGGCGCATACATGAGGCAGCGGATCGAAAATGAGCTCTCCGTGACCGTGGAGGGCGTGGACCTGACCACGGTCCGGGACCTGGTGTTCTGGGTCCGGCAGGAGAAGGTTTTTCTGGAATACGTTCCGCAGGTGGCGGACAGCGGCACCATGCTGGTCCACATTCCCAAGGAGGACGCCATGCAGCTGTGGAACAGCGATGTTGAGATGCAGTTTGCCTTTACCACCCAGGACGGCAGGCCCCTGGCGTCCGACATTGTGCGGATGAGTGTGGAGCGGCTGCTGAAGGAGGCGGGGT
>CAYWYW010000028.1:0-22097 GCA_964462715.1 uncultured Oscillibacter sp.
GTTCCACCACTATTATCCCATAGGAGTCTATACGCCGTTAGCTTTGACGGTTACGGTAAGACAGATTGTCACTATGGTAAAAAGCAGAACAACACATGAAAACTGTTCTCGTAAGGCGAGATCAAAATCACGTGTCGTTCTGTTTTTTTAGCAATTTCGATGAGAAGGGAATCTTCTTGTTGTTGCCAAGGGGGCTCCTCTTTTTCTGTTTCTGCTTGCCATCCCGAATCCGTGAGCGAACGAGCTATACCGATGTGGAAGTAGCGTTGTGATGTGGTTTTTGGAACTGAGCGAGAGTCCGTGCCCCAAAAGTGTTCGCCTTTACCGGCTTTTGTGCAGCGGATCTACCGTTTGCTTTCAAACCGGATGCTCTTTACCGAATCCCGGTGTGGGATTTAGATACCAGCCGGAAAGCCTCTGCTATCAGCCGTAAATCAAAACCACCGGATTCCTGTGAATCCGGTGGTTTTGCTAAGAAATTGTTCCTGTCAATGAAAGACCGCCAGGAAACCGAAACGTCATCCGCTCCGATGAAGTTCAGATTTTGTGCACCTCAAAATAGGCCTGGCTGTACTTGCACACGGGGCACACCTCGGGGGCCTTGGTGCCCACCACGATGTGGCCGCAGACGCGGCACTCCCACATGGTCTGGCCGCTCTTTTCAAAGACCTGCTTCATCTTCACGTCGTTCAGCAGCTTGCGGTAGCGCTCCTCATGGCGCTTTTCGATAGCGCCCACCATGCGGAACCGGTCCGCCAGGTCGTGGAAGCCCTCCTCGTCGGCCTCCCGGGCCATGCGGTCATACATGTCGGTCCACTCGTAGTTCTCACCCTCGGCAGCAGCCAGCAGGTTCTCGGCGGAGGTGCCGATATGGCCCAGCTCCTGATACCAGACCCGGGCGTGCTCCTGCTCGTTGCGGGCGGTTTTCAGGAACAGCTCCGCCAGCTCCTCATAGCCCTCCCGCTGGGCCACCAGGGCGAAGAAGGTGTACTTGTTCCGGGCCTGGCTCTCACCGGCGAAGGCCTCCTCCAGATTCTTCTCCGTCTTGGTGCCGGCGTAGGGAGAGGCCCCGGCCGCAGGAGTCTCCTCGACCTTCTCGAAAGCAGACGCAGGCTGCTTGCAGATGGGGCACTTGAAGTCAGCGGGCAGTTCCTCGCCCTCATAGATGTAACCGCATACCTTGCATTTCCATTTTGTCATGTTCTTTGTTCCTCCTTGTTTTAAGTCGCCGCTCCGGTCCAGATAGGCCGTGTGCAGCATTTTTTCTGCAAGCTCGCTCAAAGGCTGGCCGTAGAATTCCTCATAAATCTGCTTGATCTCCTGGTTTTCATGGCTCAGACGCTGCTTCATGTCCGCGTCCCGCTGGTACAGGCTGTCGATACGGGCCTTGCGGGTCTCGTCGCCGTCTGCCATAATGTCACGGGGCTGTCCGCCGCCGCCGATGCAGCCGCCGGGGCAGGTCATGACCTCAATGAAGTGGTACTGCTTTTCGCCGGACTTCACCCGCTCGATCATCTTCCGGGCGTTGGCCGTGCCGTAGACCACAGCCACATTCACGGTCATACCGTTGATGTCCAGGCTGGCCTCCCGGATGCCGTCGTAGCCACGGACGGGCTGCAGGTCCAGCAGGGCCTCGGGGGGCTGCTGGCCGGTGATAAAGGCGTAAGCCGTCCGCAGGGCGGCCTCCATAACGCCGCCGGTGTTGCCGAAGATGACGCCCGCGCCGGAACCCTCGCCCATCAGGCGGTCGTAGTCGCTGTCAGGCAGGGAGGCGAAGTCAATTCCCTCCTCCTTGGCCCACAAGGCCAGCTCTCGGGTGGTGATGACCTGGTCCATATCCCGCATGGTGGGGATGCCCAGCTCTTTGCCCGCCGCGTTCATCTCGGAGCGGCGGATCTCGAACTTCTTGGCCGCGCAGGGGGTCAGGGCCACGTTGACGATCTTCTCTGGGTCGATGCCCATCTTCTTAGCAAAGTAGGTCTTGATGGTGGGGCCCTGCATCCCGATGGGGCTCTTGGCGCTGGAGATGTTGGGCAGCAGCTCCGGGTAATAGGTCTCCGCGAACTTGACCCAGGCGGGGCAGCAGCTGGTAAACTGGGGCAGAGGCTTGTCCCCGGTGGTGATGCGCTGGATCAGCTCACTGGCCTCTTCCATAATGGTGAGGTCGGCTGCAAAGTTGGTGTCCAGCACGTAGTCGGCGCCCAGGGCCCGCAGCAGGGCCACCATTTTTCCCTGAACAAAAGCGCCCTTGGGCATCCCGAATTCCTCGCCCAGCGCCGCACGGACAGAGGGGGAGGTGCTGACGACGACCACCTTGTCGGGGTCCTTCACGGCGGCCCGAACTGCCGGATATTCGTACACTTCCGTAATGCTGGCGGGTGGACAGACGTTGGCGCACTGACCGCAGTGGATGCAGATGGCCTTTCCGCCGGTTTCCTCCAGAGTGTATGTACCATGTACGCCGATCTGCTGCGTGCAAACCTCCTTGCACATTCCGCACTTGATGCAGAGGGCTTCGTTCCGGCAGATGCTGGGGTTGTCCTCCTCAATGGGGACGCGAACTGACAATGGCAAATGCTGAGCCATGATGATCTCCTCCTAACCAAATCATATCTGAATCAACGGTTTCACAGGCTGCTGACCTGCTCAATTTCCGATGATCCATCCCAAAAAAGGGAAGCGCCAGGACGTTTGCCCTGGCGCTTCCGCAGGCAATTCCCCAAATCAGCCTTTCTTATACCCGCACTTCGGGCAGACACCCTTTTCATTCAGGGCGATGCCGCACAGCGGGCAGCGGTCGATGTTGTTCTTCGTCTCAAATTCCGCGGAGGCCGCGTTGACGCCGCTGGTGAAGGTGAGCTTGGCGATGTTCAGCTTGTCCTTCAGCAGGTCGTACACGATTTTGATCATGCCTTCCACCGTCATGGTCTCCTTGGTCACCACCAAACGGCAATCGGGATAGGCGGTGGCAAGCTCCGTCTTGAACGCGGGGCCCTTCATCTTGTTGGCCGGCGTGCCGTCCTTGATCCCCTGCTTTTCGTAGACGTCAAGGATGGCGGGCAGGAGCGGGTCATCCTCTCTCAGAATGAGGGCATGGTCAAAGTTCTTCAGAACCTCCCAGGCGGTCTTCTGGATCTCGTTGCAGGGAAAGACCATGTTCACGCCGGGCTCGATGGAATCCTCCACCTCGATGGTCAGGACGCCGGTGTGGCCGTGGAGATACTGGGCCTCACCCTTGAAGCCGTAAAATCTGTGCGCGTACTGCAGATCCAATGTCGTAATGCTTCTCATCTTAAAATCCTCCTGCTTTATTTATTTGCGGACGCTTTGACACGTCCGTATGTGGACTGCTCCATGCGTTGCTTATTTCGCCTTTTGTCCCTTCGCCGCCCTGCATTCCGGGCAGAGATAGTACACCTTCAGGTCGTAGAACAAAAAGTCCTCGCCCAGTTGGCTGCGCAGGGGCGCGGTCAGGTCTTCAAAGGAAATATCCATGATTTTCCCGCAATGCCTGCAGACCAGATGGTCATGCTTCTGTGCCAAATCGTACCGGTCCGGCATCCCCTCAATGGAGACCTTGCGGATCAGACCGGAATCCCACAGCTTGTTCAGATTGTTGTATACCGTTGCGGGGACCACTTGGGGGCAGTTCTCTTTCAGCCGCTCATAAATCTGGCTGACGGTCAGATGCTCATGGCTTGTCGCGACGATGTCGTAGATCGCCTTCTCGTACTTTGTCATATGCACATCATACCTGTCTCGAAATTAGAATTATTCTAATATTATTATATTCATTCTAACGAATTTGTCAATGGCCTATTTTTCTTCCACACATGATTGGCAGGCCTTTATACAGCGATCTCTGCCAATTCCGAAATACGGTGGTATAAGGATTGGCTGGTACAGCAACAGCTGCATTTTCAAAACCTTCACTGAGGTGACATCGCCTTTAGGTTCTCGTGCAGCAATGCGTGTGGGTTCGAGTCCTTTCAGGCGCACCACGTCGTCGCGGACTGCATATTGTTCGCGACGACGTTTTCTTTTTCAAAGCAAACGTCATCTCTCACTCATTCCGTCGCTCCTCCTTTCCGAATCGAACCCGCTGCGCTGGGCTTCGATTTGGTTTTGGGTGCAGTCTTGAAAGCCGGCGCATCGAAAGTGTTCGCGCCTTCCAAGCCCCGTACAGTGTAACCTCTGTGCGGGGCTATTCTTTTTTGCGAATCCTCTCCATGAGGATATCATCGATTTCCTGTTCCAGAGATGTGATTTTCTCCTGTAACGCAGAAATGTGGGCGCTGAGGATAGGTTTCCTCAATGCCCATATTTTTTGCATCTGCGCCAGTTTCTTTAGCTCTTCCACACGGCTTTTGCGAACTGCGGAGACGAGCTCCCACACCATTGCATGCTCGACCGATTTGTTTCGCTTTATGAGTGGGGCGTCCGTCATTTTTATATGGGAGGTGCTGTGGGTGTTGATATGTGGGCTGGAGAAATCTTGCTTCGGATGAGGGAACAGCCGGAGTTCGGCGGGATATCATTGGTTGTTGTTCTTCCGTTTGAGGGGTACGATAACGACTGGGATGAGCGAAGCCTCAGACGGATGGCTGCCTTGATTCAGCATAGTGATGAAACTGTTGTGAGTGGAACTGCTGATGAATCCAAATCTTCGTATCGATACCGGAATTATTACATGTATGGATCATGTGGATCATCTCCTGCAGTATATGACAATGACCGCTCCATCCGGAGTGGAACGGGTATGACAGTTCACCATGCCCGAAAAAAGAGGTACCTGTTATTCTGATTCATCCGGATACCGCGGTAATTACAACAATAAATCCTGCTCCGACCCGGAGGAGCCAATAGAACTAGAACAGCTTTCGGATAAAATCATAAAGTCCAAAAGTCATTTTTTATTACACCTGTTGCTTCCAGTAACAGCAAAATGGAATATAATACCACAACCGGGCCAAGTGGTTACACGATTCGAGATAATTTGATCAATTTCAATTAAATATGTATTCTCTGATTGCACGTTGTGTTCACACATGCTATACTCAAACTAAATTATGCACAAATTGTGGAATTTGATTTTTGTAATTTTTCGTTACACCCTGTCATATTTTGTGACAAATGAGAAAGGGGATACCCAATGACAATCGAGGAGTGTTATCAGCAATTGGGCGGCGACTTGGCAAAGGTAAAAACGCGGCTGCCCAGTTCCAGCCTCATCACAAAATTCATCACTAAATTTTTAGATGACAGCAGTTTTTCCGAACTGTGCCGGGCCCTGCAGAACGGGCAGCGGGAGGAAGCGTTTCGAGCCGCGCATACGCTGAAGGGGGTCTGCGCAAACCTCGGTTTTGATCAGCTGGGGGCCTCGGCAGGTAAGTTGACGAAATTGCTTCGCCCGGAAAGCAACGGCGTTCCTGAAGACGCTGTTTTTATTCTGAATGAGGTAAAACATGATTATGAGTCGACAGTAGGCGCTATCCGAGCCTATTTGGATTTGGAGCGCCAGTCCGAATGACCTACTATCGGTTCACTCCGCTTTGTAAAATTCCCCTATCAGGAGGCAAACAGCGGATAATATGTTGAAACGAAAGTATTGCAATATGCGTTTGCCGCAAATAAGCGGTTGAGCGATTATGTAGACGCAGGAAACTAAAGGCAGAGAGGGAAAAGATAAAAAAGGAAGTAATGCGTACTTTGATACAAAAAATTGCTGTTGGAGTTTCCTGCCTTGCAGTTCTTTTGACAGTGACCTGTCCGGTGGCTGCTTTTGCGGCGGAGCCCCGAACCATTCGCGTTGGCTATTTTGCATTTCCGGGGTATCACGAGGTGTACCAGGGCGAGAACGGGCCTCAGGGGAGTGGGTACGGATTCGATTTTTTGCAGCTTCTCCGCAGGTACACCAATCTGAATTATCAATATGTCGGCTATGAAAACAGCTGGCTGGATATGCAGCAGATGCTCCGCGACGGGCAGATCGACATGGTGACCTCCGCAAGAAAAACCAGCCAGCGGGAGAGGGAATTTGCGTTTTCCAACCCCATCGGTACCAGCTATGCGGAGCTGAGCGTCCAATCAGGCGACAGCCGTTTTCAGCTCAATGATTATGGCAGCTTTGACGGAATGACCATCGGCGTTCTGAAGGCGAACAGCCGGAATGATGATCTGGCGGCCCTTGCCCGGGAAAAAGGATTTACCTATTACACTGTGGAGTATGCCGAGGAAGCGGAGCTGACCGAAGCGCTCCGTAACGGCGAAGTAGACGGGATCGTTGCCAGCAGCCTGCGAAAGCATACCGGTGAAAAAATCGTGGCACGGTTTGCGCTGGAGGAATTCTATATTATCGTCAGAAAAGCGGATACGGATCTGCTGGATGAGATCAACAGGGGCATCGAGCAGATGGATCTGAACGAGGGCGACTGGAGGAACAAACTCTATTACAAATATACTACCAATAACTTAGAGAGCGCACTTTCCTTTACCCAGGAGGAGCAGGACTACATTCGCGCTGTGCAGTCGGGTGAAAAAGTTATCACCGCCTGCGCCCAGCCGGACAGAGACCCGTACTCCTATGTGGAAAACGGAAAGCTGGTTGGTATCATTCCTGAGTATTTTGACTATCTGATGGAGATGGCGGGGCTTCCCTATTCCGCCATGAGTACTACGACTGGGCAATGAACGACGCAGCGGATATCTACATGGACATGAGCGCGGAGAGAAGCGCCATTCTACAGGAGGATAGCGGGATCTTCACAGAGCCGTATATTCAGCTGACCATGTCCCGGGTGACAAAAAAGACTTTCAGGGTGCTATCCATACTGTTGCCGTTGCCTATAATCAGAGCTTTGACGGAATCGACATCGATTTGGCGGAGAATGTTCAGGCAATTCCCTACGACACCCGCAGAGAGGCCATGCAGGCTGTCAAGGATGGGCAGGCAGACGCTTGCTATATATATACTTACATGGCGGGAAAATTTGTCAATCAGGACCCGGATGGGGAGCTGCTCTTCCATATTGTCAATAAGCCTGCCTTCGGCCTCTCCATCAGCATTCGGCCAACGGCAGATCATGAGCTTATCAGTATCCTGAGCAAGTGCCTGAAAGCGGATCAGTCCCTGATTCTGGACGAGCTTGTGGAAAAGTACACCCACTATGAGCAGGCCGATGTCACCTTGGCGCAGTTTGCCAGAAAGAATCCGTGGATTTTGGCAGCGGTGGTTTCTGTACTGATGTGCGCCGGAGCGGTGATTGTTCTGACACTCAGAAACAACCGGAATATTCGCGGCATTGCGGAAGAACGCATGGAACTTGCCGCCAGCTTGAAAGAGAAAAACCGACTGCTGGAAGAATCTGTGCAGCAGGCTCAGAGCGCGAATATTGCCAAAACCACCTTCCTGAACAATATGCCCCACGATATCCGGACACCTATGAACGCCATCATCGGCTTTACCAATATCGCCCTCAAGCAGCAGCCGAAACCGGAAGTTCAGAGCTGTCTGGAAAAGATCGGGGAAAGCTCTGAAGACCTGCTGACCCTCATCAATGATGTGCTGGACATCAGCCGGATTGAAAGCGGAAAAACCAAATACAATCTGGCACCTCTGGACATTACCACTGTTACAGATGCGGTGGTGGATATCACAAACGGATTCCTGATAAACCGCAACGTGACATTTACAGTCTGCAGAGCGAAATCGGAAAACCCCTATGTGTTGGCAGATGCGGTGCGAATCCGTGAAGTCCTGGTGAATATCCTCAGCAATGCTGTCAAGTTTACCAATGACGGTGGCTGCATTCGATTTGAAACAGACTACTGTCCCGGTGAGGATGCCAAGCACATCGTTATACGCTATCGCGTCACAGATAGCGGCGTGGGTATGAGCGAGGAATTCGTGAAGCACATCTTTGATGAATTTGCCCAGGAAGATAACGGGGCGAGGACCCAGTATAAGGGCACCGGCCTGGGCATGGACATCACCAAGCTGTATGTGGAGTTGATGGGCGGCACGATATCCGTTGAGAGCAAAAAAGGCAGTGGTTCTACGTTCACCGTGGAATTCCCCATGGAACTGACCGATGATGAAAATGTTCGAAAGCAGGATCTGCCCATTGCAAAGGCAAATCTGACCGGCGTGAAGGTTCTCATGGCAGAAGACAACGATTTAAATGCCGAGATAGCAGCGATTCAGCTTGAAGAGTGCGGGATGCAGGTGACCAGAGCCGTAGATGGGAAAAAAGTGGTGGAAGTCTTTGCAAGCCATCCCGCCGACACTTTCGATATCATTCTCATGGACATTATGATGCCGAAGATGAATGGCTACGAAGCCACTATGGCCATCCGCAGTCTCGATGACCGCCCAGACGGACGCACGATCCCTATTATTGCCATGACTGCAAACGCCTTCGCCGAAGATGTTCAGGCATCTTTGAATGCGGGTATGAATGGTCATCTGACAAAACCGATTCAAATGGATGAGGTTGTAAAGACCATTGCACGGAATCTGAACCGGTGAGCGTGCTCAACGTATTTTATTTGGCAGAAATATGAAAAGGAGAATGTATATGAAAAAACTACTTTGCCTGTTGCTGGCCGTGGTCCTAGCGGCAGCGATGCTGACTGGCTGTGGGAACCAGAGCACCAACGGTGTAAGCACTGGGGAGAACAGCGCGCCCCAGACAGGGAAAAAGGAAAAGGTCGTGGTGGCCCTCTGGGGAACACAGCTTCTGGAGAATTACGCCCAGTATCTGTGCGACACGTTTCCGGAAGTGGAGTTTGAGTTTATGCTGGCCACCAATTCCACGGATTTTTACCGCTATCGGAACGACCATGATGATCTGCCGGATATCCTGACTGTGCGCCGGTTCTCTCTGAAGGACGCGGTGCTGATCAAGGACCTTCTGTATGATCTGTGTGATACGGACCTGGCCTCTACCTTCTATGGCACATATCTGGATAATTACACCTACGATGACGGCACCATCAACTGGCTTCCGGCTTGCGCGGACGTAGACAGTATTATTATCAATGAAACACTGTTCAAAGAGCATAACATCGCCATTCCCACGGATTATAACTCTTTTATCGCCGCCTGTGAGGCTTTTGAGGAGTTGGGCATTCAGGGCTTCTGCTCCGATTTCGGTTCGGATTATACCTGCATGGAAGTGCTGCAGGGCTTTGCGATCTCACAGCTCCTGTCCATGGAGGGCCGGGAGTGGCGTCAGCA
Organism: uncultured Oscillibacter sp.; assembly: GCA_964462715.1. Lineage (GTDB taxonomy): Bacteria > Bacillota > Clostridia > Oscillospirales > Oscillospiraceae > Oscillibacter. The sequence goes on from CAYWYW010000028.1 coordinate 9,239, forward strand.
GTATGAGAGCGGTATTGCGGATCAGCTCTCCGAAGAAGTATGGATGCCTGTCTTTGAGAAGTTTTTTGATATGAAGGAGAAGACCGGCCTCGGGGAAGCCGAAACGAAGATGACCAATCAGGACCCCAAGGGACTGTACACCGCCGGCAAACTGGCGATGTATCGCGGCACAGGGACCGATGTGATCAGTTTTCCCGGCCGTGAGGGGGACCGCTCCATTTTGCTGCCGTATTTCGGCGATACGGAGAGAGAAAACTGGTACCTGACCTATCCGTCCTTCCATGTGGCTGCCAGCAAGAAAGCCATGGAGGATCCCGAACGGGAGGAACTTCTTCTGCGGATCATGACAGCCATGCTGAGCCAGGAAGGCCAGAGCTGCATCACGTACGGCAAGAATATGATCCCCTATAACAAGGATGTGACTTTGGAACTGCTGCCGGAGTTGGATAACATCAAGCCCTACATCGAGCAAAACAAGATGTATATCCGTCTGGCTTCCAGCGAGATGTTCAGTATCTCCCAGAATGTGGTGCAGCGTATTCTGACCGGCGAACTGCAAACACCGGAGGAGGCGTTTGCGGCGTTCAATGCCCTGATGGCTGAGAGCAAGCCGTCTGACGCCGTGGCAGCGCATATTGATACCGCCTATTCCAATCAGTTTACGACAGAGCATGGCAATCTGGCCGCATCCGCTGTTTACAACACGGTTCTTGCGGAGGCGGATGTGGACATGGTGTTTGGACAGTCGTGCTATATCAGCAGCGATGTCTATGCGGGAGATTATACCATGAAGGATCTGGGCTACCTGATCAACAACGATGTGGGTAAGCCGGTGATCGCCCATCTGACCGGCGAACAGCTTTTTGATCTTGTATCAAACACCCTTACTCTGAAGGGCAACCGAGGTGCCGTCTGCAACGACAGTACCCTGTACGTATCCAGCGGCTTCGAGATGGATGTCTCAAGGACCGACAGCGGCTATAGCCTGAATGCCCTGACAGTGGACGGGAAAGAACTGGATTTGAATGCAAGATATTCCGTGCTCCTCTGCAGCGACTACGACTGGTATGTGGTCGACGCCATGGCGGCAGTCGGGTGCGAGGATTACAGGATCGACGATGTCCACTTTGAAGCATATGTTTTCAAGCGGCTTGCAGAGGATGGCGGTCAGCTGGAGGAGCCTACGGATTACATTACGCTGCGATGATACGGAAGAGAAACGCAAACAGACGGCGTGCAAAACAAATTTGAGGGGAATGTTGAGATGCTGAAAAGAAAAAGCATAACCAAATATCTTGTGCCCGTGTTGTTTGCGCTCGTGGTGGCCGCCGCCCTTGCGGTGGGTGTTCTGTATATCCGTTCCTATATGATGAAGCAGACAGTCCAGGAACGTTCCTCTCAGCTGGAGGAAATGATCTCGCAGATCCGGGCCAATATGGATTCCGGTCTGGAGACGCACTGGAATCTTGTTGCCGGACTCAACGCCACAGTTGAGGGGGCGCACTACACTACTGAGCAGGAGCTGACGGAAGCCATCGGTATGCTGGAGGAGAGTTTTTGCACAGACCTTTACGGCTGTCGGGTGATGCTTCTGGATACCATGGGAACAGCCCATCTGGTTGACGGAGATATGGGCATTTGGGACGATATCGGCCGCCTTGCAGACGGGGAAGGTCGCCATACCTTCGTTTCTGATACCAGTAATGTGGAGGGGACTTTCCTCGCGTTTTCCCAAAAGCTGGAGCATCCCATTATCGTTGGTGAGGATGAAAACAGATTTACCCACCTGGTGCTTCTGAAGAGCATTGAGACGCTGAAAAAATACTATACAACGGAGAGTTATGGCGGAAACGCGGCCACCTATATCATTAAGAAAAACGGCACCCTCGCCTACTATGACGCAGAAGATGACATCATTGGGGCTCGGAATGTCTTCAAAGCGTTGGAAAACGCCGAGTATGTCCAGAGCCAGTCTTTTAGCGAGATCAAGGAACATTTGATTTCCGAAGGGGTCGTCGCCACAAATATTCTGCTTGACCAGACCGAGTATTATTACTGTCTGACAACGCTGCCTGTATACGACATGACCCTGATGCTGCTGCTCCCGGCGGAATATGTAGCCGCCAGCACCATGGATATGATGAACTCCACCATCCGGGTGTCGATCACCGTTATGTCGGTCATGGCTGTTTTGATCGTGCTGGCTTTCATCAGTATCAGCATGGTGCAGCGCAGCAGCCAGAAGGTAAAGATTGAGCAGCAGAACAACCAGGAATTGAACAGACTGCGCCTGGCGGCGGAGGAGGCAATGGTTGCCGCGGAGTCGGCCAATAAAGCCAAAAGCACCTTCCTCAGCAATATGTCTCACGATATCCGTACGCCTATGAACGCGGTGATCGGTTTTGCCACATTGGCACTGGCCAATGTGGATAACGAGGAAAAGGTAAAGGATTATCTGACTAAAATTTTGTCCTCCAGCAATCATTTGCTTTCCCTTATCAACGATATTCTGGATATGAGCCGCATCGAGAGCGGCAAGATCCAACTGGAGGAGACTGCGGCCAACCTGTCCGATATGCTCCATGACATCAAGACCATCATCGGCGGTCAGATCCACGCCAAGCAGCTGGAACTGTACCTGGATGTCATGGATGTGACCGACGAGGATGTGTTCTGCGACAAAACCCGGCTGAATCAGGTGCTGTTGAACCTGTTGTCCAACGCGATCAAATTCACACTCCCCGGAGGCACGGTGTCTATCCGCGTGGCTCAGCTGCCCAATGCGCCCGAGGGGAAGGGCCTGTATGAGATCAAGGTCAAGGACACCGGCATCGGCATGAGCCAGGAATTTGCCAAACGTATTTTTGAGCCCTTCGAGCGGGAGCGTACCTCCACCGTCAGCAAGATCCAAGGTACGGGCCTGGGTATGGCTATTTCCAAGAACATCATTGACATGATGGGTGGCACCATTACGGTGCAGACGGAAAAGGACAAGGGAACAGAATTCACGATCCGTCTGGCTCTGCGTCTGCAGTCGGAACGCCGCAGCTTGGAGACAATTAAGGAACTGGAAGGCCTGAAGGCCCTGGTGGTGGATGATGATTTCAACACCTGTGACAGCGTGACCAAGATGCTGGTGCAGGTGGGGATGCGGTCGGAGTGGACCCTCTTCGGCAAGGAGGCTGTCCTCCGGGCCAGGCAGTCCATGGAGCTGAATGACCCCTTCCGCGCTTACATCATTGACTGGCGGCTGCCGGATATGAATGGTATCGAAGTCACCCGCCAGATTCGGGCGCTGGGAGACGATACACCCATCATCATTCTTACTGCCTACGACTGGATGGATATCGAGGAAGAGGCGAGAACGGCCGGCGTGACAGCTTTCTGTTCCAAGCCCATGTTCATGTCTGATCTGCGTGAAACGCTGATGACTGCCCTTGGACAGCAGGAGGCCAAGGGTGGCAGTATTCTCCCCCGCATCAAGGAGGCTTCCGACTTTAAAGAGAAGCACCTGCTGCTGGTGGAGGACAATGAGCTGAATCGGGAGATCGCTCTGGAGATTCTGGGCGAGTATGGTTTCCGGATTGATACGGCGGAAAATGGCGCAGAATCCGTGGAGAAGATTGCCGCATCCAGGCCCGGTGATTATGACCTGGTACTCATGGACATTCAGATGCCGGTCATGGATGGCTACGAAGCTACCCGGGCAATCCGTGCATTGGAGGAACCTGCTCTGGCCGGAATACCAATTCTGGCTATGACTGCGAACGCCTTTGATGAAGATCGCAAGGCAGCAATGGAAAGCGGTATGAACGGGTTCCTTTCCAAGCCCATCCAGATTGAGGAACTCGTCCAAACACTGAGGAATATGTTCTGATCTGGTGCGATATAAGCTTGTGTTTGCTCCCGAATGGCACAAAAATTTATCAACAGACATCGCAGCGGCGATCTGTCCTACACGGTTCTTGAAGAACCGTCCTATGCATACTGCTGCTATCTGCCGGAAGGTGTGAATCATGAACTGGCGGGAATTCTGACAAAGTGCATTTATCACATCCCTTCGGACGAACTCCAGAAGATTATTTCGGAGAATGCCCGGTATCAGGCGGAAGAGTGGTGACATTCCCTTGCATCGAACGTGTTTTTCCTTTCCAGATCACAGCTGCTTCGTTGGACTGCGTTTTGGGATTGGAACGATGCCATGCTGAATCACTGAAACGGAGGTTTGAAAGATGAAACTGCAATTTTTGGGCCACGCGTGTTTTTTGCTGACCGACGGCGCCTGCCGGGTGCTGACGGACCCGTTTCTGACGGGAAATCCATTGGCGGCGGTGCCTGCGGACCAGGTGGAGGCGGACTTTATCTTTGTGACCCACGGCCACAGCGACCACACCGGAGACGCCGTGTCCATCGCCCGGCGCACCGGAGCAGAGGTCTGCTGCACCGTGGACCTGGCGGACGGCGTATTCGGCCCTGCCGGTGTGCGGGTCCGGACGGGCAACCTGGGCGGCAGGATCCCCATGCCCTTCGGCTCCGTCAAGTTCTTTCAGGCCATCCACGGCAGCGGTGTGCCGGGATGCCTTTCCTGCGGCTTCATTTTTGAGATGGATGGCAAAAGGATCTATCACGCCGGTGACACGGCCCTCATGACCGACATGGCCCTGTTGGCGGAGGAGGACATCGACGTGGCTCTGCTGCCCATCGGTGACGTATTCACCATGGGACCGGAGGACGCCCTGCGGGCCGTGAAGATGATCCGACCCGGGCTGGTGGTGCCGATGCACTATGATACCTTCCCGCCCATCGCCCAGGATGCGGAGGCCTTTGCCGCCGCGGCAGAGGCGGCGGGCTTTCAGGTACAGGTGCTCCGCCCCGGTGACAGCCTGAGCCTCTGAACCGGCGGACCGCCGCGGCCCGGCGGGAGAAAAAAACATCATCCATCATCCATCATAGAACGGCGGGAACGCCCGGTTTTCCGGGCGTTCCCGTTTAGTCTGTCGATAAACCCGGAAGACCTGCGCGACGGGAAGGAAGATAGTTGCGAAAGAAACCCAGGAGGGGTGTCTTTCGTTCCCACCGTTCTGTTTCGCTGCTCCATGCTATATTGCACGGCTGCGTCGAGCCATGCTCCGGGTTTGCCGCAGAAGGGTCAGGCCGGGTCCAGACTGTCCGGCAGAGTGATTTTCATGATCCGGGCGGGCCGGCCCTTGCCCGCGGAGGACTTTCCCACCGTGGTGATGCAGCCCGCTTCCTCCAGGCGGACGAGAATCCGGTTGGCGCTGCGGGCGGTGATCCCCAGACGCGCGGCCAGTTCCTCGGAGGTCATGGTATCCCCGGCCCGCAGGACCAGCCGGAGCCGGTCCAGGGTGGTAGGGCTGACGCCGATCCGCCGGGCGAAGTAGACGAGGCTGTGGTCCGCAACGTTGTCGAACCCGATGGAGGCGGTGACCCGGTTCTCGTCCTCCACCAGGTAGGAACTGCTGGCCCGGTCTGCGATGGCGTGGTTCAGAGCCATGGCGGACCGGGACTTGGCCTCCAGCATGGTATTGCCGATGCCCATGCCGATCCAGACCTTGAAGGCCGGTCCCCGCTGTCCGAACCGCATCAGGTTCCACTGTTCGCCGCTTTTCAAAAAGATATTCATCAGGATGCTGCGGGTAGTGACCAGGTAGAAACGGTCCACACCGCTGTCAAACACCGCGGCCTCCATTCTCTGGGCCACGGCATAGACCTTTTCCTTGAACTCATTCTGATACTGCATCTTTTCCCATTCGCGGATGGGAAGGTTCTGTTCGTCATCAAAGATGTAGTCAAAATAGATACCCACCACCGCCTGTTTGCCCTGGTTCTCCTGGGCCGCCAGGTTCTGAACCTGTAGATGATAGATCTGCTCACGGATGATCTCCTCCGCCGGATAGGTGCGGATGCAGGGGATGCCCTCTGCCAACAGCGGCTCCCGAATGTGCTCCATGCTGGTGAAGCAGGCGGAGACCAGCCCCCGCCGGTAGCAGTCCCGGTGGAAGTCCTGGAGCTTCTTCTCATAACCCGGCTCCTCCGGGCTATACGGCGCCCGGTAAAACGTCGTCCCCTTGACGCCCGCCGTTTCCAGCGCTTCCCGCAGAGATTCCGGATCATAGCGGTCCACGCTGATGCCGTGCAGGTCGCTTCCGTAGACGGCAATGGCCTCCAGAAACGCCTGGAGAGCCGCGGTTCGGCTGTGGGGCAGACAGCCCCAGGGGATCGTGGGCTGTACCCGGTGCAGGGCATATGCGTAATTAGTGGGACCGGAGAACAGAATGGCGTCGATGTCCTTCTGCTTCTGCACTTTTTCCGCGATCTCTCCGCATTCCTCGTAAAATTCCGTGCAGTAGTAGGTGATCTGTATATCCGGAATATCCCGCTCAGCTACTTTTTTGATGACTTTTAACGTGCTCTCGGGCCCGATTCCGCTTCTGGAAAGGAGACCGCCATTGCGGAGATCCTGATCGCCAAGCCGAAAGCTCTGGGCTTCACCGTCACCACCGACAACGCCGGTGAGACCTTCGGCGGCGAATGCGGCAACGTGCTGGGCGTTCTGGAGGGTCAGCTGGAGGGCTCTCTGCTCCTCTGCTCCCACATGGACCGTGTTCCCAACGGCCTGGGCATCAAGCCTGTGGAAAAGAACGGCGTTCTGTATTCCGACGGTACCACCATTCTGGCGGCGGACGATATCTCAGGCGTCTGTACCATTTTAGAGGGTGTGCGCCGCGTGCTGGCGGCTGGCAAGCCCCTGCCCCGTCTGGAGGTCCTGTTCACCGTGGGTGAGGAGGCTGGCCTCTATGGCGCCAAGGCCATGGATATGAGCCTGCTTCAGTCTCATGTGGGCTACATGTTTGACTCTCCCGGACCTGTGGGCCGCTTTGTTAACGGTGCGCCCGGTGCCTATGAGCTGGGCGCAGAGATCACCGGCCGTCCCGCCCATGCCGGAAACGAGCCGGAAAAGGGCATCAACGCCGCCAAGATCATGTGCGACATGCTGTCCACCATGAAGCAGGGCCGGCTGGACGAGCTGTCCACCTCCAATTTCCCCATCCTCAGAACCGGTTCCACCGCCACCAACGTGGTGTGCGACTTTGCCTCCTTCGAAGGTGAGGCCCGCAGCCGGGATATGCAGCGCCTGCTGGACTATGTGGCCTATTTCGAGGAGCATTGCCAGAAGGCGGCCGAGGATAACGGCGCCGGACTGAAGGTATTTAAGAAGGAGCGCTTCCTGCCCTTCCTGATTCCCGAGGAGGAGCCCGTCGTGGCCGTGGCCAAGGAGTCCTGCGAAAAGCTGGGCCTCACCTGCCGGATCGAGGTGGGCGGCGGCGGTATGGACGCCAACATCTTCAACGCCAGAGGCATGTCCACCATCGGCGTGGCCACCGGCTATACGAAGAACCATACCAAAAACGAGCAGCTGGTCATGGAGGACTTCTACAAGTCCGGCGAGCTGGCTCAGGTGATCATCGAGACTTTCGCAGCTACCTGCGAGTCTAAATAAATGTGTGTGCAACAAATGATTAGGAGGTAACTACATATGGAGTTGACACAATACCAAGCAGTATTTCTGATTCTGCTCATTTTCTTCGCAGGCGACCTGGTGGGCGCCATCACCAAGGCTAAGATCTCTTCCATGTTCGTCATTATGATGGGCTTCCTGGTCCTGTTCCTGACGGGCCTCTATCCCGCTGACATCATGACTACCGCCGGCTTCGCCGGAGTGGCTTCTCTGGGTCAGTATTTCCTGTTGTTCAACATGGGTACGTCCGTGGATCTGCCCACCCTGCGCCGTGAGTGGCGTACCGTGCTGTGCGCCATCATCGGCATGGCCGCCGCTATCGTGGGCTGCTGCGTGGCCATTCCCATCATCGGCAAGGACTTCGCCCTGGCTGCCGCTCCCGTCGTCAACGGCGGTATTGTCGCTACCACCACCATGGTCAACGCCTGCGACGAGAAGGGCCTGGCTGCCGCTGCTGCCCTGGCTACCTTCATCTATGCTGTCCAGAAGTTCGTGGGCACTCTGCCCGCTTCCACTGCGGCCTGAGCGTGGCCAACAAGCTGGTGGATGACCTGCGGGCCAAGCACGCCGCCGATCCCAACTACAGCTGGTACGCTTAGCAGACCAGCAGCGCCGGCACCGCTTCCGCCAAGGAACCCCTGTGGAAGGGCATCAAGAAGTACTATACCACCTTCATCTGCCTGGCTATCGGCGCTGCCGCCATCGCGCTGGCCCAGGTGATCGCCAAGTTCTTCAAGACCACTCCCCTGAGCTTCATCAACATGTCCATCCTGTGCATGGTATTCGGTATCACCGCCCGCAACACCGGTCTGGTGCCTCCCAACATCATGCGTGACCAGGCCAAGGCCAACGGCTTCTTCTCCTTCCTGTCCCTGTGCACCATCATTCCCTCCCTGGCCAAGATCGACATTTCCATGCTGCCCTCCATCGGCTTTGCCACCGTGGTCATCTTCGTCCTGGTCCTGGTATTCACCTTCATCACCTTCATGCTGACCCCCGCCTGGAAGGTCGTCGGCAGCAAGAAGCTGGCCATTGGTATCGCCATGTGCCAGATGATCGGCTATCCCGGCACCGAGCTGATCGCCACCGAGATCTCCAACGCTGTTGCCCAGACTGAGGAAGAGCGCGACGCCGTCACCGCCCGCATCCAGACGGCCTACGTCATCTCCGGCTTCACCTCTGTTACCATCCTGTCCGTGGTCATCGCCGGTATCCTGGCTGGCTTCATCGGCTGAGAGATATCATGCTGATTCTGATCCTGCTTCGGCAAATCGCCATTATGGCGCTGCTGGCGGCCGTTGGCGTATACCTCAGCCGCAAGGGATTCCTGTCTGCGCAGGGCACCAAGGACCTGGGCGCCATCCTGCTGCGGGTCATCATCCCCTGCGTCATCGTCAAGTCCTACATCACCGAGTTCTCCCGGGAGCGCCTGCTGGAGCTGGCGCTCTCGGCGGGACTCGCCCTCATCGGCTTCATCCTGGCCATGGGGATTTCCTACCTGGTGTTCGGCAAGCGCCGGCGGCTTGAGAATTTTGCCGCCTCCTTCTGCAATGCCGGCTTTATCGGCATTCCCCTGGCCCAGGCCATCATCGGGGAGAAGGGCGTGTTCTACATCGCCGCCTCCGTGGCCCTGCTGAACCTGTTCCAGTGGACCTACGGCGTGTACATCATGGCGGACCGGAAGGACGCCATCTCCGACAAGGTCATCGCCAGGAACCCGGTGGTCATCGCCATCGTCATCGGCGTGGCGCTGTTCGTCTCCCGCATCCCGGTACCCGGCATCGTCACCAGCACCCTGGGTTACATCGCGGGCATGAACACCCCCGTCGCCATGATCCTCATGGGCACCTACCTGGCAAAGCTCCCCCTGAAAAAGCTGCTGGACAAGCGGGCCTTCAGCTGTGTGCTGTTCCGCATTGTTATCATCCCCGCCGTGATCCTGCTGGTGTTCTGGGTGCTGCCCGTCACCAACGTGGACATTGCCCTGGCGGCTTTCCTGGCGGCGGCCACGCCCGTGGGCGCCAACATCTGCGTGTTTGCCCAACAGTATGACTGCGATTATGAGTTCAGCGTGGTGACGGTCTGCCTGAGTACCCTGCTCTCCGTGGTCACCGTGCCGCTGCTGGTATCCTTCGCCCAGATGATCCTCTAAACCCACCTTGTCCGGTGCCGGACCTTCCGCACGGCGGACCCTCTCTTCCGTGTGGAGTCCGGCACCGCTCTCCCTTTAAGCACTTCATTGAGAAAGGAAGTTTATTATGGTTCAGTTTGATCCTCAGAAGTATTCCTATGCTTCTCACCGCAATGTCGTCTATGCCAAGAAAGGCATGTGCGCTTCCACTTCTCCTATCGCTTCTCAGGTCGGTATGGACATTCTGAAGGCCGGCGGCAACGCTATGGATGCCGCTATTGCCATGGCCGCTACTCTGCCTCTGGTGGAGCCCACCGGCAACGGTCTGGGTTCTGACTGCTTTGCGCTGGTTTGGAGCGCCAAGGATCAGAAGCTGTATGGCCTGGACGGTTCCGGCTTCTCCCCCAAGGCTCTCAACGCCGATATCGTGAAGGAAGCTGGTTTCAACACCGTTCCCAACGAGGGCTGGTTCCCCACCATGGTTCCCGGCGCTCCCAGCGCCTGGGCTGAGCTGCGTCGCCGCTTCGGCACCAAGTCCATGGCAGAGCTGATGGCTCCCGCCATCCAGTACGCCAAGGAGGGCTTCTGCATCCCCGTCAACGTCCACAAGCAGTGGAAGGCTGAGGTCACCCGTATCGGCAACGCCGCAAAGAAGAACCCCGACGTCTTTGGCCCCTGGGTTGCGTATTTCACCAAGGACGGCAAAATGTTCGACGTGGGTGAGACCTTCGTGAATCCCGACTACGCCAAGACGCTGGAATCTCTGGCTGCCACCGACTGCGAGAGCTATTATCGCGGCGAGATCATGGAGAAGATCGTTGATTTCTCCAAGAAGACCGGCGGCTACTTCGAGGCCAGCGACTTCGAGAGCTACAAGGCACAGTGGGTGGAGCCCATCTCCGTGGATTACAAGGGCTACACCGTTTGCGAGATGCCCCCCAACGGCCACGGCATTACCGCTCTGATGGCTCTGAATATGCTCAAGGGCATGGAACTGAGCGACGAGCGTGACTGCGCCGACACCTATCACAAGACTATCGAGACCGTGAAGCTGGCCTTCGTCGACACCAAGAAGTTCGTTGCCGATCCCCGTTACATGAAGACCAAGGTGGAGGATATGCTCTCCGACCGTTATGCCGACGTCCGCCGCGCACTGATCTCCGACACGGCTGTCTATCCCGAGGCAGGCGATCCTTCCTGCGGCGGTACCGTGTACTTTGCCACCGCTGACGGCGAGGGCAACATGGTCTCCTTCATCCAGTCCAACTACATGCGCTTCGGCTCTGGCATCGCCGTGCCCGGCACTGCCATCACCATCCAGAACCGCGGCGCCAACTTCTCCATGGATCCCGCAAGCGACAACTACCTGGAGGGCGGCAAGAAGGCCTACCACACCATCATCCCCGGATTCCTGTGCAAGGACGGCAAGGCTGTGGGTCCCTTCGGCGTCATGGGCGGCTTCATGCAGCCCCAGGGTCATGTTCAGGTGGTGGTGAACACCGTGGACTATCACATGAACCCCCAGGAGGCTTTGGACGCTCCCCGCTTCCAGTGGGTGGGCGAGAAGAAGGTCCAGCTGGAGCGCGAGGTTCCCGCAGACATCGCCTTCAAGCTGCAGGAAATGGGTCACGAGATCACCATCGTCAATACCAACATCGGTATGGGCCGTGGCCAGATCATCTGGCGTCTGGAGGACGGCACCCTGGTGGGCGGCACCGAGCCTCGCGCCGACGGCACTATTGCAGCCTGGTAAAAAGTGTGATATCATAACGCGCGACTGGCAGCCGCGCACCATTCCGGTGCGCGGCGCGCTGGCGTCTGAAAAATAAGGAAAGAAGGCTTCAAATGCTGCACGACCTGCTGACACTCTACTCGTTGTTCTTCCGCATGGGCGCCGTCACCTTTGGCGGCGGCTACGCCATGCTGCCCATTCTCCGGCGGGAGATCATCCAGAGCCGCAACTGGATGGACGAGGAGACCATCATGGACTACTACGCTCTGAGCCAGGGGCTCCCCGGTATCATCGCCATCAATGTCTCCGTGTTCATCGGCTATAAGCGGCGTGGCATCCCCGGCGCCGTGGCCTCCGCGCTGGGCATGGTGTCCCCCTGTATCATCATCATTTCCATCATCGCCGCGTTCCTGTCCAATTTCCAGAACAATGTCTATGTCCAGCACGCTCTGGCGGGCATCTCCGTCTGCGTGGCGGCCCTGATCCTGGATGCCGTCATCAGCATGTGGAAAAAGGGCGTGAAGGATAAGGTGGGCATCGCCATCTGCCTGGTGATGCTGGCTCTGAGTGTGTTCACCGATATTTCTCCCATTCTGCTGGTCATCGCCTGTGCGCTGCTGGGCATCGCCGTGCGTACCCCGGCCCGCAGAGCCGCGAAAGGAGGAGAGGAGAAATGATCTATTTACAGCTTTTCTGGGAATTCCTGAAGATCGGCACCTTTGCCGTGGGCGGCGGTATGGCCACGCTGCCCTTCCTGCAGCGCCTGGCTGAGTCCACCGGCTGGTACTCCCAGGCCCTCATCACGGACATGATCGCCATTTCCGAGTCCACCCCTGGCCCCATCGGCATCAACATGGCCACCTACGTGGGGTACAATGTGGCGGGTGTTCTGGGCGGCATCGTGGCCACCATGGGTGAGATCCTGCCCTCCATTATCATCGTGGTCCTGGTCTCCAAGTCTCTGGAGCGGTTCCGGGGCAGCAAGCTGGTGAACGATGCGTTCTACGGCCTGCGGCCCGCCGTCACCGGCCTCATCGCCGCCGCCGGCATCAGCGTGGTGCAGGTGTCCATGTTCCACCTTGACCTGTACCGGCAGACCGGCGCCATCCTGGACTTCTTCGACTTCAAAAAGCTCATCTACTTCGCCCTGGTGTTCGTCGCCATCAAGAAGTTCAAGAAGCACCCCATCGTCTACATCGCCGCCTCCGCCGTGGTGGGCCTTGTGCTGGCGTTCTGAACGGAGCTCCCGCAATGTCCCATTCCCCGGCGGCAAATCAAATGAAAAAGAAGCTGACTGAGTTTTTCAGTCAGCTTCTTTTTATGCAGAGGGAAAATCAGCGGCCTGTGTGCTGGGCCAGTTGGATCAGGCGCAGGATGTTGTCAAAGGTATAGCGGTAGTTTTGGCGGCTGGCGTGCCTGGACTCATCAAAGGACACGGCCTGGCGGTTGGTGGTGA
>CAYWYW010000029.1:0-21306 GCA_964462715.1 uncultured Oscillibacter sp.
ACAAGCCGGGAGGGCATGATTTTTATACGCCGGGAGATTTGACGGTTACCTTGTACTGCAAGAATGCTTCAATTGTTCAGCAGACATCAAATGAGGGATTCTCAGGGGACGTAGGGGCTGTATAGGATACCGCCAGGCGCAGCGGGGAATTGCCGCTTTTGACATGCGGAAGAACGCTGTGGATGTTCCCGGTGGTTTTTGAAGAAGGTTCCCGCTGGCCACTTCTTGCTGGAGCCATTCCTCCGGAATCAGCAAATTGCCCAATCATACATATACCCAACAGGGCAAAACATAGAAGCGAAAATATGGTATTGACAAATAATGTTATTATATATTATTATATTTTCAATTGAAACGGGTTTCAAAAATTAAAAAAGTTCTTTACTTTTTGAGGAGGGGCGCAGAATGACCAGTATCAGAAAAGTTGCGGCTTTGGCGGGTGTATCACCAGCGACTGTTTCCCGCGTGATGAACGGAACTGCTAATGTTGACCCCGAAAAGAAAGAACGGGTCATGCGGGCCATCGAGGAAACGGGTTTTATTCCCAATGAGGTGGCAAGAACACTCTTTCGCAAGTCTGCCAAGACCATCGGCGTGATCGTTCCCAGTATCCGCAACCCTTACTTTACAGAGCTTGCAGCTTATGTGGATGCCATGGCTGTACAGCATGGTTTCCGTCCTTTCCTCTGCAACACCAATTATGATCCGGAAAAGGAAAAGGCCGCGGTGCAGATGCTGGTGAGCATGAATGCGGATGCCATCATCATTGCCTCCTGCAGTGAACAGGTCCGTGAGACCATCAACAGCTGCCCCATCCCCGTTGTTGCGATTGATGCCATGCTTTCCGACGCGGATGTGAAGGCCTGCATCTACTGTGATTACTACCGGGGCGGCCGCATGGCGGCACAGCACCTGATCGACAATGGGTGCAGGAACATCGTCTGCATCAAAGGTCCCCAGCACCGTTACAGCGCCCGGGCAAGATATGGAGGTTACCGCGACGTTTGCCGGGAACGGAATATCCCGGAACAGACTGTGGACTGCGACTACGACTTCAATCAGGGGATGATCATGACGGAGGAGCTGCTGAAGCGGTTCCCCGATGTGGACGGCATCATTGCCTGTAATGATATCGTTGCGATTTCCATTTATAAAGTCCTCCATGGTCAGAATATCTCCGTGCCGGATGAAATTCAGCTGGTGGGCTTTGATGATATTTCCTTTGCGACCCTGCTTTCCCCGGAGCTGACCACGATCAGCCAGCCCATTCAAGGAATGGCGGAGAAGGCAGTGGATCTGATCGTAAATCATGAATTGACCGGTACGACGGATGGCAAGTTCGTATTCCCCGTCTCGCTGGCAGTAAGACAAACTACAAAGAAAAAGGGAGATAAGCAATGAAAAGAGAGGGTATCCTGAACAGCGACATTTCCAGAGTGCTGTCCTACATGGGACACACCGACACCATTTGCATCGGCGACTGCGGTCTGCCCATTCCCGATGAGGTGGAGCGCATTGATCTGGCTCTGTGCTTCGGCGAGCCGACCTTTATGCGCACCCTGGAGATCGTGGCAAAGGACATGAAGATTGAGAAGATCGTTCTGGCAGAGGAGATCAAGACCCAGAATCCACAGGTCCTTTCCCGGATCAAGAAGCTGTTTGAAGGTCAGAACATCGAAGTGGAGTATGTGACCCACGCAGAGCTGAAGGAACAGACCTACGACTGCAAGGCAGTGATCCGCACCGGAGAAACCACCCCGTATGCAAATATTATTTTGCAGGCGGGTTGTATTTTTGCATAAACATCAATTGGAACAGGAGGAGTAAGCGGAGTTATGCAAATCGAGATGCGCGGCATTGACAAGGCTTTTGGCAGCAACCAGGTCTTGAAGGATGCCGGATTTGAACTTCGGGATGGGGAGATCCACGCGCTGATGGGAGAGAACGGCGCCGGCAAATCCACCCTGATGAAGATCCTCACCGGTGTCTATACGCGGGACGCGGGCACGGTCACCGTAGACGGACAGGAAGTCGTCTACAGGAATCCTCAGGAAGCGGAAAAGGCAGGCATTGTGTTCATCTATCAGGAACTGAACGTACTGTTTGACCTGACCGTGGAGGAAAACCTCTTCATGGGCAAGGAGATCACCAAGGGCTTTGGCGTCTGCGACAAGAAGGCAATGCGTGCCAAGGCCCAGGAGGTCATGGACAAGATGGGCGTGCACATTCCCGTCAACGCGGTCATGTCCGACCTGTCCGTTGGCCAGCAGCAGATGGTGGAGATCTGCAAGGCCCTGATGGTGGACGCCAAGGTCCTGATCATGGACGAGCCCACCGCGGCCCTGACCGAGAGCGAGACCAAGGTACTGTTTGAGGTCATCGAGTCTCTGAAGGTCAAGGGCGTGTCCATCGTCTACATCTCCCACAGAATGGAGGAAATTTTCCAGCTGTGCGACCGCATCACCATTCTGCGTGACGGTCAGTATGTGGGCACCCGGAACATCTGCGACATCACCATGGACGATGTTGTGCAGATGATGATAGGCCGTGAGATCGGTGAGCGCTACCCCCAGAGAAACGCCAAGATCGGCGGGGAGGTCCTCCGGGTCGAGGGTCTGACCCACGAGAAGATGTTCCGTGATGTGAGCTTCTCTGTCAGAGCGGGCGAGGTTCTGGGCGTCTCCGGCCTGATGGGCGCCGGGCGTACCGAGATCATGCAGGCGATCTTCGGCAATCTGCCTACCGTCGCCGGCAAGGTGTTCATTGAAGGCAAGGAAGTACATATCCACAATCCCCGTCAAGCCATCGCCGCCGGTATCGGCTTCATCACCGAGGACCGCAAGACCGAGGGCTTGCTGCTGGAAAAGAGCATTGCGGAGAACATTGAGATCTGCAATCTGAACAAGGTCTCCGAAAAGAGCGTTCTGTCCAGAAAGAAGGGCGCGGAGCTGGTGAAAAAGGGCATTGATGAATTCCGCATCAAGTGCTTCGCTCCCGACCACGAGTGCAATAACCTGTCCGGCGGCAACCAGCAGAAGGTGGTCCTGGCAAAGTGGATCTATACCGATCCCAAGATCCTGATTCTGGACGAACCCACCAGAGGCGTGGACATCGGCGCCAAAAAAGAAATTTACAACGTTATCAATGATATGGCTGCAAGAGGCGTGGCCGTGATTATGGTTTCTTCGGAACTGCCTGAAGTTCTGGGCATGAGCGACCGGATCATGGTCGTCCATGAAGGTCGTGTGACCGGTATCATCGACGGTAAGGACGCAAATCAGGCAAAAGTTATGACATTGGCCACGGGAGGATGTTTGGCATGAAAATTGAAACCAAGAAGTTCGGCGCCAAAATCGGTGAGTATGGCGCGTTTATCGCACTGGCTCTGCTGGTCGTCGCAATGATGATCTTCGCTGACGGCTTTGCAACCAGCTCCAACCTGCTGAACCTGCTGCGTCAGGCGGCATTCAACGGTCTGATCGCCTTCGGCATGACTCTGGTCATCCTGTCTGACGGCATCGACCTGTCTGTGGGCTCTGTGTTCGCCCTGGCAGCCATCATCTGCGCGGAACTGATCATGAGCGGCATGAATACCGTTCTGGCCGTTCTGATCTCCCTGATCGCAGGCACGGTTCTGGGCCTCATCAGCGGCTTCCTGGTCGCCAAATGCCGCCTACAGGCGTTCATCGCGACCCTGATCACCATGACCGCCTACCGCGGTCTTGCTTACATCATTACCGACGGCAGACCCATCTCCCGCCTGGCCGAGAGCGCCAGCAGCGGCACCTTCTTCTTCAAGGCGCTGGGCAAGGGCAACCTGCTGCTGTTCGAGACCATCCGTATCCCCATCCCCGCCATCATTCTGATCCTCGCCTTCCTCGCCGTGCGGTTCGTGCTGACCAAGACCACCTTCGGCCGCCGCATCTATGCCACCGGTTCCAACGCCAAGTGTGCCAATCTGGTTGGCGTCGACACCGCCAAGGTCAAGATGGCCTGCTACGCTATCTCCGGCTTCCTGGCTGCTCTGGCAGGCCTGATGATGTGCTCCCGCCTGAACTCCGCGCAGCCCACCTTCGGTGACGGCTATGAGCTGGATGCCATCGCGGCCACCGCCCTGGGCGGTACTTCCATGTCCGGCGGCCGCGGCCGGATCACCGGCACCATCGCGGGTGTTCTGATCATCGCAGTTCTGAACAACGGCCTGAACATTATGGACGTCTCTTCCTACTATCAGCAGGTCATCAAGGCTGTGGTCATTCTGGTGGCTGTTCTGGCTGACCGCAAGAGATAAGCAAGGAGGAAAAGAAACGATGAAAAAAGTATTGGCACTGGTTCTGTGCCTGGTCATGGCTGTGTCTATGGCCGGCTGCTGCAGAATTGTGATCGACGGCGAAGAATCCTCTGCTCAGATCACGGCAAAGGGCAGCATCGGCCTGTCCGTTTCCACCCAGAACAACCCCTTCTTCGTCACCCTGGTGGAGGGCTCCAAGAAGCAGGCGTCCGCTATGGGTGTGCAGCTGACCGTCGCGGATGCCGGCGACGACGCGGCCAAGCAGACCTCCGACATTGAGGACCTGGTCTCCTCCGGCATCTCTGTTCTGATCGTGAACCCCGTGGACTCCGACGCCGTTACCGGCGCTGTTGAAAACGCGCTGTCCAAGGGCGTCAAGGTGATCTCTGTTGACCGCGCTGTCAATGGCGTTGACATCGACTGCCAGATCGCGTCCGACAACGTGCTGGGCGCTGAGCTGGCCACTCAGTACATCGTAGACACCTTGGGCGAGGGCGCTACCGTGGCTGAGCTGCAGGGCGTCACCGGCGCCTCCGCCGCCATTGACCGCTCTCAGGGCTTCCACAATGTGGCTGACGCCAAGCTGAAGACGGTCTCTTCCCAGACCGCCAACTTTGACCGTACCGAGGGCATGTCCGTCATGGAGAATATGCTCCAGGCCAACCCCGACATCCAGGGCGTGTTCGCCGCCAACGACGAAATGGCGCTGGGCGCCATGGAGGCCATCTCCGGCGCGGGCAAGAACATCATGGTCGTGGGCTTTGACGCCACCGATGACGCCATTGCCTCCATCAAGGTCGGTCAGATGGCCGCCACCATCGCACAGCAGCCCGCCCTGATCGGTTCCACCGCTGTGGAGAATGCTATGAAGCTGATCAACGGCGAGGCCATTGAAAGCTCCATCCCCGTGGAAGTGACTCTGGTCACCCGCGAAAACGTGGATACCTTCGCCGAGAGCGGAAAGGCCACCGCGACTGTGGGCAACGGCTCCGTGGGCCTGTCCGTCTCCACCCAGAACAACCCCTTCTTCGTCACCCTGGTGGAGGGTGCCAAGAAGCAGGCCAGCGCTTTGGGCGTGCAGTTGACCGTTGCGGACGCCGGCGACGACGCGGCCAAGCAGACCTCTGACATCGAGGACCTGGTGGCTTCCGGCATTTCCGTCCTGATCGTGAACCCTGTTGACTCCGACGCGGTTACCGGCGCTGTTGAGGCCGCCAAGGCCAAGGGCGTCAAGGTCATCGCGGTGGACCGCGCCGTCAACGGCACGGAGATCGACTGCCAGATCGCGTCCGACAACGTGCTGGGCGCTGAGCTGGCCACCCAGTTCATCGTGGATGCCCTGGGCGAGGGTGCCATCGTGGCTGAGCTGCAGGGCGTCACCGGCGCATCCGCCGCCATCGACCGCTCTCAGGGCTTCCACAACGTGGCTGACGACAAGCTGAAGACGGTCTCCTCCCAGACCGCCAACTTTGACCGCACCGAAGGTATGTCCGTCATGGAGAATATGCTCCAGGCCAACCCCAATATCCAGGGCGTGTTCGCCGCCAACGACGAGATGGCGCTGGGTGCCATGGAGGCCATCTCTGGCGCGGGCAAGAACATCGTGGTCGTGGGCTTTGACGCTACCGACGACGCCATTGCCTCCATCAAGGCCGGCCAGATGGCCGCCACCATCGCGCAGCAGCCCGATCTGATCGGCGCCACCTCCGTGGAGTACGCTGTGAAGCTGATCGGCGGCGAGAGCATTCCCAAGTCCGTTCCCGTCGAGGTCACTCTGGTCACCAGAGATAATGCTTAATCACTAACCTGTCGGAGGGGTGGAAACGGCCCCTCCGGCTGATAGGAGACTTCTTATGAGAGTTTTGAATATCGGTTCTCTGAACATCGACTATGTCTATTCGGTAGACCACATCATTCTGCCCGGCGAGACGGAAGCGACCGGCTCCCGCAAGACCTTCCTGGGCGGCAAGGGCATGAACCAGTCCTGTGCCCTGGCAAAGGCCGGTGTGGAGGTCTACCACGGCGGTATGATCGGTCAGGACGGCACCATGTTCCTGGACGCCTGCAAGGAATACGGCGTACACAGCGATTTCATCCGCATCGTGGACGGCCCCTCTGGTCACACCGTGATCCAGATCGACAAAAATGCCCAGAACAGCATCCTGCTGTATGGCGGCGCCAACCAGAAGCTGACCTGCGAATACGTCGACGAGGTACTCAGCCACTTCACCGCCGGAGACATTCTGCTGCTGCAGAACGAAGTGAATCTGCTGCCCTATATCGTGGACAAGGCATATGAGAAGGGCATGCAGATCGCACTGAATCCCTCTCCCTTCAACGAGAAGCTGGATGCGGTGGACATGAAGAAGATCAGCATCTTCCTGCTGAACGAGGTGGAGGGCTTCCAGCTCACCGGCGAGAAGGAGACGGAAGCTATTCTTGCCAAACTCCGGAAGCTGTTCCCCCATGCCAGGATCATGCTGACGCTGGGCAAGGACGGCGCGGTTTATGCGGACGGCGGGCAGAAGGTGTTCCAGCCCGTCTTCCCGGTGAAGGCTGTGGACACCACCGCCGCGGGCGATACCTTCACCGGTTATTTTCTGGCCGGTCTGGCGGACAATCTTCCCATGGAAGAGGTCCTGCGCATGAGCGCCAAGGCATCCTCCATCGCTGTCACCCGTGAGGGTGCAGTCCCCTCTATTCCCTACCGGGCCGAGGTTATGGCGGCTCTGAAGGACTAATTGCAAGCTCCTCACCTCTTCCGTAATGGCCGCAAGCGGACTTTCCTCCGCTTGCGGCTGTATTGCGTGCAGCAAAGGCAGTCCCCGGCTATGCCGGGGGGATAAAAACAGCTGATAGCGAGGAGCAAAGAGAAGCGGCCATCGGGAAAAACGTTCTGGTGTCCGCAGAATTGTCCGCAAGGTGGTCTGGGATGGTTCGTTTGTAAACCGAAAATGCCCGGGGCACATGGCTCCGGAACGGTACCATCCCGACCATTATCGTTTATAGCCTGCAGAGGATCCGTCCGGCATATCTGCTGCCGCTGACTCTGCTGTTCTGCGCATTACTCAGCATGGTAACAGGCACAAGCTATGGTTCCGTGGATTCTGACGGTGTGGCCATGATGGTCATTGGCAATGCCATGGGCATTCATCCGGGAATGGTGGCAGGCGCGGTGATCTGTTCGGAGACAAGCTAAGCCCGCTGTCAGATACTGCAAACCTGGCGCCCGCGGTGGCAGGCGCCAAGCTGGGCAAGCATATCCGCTCCATGCTGTGGACCACCATTCCGCCGTTTCCGCTGAGTCTGGTGCTGTTCTTTGTGCTTGGCTTCAGCCAGAGCAGTCAGATCAGCACGGCCACAGATATTGCCGCCTATATTGAGGCGCTCCATCGAGAATTTCAGATCGGTTTTGTGACGCTTCCCCCGGCAGTCTTTTTGATCGTCCCGCTGCTTCTCAAGGTGAATGCCATTGTGGCTCTGGGTCTTTCCAGCACTGCGGCAGGCATCGTTGCGATGGTATGCCAGCATGCGACGCTGCAGAATGTGATCCGTGTGGCGTATAATGGCTATACCAGCCAGATCGAGCCGGATGTATTAAAAACGGTCCTGAACAGAGGCGGTATGGCAAGCATGCTTCAGTATGTGGCCATCATTACCTTTGCTGTCGGCATGGGCGGCATGCTGGAGTGTCTGGGCGTTCTGGACTGTATTCTGCGTTTCTTTGTGAAGCGAATCCGTTCCGGCGGAACGCTGATTCTTGCAACGAAGCTTGTTGCTATGCAACCAACCTGATGAGCTGCTCTTCTCCCATGTCCCACGTTCTGACCGGCCGTTTGATGGCGCCGATGTTCAGGGAACGAAGGTCGCTCCGAAGATCCTGTCCAGATGTATTGAGGATTCCGGCACGCTGGCAGGGCCTATGATCCCGTGGCACGGATACTGCATTTATATGTCCGGCACACCGGGCGTGGCCTGGGGTGTTTTTTTCCGCATCTGTTCCTGCTGTATCTGACTTCTATCTTCAGTCTCCTGTACGGATTTACAGGGCTCTCGATCAAACACGTGACTGAGGAAGAGAATTGATGGCGGAGACAAAACTTGTATTATTGGGTACCGGTACGCCCAATGCGGAACCCAACGTCAGCGGTCCTGCACCCCAAAAACTTAAAAACCTCTTTCTGCACTCATCTTCATACAGATCATACGGCGGGATATCCGGATCTGATCTTTACCCCATGGGTGCTGGAACGGCAGGAGCCGTTGAAGGTATTTGGTCCCAGAGGACTGAACCGTATGACGGATGATATCTTACAGGCTTACGGGGTGGATATCGATTTCCGTATCCACGGATTCGAGAAAGCCAATCCCACCGGTTATCATGTCCAGGTCCATGAGATCCGGGAGGGTGTGATCTATCAGGATCCGTATGTGGAAGTAGAAGCGATTTCTGTGTGTCATGGAACACCGGAAAGCTATGCCTACCGTTTCACGACGCCGGATAAGGTCATTCTGATCAGCGGAGATACATGTCCTCTGGAAGTCATCAAGGGGAAAGAAAAGGGCTGCGATATTCTGCTTCATGAGGCGGAATATACAGCGGGCCTCAGTCAGCGGACACCCCAATGGCAGAAATACCACCGTGAGGTACATACGCTCTCCGTGGATCTCGCAGAGATTGCCATGGCGGCCCAGCCCAAACTGCTTGTGACCTATCACCGCATTTACCATCTGGATGTTTTTTCAGATCAGATGGATGTGGATGCGGAGATCAAAAAGTGGAGTGAGACCATCTTGAAAGAGATTCGGGAAGCCGGCTATACAGGTGCGGTGGTCAACGGACAGGATCTGGATATTTTCTGAGAAAACACTGTGACAGGATACGCGGAGAACCGCAAGGCATACGGATGGTTCGCCGTCCCTCCTGCTTTGCGAGGTTCAGAGTATGGTCTGGTCTTTGATGCCGCACGGCATAAGAAAGCAAGTTGAACCGTGTGAAAAAACAGATGGTAAAAAGGCTGGAGCCTCTGACCGTTCCGCACCAGGCCTCTTTTTTGCTCAAATGCGGAATCCATGCACCCCGTGTGCAGAAATATTTCTGTTCCAGGGAACAGCAGAGCTGGCTCTGTTATAAAATCAGGAGCAAATATGGATTGACTCCTATGGAATACTAGTGGTGGAACGTTTTGCAGCGTTCCACCACTCACAATATCAAAGGGGGCCACACTGCGAAAACAGCGTTAAAGCGTTCAATCATCGCCTGTGGCACAGCAAAACCGGTTTCCGCAGACACGGCAGCCGGCTTCAAATGATATCACTTGTTCAAATATCCTTCAAAGGTATCCACCCCGCCATCAGCAAAGACCGGTAACTTCACATTCTTTCGGTAAATTGTAACCGTCAAATTTTTAAGCATACCCTCTACCGAGTCCCTCGCTCTTTATAAAAGGGTAATGATAAAGCACTTACCTGTTTTTGCCAACTGGCGTCAACATTGGCAGCAACCCCCCAAGGCGCATCGGTGCGTCAGCCAAGACCCTACGCCCAAAATGCCGCCCAAAGGGCGGCATTTTGCTGTTTAGTCTGAATGGCAGCGGGGCAGCGAAACTCACATATAGATGATGACCAGTCCTGTCAACATACCGACAATGGTGGCGGTAGCAGGCAGCTTGGAACGCCACATAAGGATGGACTCCGGCAGCAGCTCGCCGAATACCACATACAGCATGGCGCCGGATGCAAAGCTCAGTGACAGTGCTAAGGCGATTGGCCCCATGGCGCCCACGGTAAAGCCTAAAAGGGCTCCCAGAATGGTAGGAAAGCCGGTCAGAGCCGTGACAACGACAGAGCGCCGTTTTGGCATTCCGCCGGAGATCAGCGGCACGGCCACGGCCATGCCCTCCGGAATATTGTGCAGACCGATCACGATGGCCATAGTCAGCCCGCCGCGGTTCAAAAGCGTTTCCTGTGCGGTGCGGGCGAATGACGCGCCGATGACCATGCCCTCCGGTACATTGTGCAGTGCGATGGCCGCCGCCATCACCAGTCCAGCCAGAAACAATCCGCTGCGGGGCTGCCGGCCCTCGCGGTGCTCCTGCAAATGGTTGGCATGGGTCAACTCCTCCAGAGAGTCGGCGGTACGGGGATGGTTTTCGTCGATATGGGCTACCTCGTGGTTGGTGTTGCGGTCAATCCAGGCATTGAGCAGGGCGATGACAACATAGCCCACCAGTACACCTATCACGACCAGCCCCACATCGTTGCTCATTTCGTTGGGATGCAGTGCCTCCATCAGCAGGTCAAAGCACACCACGGAGGTCATTACCCCCGCGGCAAATGACAGCAGTAAGCTTACGGTCTTACTGGAATCCTTGCGGAACAGGCAGGAAACAAGTCCTCCCATACCTGTGCCGCCCATGCCAGCCAGAGCCGTAATGGCGATCACGCTCCAGATCATCTTCCTTGCAGCCTCCTTATGTTAGAGCCAGCTAACTTTTCCGGTTTATCCTATCATACGGGCCTATGGCTGTCAATTTGCATTTTGCTGTTTTTTTCCTGACATTTTCCTATTCCTGATACATCGGAAAAGCACATTGGCTTTCTCAAAACAGAAAGGTATACTGCAGATACATATAATGCAAAAAATGGCGATTATTTTTGATTTTGTTTCCAAATATCCTACATGAAAAGAGGCCTATGCCATGACTGACAAGCTCCGGCTTTTCCCGCTTATTGAAAAAGTTCTGATCCTCACTGTGCTGGCCGCTGTGTTTCTCTCCTTGGGGACCTTGCGGCTTCAGCGCCCTTCCGCACCGGACGGCGTGGAGCAGCTGGACGACTGGTATTACTTTCAGGATGGGCAGAGAGTGGATGTCGATCTGCCATGCTCCCTTACATTGGACAGCGGAGCGGACCTGGTGCTGTACAATGACAGTCTCTCCTCCGTCGACACCAGCTATGACCTGACCACCCGGGGCGCCGTTTACCGTCTCCGGATTCTGTTGGGAGATCAGATTCTCTACGCCTATGAGGATTCGGATTTCCCCCGAAATGAACAGATGCGTTCCAAGCTGTACTGCACCGCCTCCCTTCAGGGTGACCTGGAGAACCAGCCGCTGGCTCTGGTTTATCAGAACCCCGGGGACGGTCACTTTCAACCCTCCGCCGTCTATCTGGGCAGCAGCAACGCCGTTTTCCGCTGGCAGGCAGCAGACGATATCTTCACCTTTGCCATGGTCTTCACCATGCTGTTCATGGGGATCATCGCCCTGGGAATCCACATCTACCTGTCAGTCATCCGCATGCCCGACCCCCGTTTTGCCAATGTGGCCTGTTTCCTGTTCATCTGTGCCATCTGGTGCGCTCTGGACTCTTCTCTGATCCAGCAGCTCACCAACATGTCTCCCTCGGTGTGCTACATATTCTTTTACGCCTTTATGACCCTGGCCATTCCCATGATCCACTTCGTCCGGAACACCGGGGAGATGGGCCGGTTCCGCAGTCTCAACGTGTGCCTGCTGCTTTTCTACCTGAATGTTGCTGTACAGAGCGTGCTGGATCATCTCGGCGTCTGTTCCTTCATCGATATGCCTCGCAGCTGGGCCGTCAGAAGGTCCGCGCCATCCGCAAGCTTCTGCTGTTGGTGGGTATTTGCGTGATGATCCAGGCCATCTATCACGATGTCCTGTTGACCGGCTTTGGGATCGCCATGAGCATTTCCATCCTGTTTTTTACTCTAAACAACCCGTACCAGCATATGGACAGCCTTACCGGCTTGTATGACCTGAATTATTTCCGGGAGCAGTGCAGCCATTTCCTCCTGCGCAAAAAGAGCTTTCATGTACTGTCGGTGGATCTTTGCCAGTTAAAGCGGATCAACCGCATTCTGGGTACGGATGTAGGAAACCAGGCGTTGATCCAAATGGCGCAAATGCTGCAGCTCGTGGGCAAGAACATACTGGTATTTCGCAGCAGCGGCAAACGCTTTCTGTTGATCTGCCCCACCATCTCCGAGTACGAAACCGCACAACAGAGGATTCAGGAGATGTTCTCCCAGCCTCTGGAGATCAATGGAAGCAGCATCTCCTCTCCCGTAGCGATTTGCGGCATCATTCACGCGGAAGATCTGGACGACTGCGAATTCCTGCTGGGCTATCTGGATTATCTCTCCTCTCTCATCGCGTCTACAAGCCGAACCGTTCTGATCCAAGGAGACCAAAAAACACTGAAGGGCTTCCGTTACACACAGGAAATCGAGCATTTCCTTCAGACCGCTTTGGAGGAAGATCTCTTTGAGATCCATTTCCAGCCGGTCTATTCCACCGACCAGAAGCGGTATGTCACCATAGAGGCGCTCAGCCGCCTGCGCCACCCCACTCTGGGTCCCGTTTCCCCGGAGGTGTTTATCAGCATCGCAGAAAAGAGTGACCAGATCGCCCAGCTGGGTCTGCTGCAAATGCGCCGAATCTGTGCGTTCCTGAAGGATCACCCCGAATTGATGGAGCAGATCCAGAACGTCAAAATCAATCTATCCCCCATAGAACTTTTGAAAAAGGGACACATCCAGCAGCTTGTCGACACGATCCGTGGCAGCGGCCTCCCCGCGTCCTATTTCTCCTTTGAGATCACCGAGACGGTGGCAACCGATTACAGCGAAAACCTGTGGAATACCATCGACCTGTTCACAAGCGCCGGCATCGGCCTTTGTCTGGACGACTTCGGATCCGGCTACGCAAACCTGAACTCTGTGCTGAATCTTCCTTTTTCCGCCATCAAAATGGACCGGTCCCTTCTGTCTGACATCTGTACCGACGAAAAAGCCGCCGCACTTTACCGTAATACCGTATCCGTTCTGCGAAATATGGGCTTTACTGTTGTTGCAGAGGGCGTGGAGACCCCAGCGGAATTGGAATTGCTCTCCGGTTGGGGGGTAGACATGATCCAGGGCTTCTACTTTTCCCCTCCCGTCAGCTGCAGCAAGCTGTTGGAGCTGCTGCTTCCAAAGGCGGACAACGCAGAGAACTGTTCTGCATAAAAACAGCGGGAAGATCGCGGGATATACTAAAAAATTCCTGAAATCGCAAGATTTCAGGAATTTTTCTGTTTTTCCGGCGGAAAGGCTGAGAGAAAACTGAGTCAGAGGGCTGACAAAAACCTTGCCCATACGGGGACAGGCCCGGAAAGCATTGGTTCGTACAGAAGATATGCTGAAGGGGCCGCGATGGGACCCCGGCTATAAAATCCAAAAATTATCCCCCTTCATGTGAAAAACAAATGTTTCGAAATTCCGGAAAATTCGATAAAATATAACAAGATTATATAAAAGGGGGGAATTGCGTGGAATATGTGCTGGAAATGAAAGATATCAGCAAAACTTTTCCGGGCGTTGTTGCGCTTGACCATGTGCAGCTGCAGGTAAGGCCCGGCGAAGTCCATGCATTGATGGGAGAAAATGGCGCCGGAAAGTCCACCCTGATGAAGATTCTAATGGGCATTTACACAAAAGATCCCGGCGGGGAAATCCTCTTCGATGGAAAACCCTATCACGCATCCAATCCCAAAGAGGCTATGGATATGGGCGTGGCGATGATCCACCAGGAATTAAACCCGATCCTGGACATGACCGTGTACGAGAATATTTTTGTGGGACGCGAACTGCGGAAAAACGGCCTGGTGGATAAAAAAGCCGAGATTGAAGAGGCGCAGAAGCTGATCGAGGAGTGCGGTCTGCACGTATCTCCCCGGGAGACGCTGCGGAATCTCACGGTGGCACAGTGCCAGCTCATTGAGATCATCAAGGCCATTTCCGTCAACGCCAAGGTGATCGTCATGGACGAGCCCACCGCTGCCATCACCGAACGCGAAGTGGAATTGCTGTTCGATCATATTCGCAGGCTCAA
This sequence comes from uncultured Oscillibacter sp., assembly GCA_964462715.1. Lineage (GTDB taxonomy): Bacteria > Bacillota > Clostridia > Oscillospirales > Oscillospiraceae > Oscillibacter. Next base: position 14,191 of record CAYWYW010000029.1, read on the forward strand.
GGAAAAAGGCGTTGCCATCATTTATATTTCCCACCGCATGGCGGAGATCTTCTCCATCTGCGACCGGGTCAGCGTTTACCGTGACGGACAGTACATCGGCACGGACGATACGGCAAACCTGAGTGAGGCTCAACTGATCAAAATGATGGTAGGCCGGGAGATCTCAGATGTGTATCCCAAGCTGAGCGCGGAGATCGGCGACGTGATGTTTGAAGCCAAAAGCATCACCCGTGCGGACAACAAGGTCAAGGGCGTCAGCCTGTCCGTGCGCAAAGGCGAGATCTTAGGCATCGGCGGCCTGGTCGGTGCCGGCCGCAGCGAGCTGGTGGAAGGCATCTTCGGCATGCACCCGCTCTCCGGCGGCGAAATCTATGTGAAGGGCAAAAAGGTGAAGGTCTCCTCGCCCCAGGATATTATTAAGGAAGGCGTGGCGCTCATCACCGAGGATCGAAAGGTCACAGGACTGAACCTGAGCGGGACGGTCAACGACAACATCGCCATGGTGGCCATCAAAAAGCTGCTGACCAACGGTCTCTACAACAAAGCCAAGGCACATAAGGCCTCCCAGGAGTACATCGAAAAGCTGAACATCAAGACCCCTTCCGTCAATCAGATCGTCGGTAATCTCTCCGGCGGCAACCAGCAGAAGGTCGTCATTGCCAAATGGCTGCTGAACGAGCCGGATATCATCATTCTGGACGAACCCACGCGAGGGATTGATGTGGGCGCCAAGCGGGATATCTACCTGCTGTTGGGAAATCTGGTGCAGCAGGGCAAAGCCGTTATCATGATCTCTTCGGAGATCCCGGAATTAATGGGAATTTGTGACCGGATCCTTGTCATGTGCGAGGGCAACTATTCCGGCGAGGTCAAACGCGAAGAATTCTCCCAGGAGCGTATTATGACATTGGCCTCTGCCATCACGGTATAAAGGAAGGGAAAAGCATGAAAGAGAGAAAACGTATCAGCACTCTCATCAGCGAATATTTTATTTTCGTGATTTTTATCGCGCTGGTGATTGTTTTGACCTGCCTGAAGCCCAGCTTCATCACGCCGGGCAACCTGGTCAATATCCTCAAGCAGGCGTCTATCAACGGCATCCTGGCATTCGGTATGATGTTCGTCATCGTTGCCGGCGGATTTGATATGTCTGTCGGCTCCACGGTGGCATTTGCCGGTATTCTGGCCGCTATGCTGGGCCAGGGCAACTATCCGCTGATCGTACCCCTGGTCGTTGCCATGCTGGCCGGCCTGGCCGTCGGCATTGCCAACGGCGTTGGCGTTGCCGTCGGTAACCTGCCGCCCTTTATCATGACCCTGGGCACCATGACCGCCGTCCGCGGCCTGGCACTGGTGGTTTCCGGAGGCAAGCCTGTCATCGGCATCAGCGCACAGTACAAGGCTGTCGCCGCGTCCACCTTCTGCGGCATCCCCATGCTGGCCCTCTATCTGGCCGTCATCATTGTCATCTGCTCCTTCGTCCTGGCGAAGACCGTATACGGCCGCCGGGTCTATGCCTGCGGCGGCAATCTGCTGGCAGCGAAGGTCTCCGGCATCAACACCACACTGATCCGCATTTCCACCTTTGCCATCGCCGGTCTGCTGGCCGGCCTGAGCGGCTTTTTGATGACTTCCCGCGTGACCATCGGCCAGCCTACCGCCGCCGAGAGCTATGAGATGGACGCCATCACTGCCTGTGTGGTGGGCGGCGTGTCCATGTCCGGCGGTGTGGGCAAGCCCTGGGGTGTTGTGGTCGGCTGCCTGCTGATCACGGTCATCGCCAACGGCCTGGATATCATGGGCGTGTCTTCCCACTGGCAGCGGATCGTCAAGGGCGCCATCATCGTCCTGGCGGTGCTGATCGATATTAAGGGAAAGAGCAAGAAGAACTGATCGGGTGTCAAGAGCAGGGTCCGGTATCCTGGCTCCGCTCTTACATATACATTTTAAGGAGGAAAGAATATGAAGAAGAACAAGTTTCTGGCACTGCTGCTGACCTGCGCCATGGTACTGACTGTCCTGGCCGGCTGCGGCAGCAAGAGCACCCCCGCCCCCGCTGAGGAGAACAAGCCCGCTGAGTCCGAGTCCAGCGCCTACAAGATCGCTCTGATCCAGCAGCACCAGACCAACGCCTTCCAGATCGCCGTCACCGAGGGCGCTCAGGCCAAGGCCGCTGAGCTGGGCGTGGAGCTGACTATTCTGAGCGCCGACCAGGACGCCGCTACTCAGATCAGCCAGATTGAGCAGTGCGTTTCCGAGGGCTATGACGCCATCCTGTTCGAGCCCGTGGATCCCGATGGCCTGCGTGACGCTGCCAAGGCTGCTGCTGACGCGGGCGTGGTTGTGATCAATGTTGTCTCCGTCTGCACCGATTGGGAGAGCGCTGGTATCTCTGCCATCTCCTGCGGCAACAACGTCAAGGCTGGCGAGAACGAGATGCAGCACGTTGCTGACCTGCTGGGCGGCAAGGGTAATGTTGCATTCCTGACCGGTCCCTCTGCTGTGACTGACGCTCTGGACCGTCTGGAGGGTTATCGCAACATTCTGGCTAAGTATCCCGATATCAAGGAAGTCATTGCTCCCGCTGACTGCGAGTGGGATACCGCTAAGGCTCAGGCTACTGTTGAGAGCTGGCTGTCCGCTTATGATCTGGACGCTATCGTCTGCGAGAACGACGGTATGGCCGTTGGTGCTGGTAACGCTGCCGGCGCTAACAGCGGCATCATCATCACCGGTGTTGATGGCACCCCCGACGGCTATGAGGCAATCGAGGACGGCCGTATGACCGGTACGGTTGCTCAGGACGGCGGCATCATGGCTGCAGGCGGTCTGGAAGCAGCTGTCACCCTGCTGGACGGCGGCACTCTGGCAAACAACGTGATCATCGCTGACAGTGTTTGGATCGACGCTTCCAACGTTGCCGACTACAAGTAAGCATTTGCGGAAAATGTCTCTTGGCAAACCCAGGTAAAAGGATTATAATAAAAAGAAAGGGAAAACGGCTTCGTTTTCCCTTTCTTTATACAAAAACCGGAGGAATGGGCCATGCTGAGGGTTGTTCTGGCGGATGATGAAAACAAAATTCTTCTGCTGCTGCAAAAGCTGATCGACTGGAAACGGTTGGGCTATGAGATCGTCGGCACGGCCAACGACGGTCTGCGGGCGCTGGAGCTGGTGCGGGAAAAGCAGCCACACCTGTTGATCACGGATGTCCGGATGCCGGGATGCAGCGGGATCGAGCTGATCCAGCGGGCCAAGGAGCTACAGCCGGACCTGCATTTTATCGTCATCAGCGGATATCGGAAATTTGAGTATGCCCAGAATGCGCTGAAATACGGCGTGGAGGATTATCTGCTGAAGCCCCTCAAGCAGGAAGAGCTCACCGGTATTTTACTGCGGCTGAGCGACAAGCTGGGAAAGGAAGCAGCATTGGAATTCCAGCTGAAAAGGAGCCAGGAGCGCCAGCAGGAGCTGCTGATGGAGTCCCTTGCCAACGCGGCAGAACACCAGCAGCCCTTTATGGCGTATGCGGACGAGGGCTTTCGCACCGCCGGAGGCGTTTGCTTCGCGGCACTGGTGAGGGTGGATATGGCCGGCACCACCCAGGACCCGGGCGGCCATCAGGTCATTCTCCGGAGTGCGCTGGAGATCGTCCGGCGGGAGCTGCAGTCTCTGACGGATGTCTATGCCGCCGCTATTCGAAAAGAAGGCATTGCCATCGTGCTGCGCATGAGTGCATACCGCACCGTGGCGGTGAAGCAGTGCTTTACAAAGATCCAAAAGGAAATCGAGCAGCAGCGGGATATGTTCGGCAATCTCCGCTGCACCATCTGTCTGGGCAGCCGGCAAACTGACTTCGAGGAGACGATCCTCTCCATGCGCCAGGCCATGTGGTTTTGCCGGGACCGCCTGTGCCACCCCCAGTCCTGGCGGGACGCGGAGAGCGAGCGGGCAGCCTTTGGGCGGCGGTATATGATGGAAGCCGCCCAGAAAAAGAGATTTCAGGTAGCGGCGGAGTGTCTGGATGAGGAGCGTTTTGAGCAGGAATTGGATACGTGTTTCCGTGCGGTACTCTCTCTGGAAGATTTGAACGGGCAAATGCTTGAGGATTGGTTTTTCCAGGTGCTGGAGGCCTGCCTGTATGGGATGCAGCAAAACGGTCAGGCAGAGGAGCGATTTTCGGAGAACATGGAGGAAAAGTTCTGGCTCTGCCCAGATGCGCAGAGTGCGTTTCAACTGCTGCGGCAGGATATCAGCCGGGAACTACAGCGATTGCGGGATGAAAGATCCCTGCGGGAGATGCGCCCCATCACGGAAGCCAAGCGATATATGCAGCAGCACTATCGGGAAGCGCTGCGACTGGAGGATGTCAGCAGCGCAGTGGGATTCAACGCCACCTACTTCTCCACCTTGTTTAAAAAAGAGACCGGGCAGAACTTCATGGATTACCTGACGGAGCTGCGAATCAGCAAGGCCAAGGAGCTGCTGTGCGGCGACACGCTGTCTGTCCAGGATGTGGCGGAGATGGTTGGCTACAGCGACCTGAAATACTTCTCCAGGTTATTCAAAAAAGCTACCGGCGTTAGTCCGTCAGATTATAAAAAGCTGTACAAGTAGGTGATACGATGTGGCTGTGGACCGGATGGAAGTTGAAAAAAGCACTTTGGCGTTATCGGAATGACCGGGATCTGGAAGCAGTCCTACAGGCGGACTGGGGAAGAAATCAGCTGCTGGAGGTCTTTTTCTCCGATATAGAAGAACGCCTGCACGGCGAGGAGATCACCAAGCTGCGGCAGAAGCAGGCGGAATATCTGGCGCTGCAGAACCAGATCAATCCCCATTTCCTCTATAACGCACTGGAAGCGATCCGGACGGATGCTCTGCTGGCGGACTGCGAAGACATTGCGGAGACCACGGAAGCACTGGCCACGTTTTTTCGCTATACCATCTCCAATGTAAAAGAATATGTGACGTTCTCGGATGAATTGGATAATGCGGAAAACTATTTCACGATCCAGAGATGCCGCTTCGGAGACAAGATCTCCATGGAGCTGGAACTGGAAAACGAAGAGCTGCTGGAAGCGCGGATGCCGAAACTGATTTTGCAGCCTCTGGTGGAAAATGCGGTCTCTCACGGCCTGGAGGGCAAACTGGGCCCCGGCACAGTCCGCATCGCAGTGGAGAACAGCGACCGGACCCTGTTTCTGCGGGTTCGGGATGACGGCATCGGCATGCCGGAGGAGCGAGTGGAACAGTTGAACAAACAATTTGCGGAGGATACCGGGGCACCCACCGACCAGCAAAAGGGCGGCATTGCCCTGCGCAACGTCAATAGCCGGATCCGGCTGATGTTTGGTGAGAATTACGGCCTTCACATTTTCAGCGCCGTTGGAATCGGCACGGAGTGCTGTGTCACGCTGCCGCTGCTTTTCCGGGAGGAGTAACCGCCCATGAAAGAGGAATTGATCCGGGTCGAACACGGCTGCTTTCAGAGTGAGGACAGTGAGTATCATTTTGAGATCTCCGTTTCCCGGGGGGAATGTATCGGGATCTATGTGGACGATCATCTGACCTCCGGCACGGCCTATCTGAATATTTTTAAGGGATACTCCCACATGAAATCCGGCAAAGCCTTTTCCTGCGGCCGCCGGGTGGGAGGGCAGGTGCTGGAACGCTGGATCCTGCAAAACAGTATGATCGTGGACAAGTACCGGTTCGAATCCAGGGAATTGACCGTATGGGATTTTTTAATGGCACTGGGAAAAACCGTGAACCGGAGCCGGATACGGGATGTGGAGCAGCGGCTGAGGAGTCCGGACGCTGCGGCTATGATGCAGCAGATGGATCTGTGCATTACCATGGAGCTAAGCCTGGCGGAGCTTTCCCTGCTGGATTATTACCGGCTTTGTATTTTCCGGGTATGGCTCTGGAAAAGTGAACTGTTGATCCTGGACCGGCTCACAGAGACTTTGCGCCAAAAGGACCTGGAAAAGCTGATGCAGTGCATCCGGCTGCTGCTGGAGCAAGGAACGGCGGTCATCCTGTTTGATTTGGACGAGGCATTTATGTACCGCTGCTCTGACCGGATCGATGTCATCAAAAACCGAAAGACCTTCTATCGTCTGTATCCGGAAGAATACGGAGAGCGGCTATACGAGATCCTTGGCTGGAAATGCCGCAACAGCGGGATCAAGCAGGCCGGGCAGTACAGTGGAGGCGGCGTTGTATTGCACATATCCGACCTGACGTTTCCCGGGATGCCGCCTCTGAATTTTCAAATTTGCAGCGGTGAGATCGCTTTTTTAAGAGACGAGAATTACAGCACAGCGGTGCAGCTGCGGAACTGTTTTCTGGGCGGACAGCGCTGGCTGGACGGTGTGTTCTGCCTGAACGGAACCGTGTATACCCATGGAGAACTGGCCAGACTGATCGGCACAGAAATAGGAATTCAAATTGAACGGCCGGATCGCTCCAACGGGGTGCTGTTTGACAATTTAACTGCGCTGGACAACCTGAGCGCCTGTCTGCTTTCAAAAGCAGGCAAATGGGTTGCCACCAGGCGGGTCAAGGAAAACATTCTGGACGAGGCATCCCGGTGGTTCGCCAGAGAGGATCTGCAAAAGCCCCTGCGAACGTGGCCGCTGCCGCAGCGCTTACGTTTTTCCTATTACAAATGGTATCTTCTGAATCCGAAGCTGCTGATCTGCTTTTTCCCCTTCGCCGGTCAGGAGACCGCACATCACGAAATGATCATCGATACACTGGTGACCTGCGCAGCAAGAGGAATGGCCATATGGGTGATCTCTTCCGGAATTGACGCCATTTGTGAAAAAACAGAGAACCAGGAGTTTCTCAGGCGTCTGCGCTACATCAATTGACCGCAGCGAAAAATCGCAAATACACCGGGAACTTCTGTGTACCGGGAGTAAAAACAACAGCGAAGTCTGAGTTACGCTCAGACTTCGCTGTTGCTGCGTGTGACGACCCGCACCCATTTCCAGCTGTGGAGCCGGATCGCCACGGGGATGATCTTATAGAGTTGGTCCCACTTTAGGAGGAAAAATACCGCCGCCGGCGTCAGATTCCAGCGGAAGGCCGCCAGGGCGGACAGGGGGA
>CAYWYW010000030.1:0-21165 GCA_964462715.1 uncultured Oscillibacter sp.
CTGATGATCAACTCCATCTACACCCACAAGGAGATCTTCCTGCGGGAGATCATCTCCAACGCCAGCGACGCCTGCGACAAACTGTGCTATCAGGCTCTGACGGATGACTCCGTGGGCATGAAGCGCAAGGATTTCAAGATCGAGCTGAAGGTGGATAAGGAGAACCGCCTTATCACCGTCAGTGACAACGGCATCGGTATGGACAAGGAGGACCTGGAGAACAACCTGGGCGTCATCGCCTCCTCCGGCTCCTACAAATTCAAGCAGGAAGTGGGCGACGACGCCAAGGACACCGACGTCATCGGCCAGTTCGGCGTGGGCTTCTACTCCGCCTTCATGGTGGCGGACCACATCACCGTGGTGACGAAGAAGTGCGGCAGCGACACCGCCTACATGTGGCAGTCCGCCGGTGCCGACGGCTACACCATCACCGAGTGTGAAAAGGACGGCGTGGGCACCGACATCATCATGCACATCAAGGCCGACACCGATGACGAGAAGTACAGCGAGTTTCTGGAGCCCTGGCGGCTGCAGGAGCTGGTGCGGAAGTACTCCGATTACATCCGCTTCCCCATCCGCATGGAGGTCAGCAAGACCCGCAAGAAGGAGGGTTGCCCCGACGACAAGCCGGAGTACGAGACCTACACGGAAGTAGATACCCTCAACTCCATGGTGCCCATCTGGCAGCGGCGGAAGGCCAATGTGAAGCCCGAGGAGTACAACAAGTTCTACCGGGACAAGTTCCGCGACTACACCGACCCCCAGAAGGTCATCACCGTGTCCGCCGAAGGCGCCGTCACCTACAAGGCACTGCTGTTCATCCCCGGCGCCACCCCCTATGACTACTACACCAAGGAATACGAGAAGGGCCTACAGCTCTACTCCAACGGCGTACTCATCATGGACAAGTGCGCCGACCTGCTGCCTGAGCATTTCCGCTTTGTCCGGGGCGTGGTGGACTCCCCCGACCTGAGCCTGAACATCTCCCGGGAACTGCTGCAGCACGACCGCCAGCTGAAAGTGATCGCCTCCAACCTGGAGAAGAAGATCAAGAACGAGCTGGTCAAGATGATGAAGGACGACCGGGAGGGCTACGAGACTTTCTGGAAGAACTTCGGCCGCCAGATCAAGTACGGCGTCACCGCCGAATACGGTGCCAACAAGGATTTGCTCAGCGACCTGCTGCTGTTCTACTCCTCCACAGAGAAGAAACTGGTCACTCTGGACGAGTACGTGGGCCGCATGCAGGAGGACCAGAAGTATATCTACTACGCCTCCGGCGAGACCCTGGACAAGGTGGACAAGCTGCCCCAGACGGAGCTGTTGAAGGACAAGGGCATAGAGATCCTGTATTTCACCGAGGACATCGACGAATTCTGCGCCCAGATGGTCCGGGACAAGGACGGCAAGGAGCTGCGCTCCATCCTGGACCAGGAGATCGAGGAGGGCGCCGAGAAGAAGGCCGAGGAGGCCGCCGGCGAACACAAGGCCGCCTTTGACTTCGTGAAGGAGGCCCTGGGCGACCAGGTGAAGGAAGTGAAAGCCTCCTCCCGCCTGAAGTCCCACCCCGTCTGCCTCACCGCCGGGGAAGGCCTGAGCTTCGAAATGGAGAAGTATTTCCAGGCTGTCCAGCCTGACTCCCCCATCAAGGCCGACCGTATTCTGGAGCTGAACGTGGAGCACCCCGTCTTTGCCGCCCTGGAGAGCGCCGTGACAGAGGACCCGGAGAAGGCGAAGAAGTACGCCCAGCTGCTGTACAGCCAGGCCCTGCTGATCGCGGGCCTGCCTCTGGAGGACCCCTCCGCCTACACTGACCTGGTGTGTGAGCTGATGAAGTAAATGAAAAACTGGCCGGCGGGACGCCGGCCGGTTTTTCAGAGAGGAGCGTTTATGGAGCCCCTGGGACTGAAAGCGGACCTGCTCCCCTGCTGGCTGATGACGGGCTTCGCGGTGATGATCTGCCTGCCTATGTTCCTCATGATGCTGGTGTCCGGCCACTGGCTGGCCGCCCTGCTGATGCTGACTCCGGCACCGCCCCTGGCCTTCTGGTGGTGGTGGCGGAGGGGCCGGAGCCTCACCTTTTGCGGCGACCATCTGGAGGACCGCACCCGGTTTTCCGTCAATGTCATCCCCTATACAGATATCGTGGCTGAGTTTCGTCTGCACGACCCCCGCTCCGCCCGGGGCACCGGCCCCAATGCCCACCTTTCCATCCTGTCCCTGGGGAAGAACGGCCGTCTGCTGCTGACGGTCCCGAGGAATCTGTATCGGAAAGCAGATATTCAGCAGGCTGATTCCCTGCTTCAAACCCTCGCCGTACCCCGCAGGCATTTATATTGAGCACAAAGCTGACCCGGCCCACTGCTTTCGCAGTGGGCCGGGTCGTTTGTTCTCTCAGCGGCCGGGATTGGCTTCCCAGGCCTCGTGGTCCGTGTGGAGGAGGTGATGAGCCTTCTCCCCCAAGGGCTTTTTCAGGTAAGTACGGTACAGGGCCTGCACATCCGGATTCTCATGGGAGAACCGGACGGGGGCCTTGGCATCCAGCTTCCACAGCTGGCTGCTGCGGGAGGCCGCCATCTCCACGCCCTCGTGGATGGGCTGACCACCGCCGCCGGCACAGCCGCCGGGGCAGGCCATGACTTCCACAAAGTCATAATCCACCTCGCCGCTGTCCACCGCCTCCATCAGCTTTCTGGTATTGGCCAAGCCGCTGACCACCGCCACCCGGACATCGCCGGCACCGGGAATATTGAAAGTGGCCTCTTTCCAAGGCTTGCTGCCCCGCACCTGCTCGAAGGCGTCCGGGTCCGGATTCTTGCCGGTCGCCAGGTAATAGGCGCTGCGCAGGGCCGCATCCATGACGCCGCCGGTGGCTCCGAATACCACCGCCGCGCCGGTGCCGGTACCCAGGGGACTGTCGAACTCCGTCTCCTCCAGATCGGCGGGCACGATGCAGTCACTGCGGAACAGGCGCACCATCTCACGTGTGGTCAGCACCACGTCCACATCCCGGTCACCGCAGGCATCCTTCATGGTGGGCAGCTCGCTCTCCGCCTTCTTGGCGGAGCAGGGCATGATGGAAACCACGCACATCTTGTGGGGGTCGATGCCCATCTTCTCGGCAAAGTAGCTCTTGGCCACGGCGCCGAACATCTGCTGGGGAGACTTGGCGGTGGACAGGTTCTCCGTATAGGCAGGGAACTCCGTCTTCAAAAACCGCACCCAGCCGGGGCAGCAGGAGGTGAACATGGGCCAGCGGTGCTTCCCACGGTGGGTGAACCGCTCCAGGAACTCGCTGCCCTCCTCCATGATGGTCAGGTCAGCACTGAAGTTGGTGTCAAACACGTAGTCAAAGCCCAGGCGCTTCAGGGCCGCCACCAGCTTGCCCACGGGGACCTGCTTGGTCCTGTTCACACCGCCGAATACCTCTGCCCAGGCCACCCGCACGGCAGGAGCCACCTGGACCACCGTGGTGATCTCGGGGTCCGCCAGGGCCCGCAGGACCTTGGTGGTATCGTCCCGGACCGTCAGGGCGCCGGTGGGACAGTGGGTGACACACTGGCCGCAGAACACGCAGGCGGTGTTTTTCAGATAGCGGTTGTAGCTGACATCCACGGTGGTGCGGGAGCCGGTGCCCGCCACGTCCCAGATGTGCATACCCTGGATCTTGTCGCAGACCTGCACGCAGCGCATGCACTTGATGCACTTGCTGGCCTCCCGGACGATGGGGACGCTCAGGTCCACCCGGGACCGCTCCGGCTGCACGTCGTAGGGCTGATAGTGGATATTCAGGTCGTGGGACAGCTTCTGCAGCTCGCAGTAGCCGCTGCGGACGCAGGTAGTACAGTTGGAGTTGTGCTGACTGAGGATCAGACGAAGGTTGGTCTTCCGGGCCTGCCGGACCCGGGGGGAGTTGGTCTGGATGACCATGCCCTCCAGCACCTCGGTGTTGCAGGCGGGGACCAGCCGGTCCGTGCCCTCCACCTCCACCACGCACATGCGGCAGGCGGCGATCTCGTTGATGTCCTTCAGAAAGCACAGGTGGGGGATGGGGATGCCGGCCTTTTCGGCGGCTTCCAGGATCGTAGTGCCCGCCGCGGCGGACAGTTCCCGGTCATTGATCTTGAAGTTTACCATTTCTCCACACGTCCTCCCTTGAAGATTCCATAGCCAAAGTGGTCGCACCGCAGGCAGCGGGAGGACTCCTGAGAGGCCTCCTCGTCCGTCATGCCGCACTCGATGCACTGGAAGTCACACTTCCGCTCGCTGGCGTCCCGCTCGCCGGGATTGACCCGACCCCGGGGCCGCAGGTCCGTGCAGCGGGGCGTGGGCACTGTGACGTCCACCTTGATCTCATGGTTGAAGCCCAGATAGTCGTCGATGTTGGCGGCTGCTGCCTTGCCCGCCGCGATGGCACGGATGACGGTAGCGGGACCCGTGACGCAGTCGCCGCCGGCAAATACGCCCTCGATGTCGGGGATCTGGGTGCTGGTGTTGGCAGCCACATTGCCGCCACGCTGGATCTTGATGCCGCTCTCCTCCAGGCCACGGGACTCGATGCCCTGGCCAATGGCCACGATTACGGTATCGGCGGGGATGCGCAGAGGCTCCACGGCTGCGGTGTTGGGTCGGGGACGGCCGGCCTTGTCGATCTCACCGATGATCTGAGGCTGGGTCCACAGGGCCGTCACATGGCCGTTCTCGTCCGCCTCGATCTTCAGCGGTGCCTGGAGGGTCAGGACCTCGGCGCCCTCGGCGATGGCGCCCTCCACTTCCTCCTGCTGGGCCGTCATATCCTCCTGACGGCGGCGGTACACACAGGTGACCTTGGCGGCGCCCAGACGGATGGCGCTGCGGGTCACGTCCATGGCCACGTTGCCGCCGCCGATGACCGCCACGTTCTGTCCGGTGAAGTCCGGCATCTCGTCATCGCCAATGCGGCGCAGCATCTCCACGGCAGAGATGACGCCCTGGCTGTCCTCGCCTTCGATACCCGTCTTTTTGTCGGTGTGAGCGCCAATGGAGATGTACAGGCAGTCATGCTCCTTCCGGAGCTGATCGAAGGTCACATCCTGGCCCACCTTCACTCCAGTCCTGGCCTCAATGCCCAGGGACAGGATGGAGTCGATCTCCGCGTCCAGCTTCTCCCGGGGGAAGCGGTAGCTGGGGATGCCATAGCGCATCATGCCGCCCAGCTTTGCCTGCTGCTCGTAGACCGTGACCTTGTGGCCCATGAGGGCCAGGTAGTAGGCGGCGGAGAGGCCGCCGGGGCCGCCGCCGATGATGGCAACGGACTTGCCGGTGGCGGGAGCCTTCTTGGGCTGGGGAACATTGCCGGCGTGGTCCACAGCATAGCGCTTGAGCCCACGGATGTTCAGAGCGTCGTCCACCATGTTCCGGCGGCAGCGGGCCTCGCAGGGATGCTCGCAGATGTAGGCGCAGGCGGTGGGGAAGGGATTGTCCTTCCGGATGAGCCGCACGGCGTCGGCGCAGCGGCCCGCGTTCACCAGGGAGATGTAGCCGGGGATATCCACGCCGGCGGGGCACAGGGCCACGCAGGGCACGGGGTTCTTCAGGCTACCCAGGCAGCGGTGGTGGAGGATGTGCTCCTCATAGTCGTCCCGGAAGCCCTTCAGGCCCATCAGCACCAGGTTGGCGGCGTCGATGCCGATGGCGCAGTCCGCCGTGTCCACGATGACCTGGGCGGTGGCCTCGATCCGGTCCAGGATCTTCAGCTCCGGCTCGCCCTCCAGCACCTCCCGGATCATGTTGGAGAGCTGGGTCAGGCCGATACGGCAGGGCACGCACTTGCCGCAGGTCTGGGCCTGGCACAGGTTCAGAAAATTCAGCGCCATATCCACAGGGCACAGGCCCGGAGGGCTGGCGGCGATCCGCCGCTCCATATTTCGGTACAGCTGCTCCACCACGGCCTGTGCCTGGCCGGGCATCTTCACTTCTAATCTGCTCATGTGATTGATCCTCCTCCCGATCGGTACCCCGATGATGTAGTACCACGAACCATTTGCGCAAATTATAGCGCGATATTTACGCAAATGCAAGCATTTTCTAAAAATTTTTTAGGCGGCATAAAAGTTTGTTATTTCGCAAACAGCCTATAAAAACAAGCCAGCCCCCAACGGGGGACCGGCTTGTCCTGCGGCTGTAAGGCGCGCTCTTCCTTGGGAGCAAAGCGGCCCAACCGGCCCCTGCTCCCGCCTTTGGGAGTTTTTTCCACGACTTTTTCAGCTATTTTACAGGTGATGATCCCGCAGAAGCCGCTTTGCCTGCTCCCACAGCTCATCGCTGACAGTCTGGATCACCGACACCTTTTTCACCAGCTCCGGCAGTGCCTGCACCAATTCCGCCTCCACCAACGTCTCGTTGGTCAGGTCCGCGGAGGGGCAGCCGGCACACTGGCCCAGCAGCTTCACATACAGCACGCCGTCCTCCAGATGGTCGATCTCAATTTCACCGCCGTGGGCCCGCAGGGACGGGCGGACCTTTTCGTCCAGCACGGCTTCAATGCGTTTCAGATCTTCACTCATGAGTATTCTCCTCCTGTTGCGCCGCTCTGGCGGCGGCGATATCGTCCCGGATACGGCGCCGGGTGTCGTCAAACAGCAATTCCTTATTATGCCGGAAATAGGCGTCACAGCCGAAGTTCTCCACGAACCAGCTGGTATCGTGACCGGAGGTGATCTCCGTCACAAAAATCACCAGCTCCTGGCTCTGGCCGAAGGTCTGCTCCAGGAAGCGGAAGGCATTGTCGAAGCGGGCGCCGGCCTCCGCCGCCAGAGCCCTGCGCTTCTCCACCTCTCCGCCGAACCAGCCCCGGACGGCCTCCATGGCCTCCCCGGAGGCGGTGATCTCCTCCTTGGTCAGCCGCTGGCGGTACTCCTCCAGGGCGCCCAACTCCCGCATCCCCAGGTCCCGGGTCTCCTTGTCCAGCTGACCGGCCTCTTTGGCCCGTTTCAGCTTCTCCTGCCGCTGCCACACCAGCTGGGCCAGCACCGCCTGGGGCTCGGCATCCGCGATCTTGGCCTTGAAGTCCGTCAGGGCGCCGTGGAGGGCGGTGGTCAGCTCATCCTGCCGCCGGGTCTTCCGGGCAGCTTCCGCCAGGCGGCTCAGCAGCAGGCCCATGACGGACAGCTTCTCGTCAAAGGGCGCCTCCCGCAGCTCCAGCATGGTGATGTTCTGCCAGGTGCCCGTCAGAATGTCCTCCACGTGATAGGTCCGCTGGTACTTGTAATAGAGCTCCAGATAGTTGGCGAAGTCCTTGGCCACACGGGGCAGCTGGATGTACTGCCCCACCACTTCCCGGTCCACCCGGAGGCCCAGCTTCTCGTAGGCGATGATCAGCTCGCTCAAATCCTCCCAGCCCCGGGCGGTGGCGAACTGCAGGCCGTCCACGGTGGTCTCGATGCGGTAGAAGTTGTCCTTCTTGATATCCAGATAGGATATGACGGCGCCGTGGAGGCCCTTCCGGTAGGCGTACTCCTTCCAGACGGTGAAGTCCTCCTCCACGTCAATGCGCTTCACCCGGTCCAGCGTCACCACGTCGAAGTCCCGGACGGACTTGTTATACTCCGGCGGGTTGCCCGCCGCCACGATGAGCCAGCCCTCCGGCAAACGCTGGTTGCCGAAGGTCTTGCACTGCAGAAATTGCAGCATCATGGGGGCCAGGGTCTCGCTGACGCAGTTGATCTCGTCCAAGAAGAGGATTCCCTCCTTGATGCCGGTCTTTTCCATCAGCTGGTACACGGAGGCCAGAATCTCGCTCATGGTGTACTCCGTGACGGAGAATTCCTCCCCGCCGTAGGTGCGCTTTTCGATAAAGGGCAGGCCGATGGCGCTCTGGCGGGTGTGGTGGGTGATGGTGTAGGCCACCAAGCCAACGCCCTCCTCCGCCGCGATCTGCTCCATGATCTGGGTCTTGCCGATACCCGGAGGGCCCATCAGCAGCACCGGCCGCTGGCGGACGGCGGGGATCAGGTAATTCCCCAGCTCGTCACGGGTGAGATACGCCTTGAGGGTGTTGGCAATCTCCTGTTTTGCCTGTTTGATGTTCATATCGTAATTCCTCCGTTATAACTCGGGAAGTTCTTCCAGATCAATTTCGTCCGCCTCAGCGGCCTCCCGGACCGCCCGCTCCAGCCCCGGCAGGTCCAGCACCAGCCGGATGGCCCAGGGCGGCATTTTCACGGTCAGGGGCGGCTCCTCCAGCAGCACGAAGGCCACATCGTAGGGCGGCCGCTTCTGAGGATAGATGCCCATGCCGTCGGTGAAGTAGATGAGGCCCCGGAGAGAGGTGAAAGCCCCCTCCTTTTGCAGCCGGGCCACGTGCTCGAACACCGGGCGGAAGTCCGTGGCGCTGCCGCCGCAGAGTTCAAAGTGCTCCATGTACTGCTTCAGGTCCTCCAAATCGCGGATCACCGTGTCGGACCGCACCTGGTCATCGCACTGGATGACGCGGATGTTCACCTTCCGGGTGAAGGTCCCAGTGCTCCGCAGGATGCCGTAAGTGCAGGCCAGGAACTGGCGCACCAGCTCGCCGGAGGTGGACATGGAGGTGTCCACGGCGATGACAAAGTCCTCGATGCGCTTTTCCTCCTTGGTCTCCGGCGGCTCCACCAGGGGCATGTTGCCGTAGAGCTGGAGGCCGTAGGTGTAGAAAATATAGTCAAAGGCGTCGCCGTCCACCGCCATGACCTCCCGGGGCACGGCGAACCGCCGCAGAAAAGCCCGGTAATCCACATCGTCCCGGTTGGCCACCTTAATTTGCTCCAAAACGGCCTCGCCGCCGGTGCCCTGGTCCGCCAGCACCGTCTCCATGGCGGTCTGGGTCTTGTCGGACATGTCCCGCCACTTCTCGTCCTGCTGCTGACTCTGTTCCTGGTTATCCTTCTGTTCCGGGTCCCAGAGACCGTGGTCGTCCACCAGGAACCGCCGCTGCAGCTGGGCTACCTGGTACTCCGGCAAGTCCATCCGCAGCAGCTTCCGGTAGATGCCCTCCGCCGTCAGCACCGGCATGTCCTGGCGGCACTCACCGTAAAACTTCTGCTTGGCGGGCACGGTGCCCTCCTCCAGGCAGGGATAGTGGAGGCTGTCCAGGATGCTCTCCACCGCCGCATCGCAGGCAAGGTCCCACAGCTCCGGGACCTTGCCCCGCTTTTTCGCCAAGTGCCGCAGCATACAGTGCAAAATCACATGCAAGTACGCCCGGTTCACCGCCACCCGGCTGCGGAGATAGCGGTCCGCCAGCCAGGCGCCGTCATAGTATAATTGCTCGCCGTCCGTCGCCAGGGACAACGTCATGCCGCCTCCCGGCACGAAGCGCAGCGCGCACAGGGCCACGTCCAGGTAGGGCAGGTTCATATACAGTTCGTTCCGGGCCGTCAGCAAAATATCCTGTCCGATGGCGGACAGGTCCTTCCGCTCCTCCATGTACCCGCCCCCTTTCCGTCAGCTTACAAATCAAACGTCTTGTCCATGCCAGAGGGGAACCGCCTGTGCTGCTCCTCCAGCAGTACCGCCAGAGCCTCCGTGGCGTCCTGCCCCCGGGCCAGGTCACACAGCTCCGACAGGTCCTCCCGGGTCCAGTCCGTCCGGGAAAACAAGGTCCGCAGTCCCGCCGCGTCCCGCCGGGACAGCAGCCACCGGGCGGCAGCCGCCCCGTGGTCCCGGAGGTAGGCCCAGTAGGCCTCCTCCGCCCGCTCCGTCAGGTCCATGGGATACCGCAGCCGCCACCAGGCCAGCCGCAGGGCGCAGTCCTCCTCGTGTTCCATGCCCAGATACCCCTTCCACAGCTGGTCATAGTCCCGGAGGCTGAACTGCTTGTGATAAAAGCAGTGGTGGTAGGGATATCCCGCCCCCTGGATGTGGAAATCAAACTGATGATGGGGGACGTTTTCCTCAAAGACCTCCGCGTACTCCGGGAAAATCACCCGGGCGGTCTGTCCGCCCGGGTAGGAGAGGGTCATGTCCAGCTCCCGGGGCAGTTCTCCCACCAGATAGTCCATCAGCTCTCCCTCCCGGCCGGTGCAGGTCAGGTGGAAGGTATCCAGCTGGCGGCAGTTCATGAGGACACCGCCGCCCCAGTAAGCAACGGTATCCGCCAGCCGCAATGTCCGCAGGACGGTGCAGTTGAACAAGGCGTAGTCCCCCACCCGCCGCAAGGTCTCCGGCAGGCGCAGGTCCTCAAGTTGGCGATTGTCCCAATCATCTCCGGCGGGGCCGCAGGTCACCAAGACCTCCTCCCCCTCCGACGGCTGGCGCCCCGGCGTCAGGGCATGTCCCCCCAAAGCAATGACGGGCAGGCCGAACAGGGTGTCCGGCAGAGCGGCCTGCCGGTCGCAGGTCTCCGCCCGCAGGATGGTCACGCCCTCCGCCTCACGGCGGATGACCAGTTTCCAGTTGTTGACGCCGCTGATCTGCTCCAAAGCCTTGGCCTCCCAAACAATTTTGCCACTCTAATATAACACAAAACTGCCCGGCTTCCTATATCAAATGCCACAAAAAGTTTTTTCAAATTTCCTCTTGACATTCTGTGTATACTGTATATACTGTACATGTACAGTACGAACGGAGGAATTCCATGGAACTCATTATCCGAAACACCGCAGGCCAGCCCATCTACGACCAGATTAGCTCCCAGATCAAGGCCCAGATCATCGCCGGGGCGCTACAGCCGGGGGAGGCACTGCCCTCCATCCGGGCTCTGGCCAAAGACCTGAAAATTTCCGTCATCACCACAAAGCGGGCCTATGACGAGCTGGAGGCCGAGGGCTTCGTCACCACCGTGGCAGGCAAGGGCTGCTTCGTGGCGGAAAAAAATCTCGATCTCATCCGGGAGCAGCAGCTGAAAAACCTGGAGGACCACCTGTCCGCCGCCGTGGAGCTGGCAAAGAGCTGCGGCGTGACCCCGCCGGAGCTGCAGGAGATGCTCCGCATCCTGTTGGAGGAGGAATCCCAATGAATGCCATTGAACTGTCTCATATCAACAAATCCTTCGGCGACTTCACCATCCGGGACCTGAACCTGGCGGTGCCCAGCGGCACCATCTGCGGTCTGGTGGGCGAGAACGGCGCCGGCAAGTCCACCACCATCCGCCTGCTTATGGGAGCCCTGCGGCCCGACAGCGGCACAGCCTCCGTGCTGGGCGTGGATGTGTTCTCCCCGGAATTCCGGGAGATGAAGGAGGACATCGGTGTGGTGCTGGACGAGGCCTACTTCCCCGAGTCCCTCAACGCCGTTCAGGTGGGGAAGATTATGGCGGCCACCTACCGCCGGTGGGACCATGGGCTGTATGACAGCTATCTGAAGCGCTTTGACCTGCCCCAAAAGAAGCAGTTCAAGGACTTCTCCCGCGGCATGCGGATGAAGCTGGCCATCGCCGTGGCCCTGAGCCACCAGCCCAAGCTGCTGGTACTGGACGAGGCCACCGCCGGGCTGGACCCCATTGTCCGGGACGAGGTGCTGGATATTTTCAACGAGTTCACCCGGGAGGAGGACCACTCCATCCTGATCTCCTCCCACATCCTCAGCGACCTGGAAAAGCTCTGCGACTACATCGCCTTCATCCATAAGGGCGACCTGCTGTTCTGTGAGGAAAAGGACCAGCTTCTGGAGCAGTACGGCATTTTCGAGGACTCCCGGGAAAACCTGGACTGCCTGCAGCCCGAGGCCATCGTGGCCCGGGAGGAGAGCCGCTACGGCGGCGTGCGGGCCCTCGTCAAACGGGACCTGGCCCCCACCGGGTTCCGGCTGGAAAAGCCCACAGTGGAAGATGTGGTGCTGTTTTTGGTGAAAGGAGCGAAGAACAGATGAAAGCTCTCATTATAAAAGATACCTATGTGATCTGGCGGCAGATGAAGTATTTTCTGATCCTGATCCTCATTTTCTCCGCCCTGCCCAGTGGGTTCAACAACGCCTTCGCCGTGATATACACCTCTATGCTGCCCTACACCGCTCTGGCCTATGACGAGCGGAGCAAATGGGACCAGCTGGCCGCCATGATGCCATACTCCACCCGGGATGTGGTGCTGAGCAAGTATGTATTCGGCTGGCTGTGCATCGGCGGCGCGGCGGTGCTGTCCGGCCTGCTGCAGGCGATCATCTCCCTGGTGATCGACCGAGCGTTTCTGCCGGGTACGCTGGCCATGTCCGTTCTGGGTGCCCTCTGCATCCTGGCTATCTCTCTGCCGCTGATGTTCCGTCTCGGTGTGGAGAGAGGACGGCTGGGCATGTTCCTGATCATCTTCCTGGTCTGCGGCGGCGCCGGGGCCATCGCCTCCATCACTGAATCCGCGTCCAATGGAGCCCCCTTCGCTTTCCAGGGCCCCATTTTGGTTGTCCTGTTGATCGCCGCCCTGGTGCTGACCGCTGTTTCCGTCTCCCTGTCTATGCGGTTTTACGCCAAACGGCAATCTTGAATACTTTGAAGTCCCGCCGGCACCGGCGGGACTTTTTTTGCGTGAAATCTGGACGGGGCGTGTCCTTCATGGTATCATGACCTTGAACATTCAGAAAACACGGGAGGGTTTCCTATGTACATGAACGAAGCGCACAAGATCTGGCTGGCTACCAGCGACCACCCCATCTACCTGGAGCCCGGCATGGCCAACCGCCACGGTCTCATCGCCGGCGCCACCGGCACCGGCAAGACCGTCACGCTGAAGGTGCTGGCGGAGTCCTTCAGCGACATGGGCGTCCCCGTGTTCCTGGCGGACATCAAGGGAGACCTGTCCGGCATGTGCCTGCCCGGCTGTGAGAACAAGCACATCCGCCGCAGCATCGACACCATGGGCATCACCGGCTTTGACTACACCGCCTATCCTGTCCGCTTCTTCGATGTGTACGGAAAGCAGGGCCATCCCGTCCGCACCACCATCTCTGAAATGGGTCCGGAACTGCTGAGCCGTCTGCTGGGGCTGAACGACACCCAGAGCGGCGTTCTGCGCATCGTGTTCCGCATTGCGGACGACCAGGGCCTGCTGCTGATCGACCTGAAGGACCTGCGGAGCATGGTCCAGTATGTGGGCGACAACGCCAAGGAGTATAAGCTGACCTACGGCAACATCTCCAGCCAGTCCGTGGGCGCCATCCAGCGCGCGCTGCTGCAGCTGGAGGACGAGGGCGGCGACATCTTCTTCGGAGAGCCCGCTCTGGACATTGCCGACTGGGTGGACTGGGCGGAGGACGGCCGGGGTATCATGAACATTCTGGAGTGCCAGGAGCTGTTCCAACACCCCCTGCTGTATGCCACCTTCCTACTGTGGATGCTCTCCGAGCTGTATGAAATGCTGCCGGAAGCCGGAGATCTGGACAAGCCCAAGCTGGCCTTCTTCTTTGACGAAGCCCATCTCCTGTTCAACGGTGCTCCCAAGGCGCTGGTGGAAAAGGTGGAACAGGTAGTGCGGCTCATCCGCTCCAAGGGCGTCAGCGTCTGGTTCATCACCCAGAACCCCTCCGACATCCCCGACAGCGTCCTGGGCCAGATCGGCAACCGGGTGCAGCACGCCCTGCGGGCCTACACCCCCAACGACCAGAAGGGCTTGCGGGCCGCCGCCCGGTCCTTCCGGGTGAATCCCGCCTTCAACACCGAGGAGGCCCTTCAGGCCCTGGGCGTGGGCGAGGCATTGGTGTCCGTGCTGGACGAGAAGGGCGTGCCCTCCATTGTGGAGAAAGCCGGTATCCTGCCGCCCCGCAGCTCCATGAGCGCCGCCCCGGAAACGGAGGTCAAGGCCGCTGTCCAGAGCAGCCCCCTGGCGCAGAAATACGGCCAGGTCCAGGACCGGCGCTCCGCCTATGAGGTACTGGAGGAGGTCCGGCAGCAGGAGACCGCCCGGGAGGAGGAAGAGGCCCGCCAGGCCGCCTGGGAAAAGGAGCAGAAGGCCCGGGAGAAGGAGCTGAAGGCCCAGCAGGCCGCCTGGGAGAAGGAACAGCGGGAACGGGAGCGGATGTACCGCCAGGCCGCCCCCCGACGTACCTCCACCACCCGCCGCACCACCTCCAGCCGCAAAAAGCAGGACCCCCTGGAGAAGGCCATCAACTCCGCCGCCAACACCGTGGGCCGGGAGCTGGGCAAGCAGATTGTCCGGGGCCTGTTCGGCACCTTTAAGAAATGAATACGTTGTGATATCAAAAAAGGTTCCAGGCCAGAGGGCCTGGAACCTTTTTATTCGGAAAACAGCCTCACAGAGTTCGCGCCCGCAGGCGCGAAGAAAGTATAATTCATTTTCTCCGGCGGCATATACATCGGAGAAAATACTTCCCGGCCCGCAAGTGTGCGAACCGCCCGCCGCAGGCGGACGATTCTTGCGCGCAGCGGGCCGCAGCCTTTTCGGCAAAGCGGCAAAGTCCCTTTGCCGACGGTATTAGCCCCACAAAGCAGACAGCGTGGGAATGACCTGCTTCTTCCTGCTCATGATCTTGGGCAGGAAGGCGCAGTTATCCCCGTTCCTGATGTTGAAGGCCTGGCGGATGGTGTCCTCGTCGCCGGTAAAGAGCAGATGGGTGCCCTCCAGCAGCACGTCGGTGATCATCAGCACCACCGTATCCAGCTCTCTGGCCTTGCGGATGGCGCCCATGGCGTAGAAGAATTCCTGCTTCCGCGCCAGCAGGCGGTCCGAATCCATGCAGGTGATCTGGCTCACCGCCAGGTTATGTCCGGCAATGTGGAATTCCTTATAGTCCGTTTTCAGCATGGCGTCCACGGTCTTATCGTCGCCGCAGGTGGCGGAGAAAATGGCCTTGCCCAGTTCCTCCAGGGAGACGTTGGCAATGCGGGCCATGCGGTTGGCCATGTCGATGTCCCGCTGGGTGCAGGTGGGAGACTTGAACATGACCGTGTCGGATACGATGGCCGCAGCCATCAGGCCCGCCATTTTCGCCGTGGGCATCAAGCCCTTTTCCTGATACATGCCCGCCACAATGGTGGTAGTGCTGCCCACCGGTTCATTGCGGACGTAGATGGGGTCCTTGGTCTCAATGTCCGCCAGACGGTGATGGTCCACGATCTCCATGATCCTGGCCTGATCCAGGCCCGGTACGGACTGGGCCTTCTCGTTGTGGTCCATAAGGATGACCCGCTTGCGGCGGGGCCGCAGCAGATGGTACCGGGACAGGGTCCCCACCACATGCTCCTCCTCGTCCAGAATGGGATAGGAGCGGAAACGGCTCTCCAGGACCGTGTCCTGCACATCGTCAATGTAGTCGTCCAGATGGAAGCAGACCATGTCCTTGGTCTTGCAGATGCTGCTGATAGGCA
Organism: uncultured Oscillibacter sp.; assembly: GCA_964462715.1. Lineage (GTDB taxonomy): Bacteria > Bacillota > Clostridia > Oscillospirales > Oscillospiraceae > Oscillibacter. The sequence continues at coordinate 15,269 of CAYWYW010000030.1, forward strand.
TGGCGTGCTGGATGAGCCGCACGGCGCGGTAGGCATCATATGGCGTGGAGATGATGCAGGTCTTTTTCGCCATCTCAATGAACTCCTGGCTCACCTCCGCCTGGCACACCAGCACGCAGTTCACCTGCTGCTCCAGCGCACGGCGCAGCATATCCGGCTGGTCGCCGCAGACTAGGATGACATCCTTCCCGCAGAACATCAGGTTCTCCCGTCCGGCGGGCAGGGCGATGGTCACCGCGCCGGAGACCTCCTCCCACAGCTCGGTACCCTCGTTGAGGATCTGGCCCTCCAGCACAGACAGCAGGTTGTACACAGGAACATTCTGGACCCGGGGGTCCCGGACGGAGGTCATGTCATAGTTGGCCACATCTCCGGCGGACAGCATGCCGTACAGGGTGCCGTCCTCGTTGGTCACGGGCATGGCGGATACCCGGTCCTTCTGCATAGCCTGCCAGGCCCGGCTGATCGTCGCGGAGGCGTCCAGGGTGGGCGGCGTATCATAATCCAGGTCCCGCACCTGGTTGCGAACGTCACTGATGAGCATGGGGGGCTGGAACCCGAAGCGGTCCAGCACGATCTGGGTCTCATCGCTGACCTGTCCCAGTCGGGCGGCCTTGTACTCCCGCTGGCCCAGGGCGTTTTTCAAAGCGGCATACGCCATAGCCGAGACGATAGAGTCGGTATCCGGGTTGCGGTGTCCGGTGATATAAACTGTATCCATGCAATGTTCTCCTTCGATGAGGTGTTTCTTTTTTTATTATGATTCCCGGACCCGTCTTTGTCAACGGCCCCTTCCGCAAAGAATTCCCGCGGAAACGATTGCTTCCGCGGGAAACTTTCGGATATACCCTTCCCTTACAGGATCAGCAGTTCCTTGGGGGCTTTGGTGATGTTCCGGCAGCCCTCCGGCGTCAGGATAATGACATCCTCGATGCGGACGCCCATCCTTCCCGGCAGGTAGATGCCCGGCTCGGCGGAGATAACGGCTCCCGCAGGCAGGGGCTTGTCGTTCATAGGGGAGGCATTGGGAGCCTCGTGGATCTCCACACCCACACCGTGGCCAAAGCTATGGCCGAAATAGTCCCCGTACCCGGCGGCGTCAATGACAGCCCGGGCGGCACCATCCACCTCCCGTCCGGTCAGGCCGGCCCTGGCGGCGGCGATGCCCGCCTTCTGGGCGGACAGGACCGTGTTGTAGACGGCCTGCATCTCCTCGGTAGCAAAGCCCACAGCCACGGTGCGGGTCATGTCAGAGCAGTAGCCATGGTAAATACAGCCGAAATCCATGGTAACGAACTCTCCCTGTCGGATAGGCTTTTCCGACGGGACGCCGTGGGGCAGGCTGCCGTTGGGGCCGGACACCACGATGGGGTCGAAGGACATATCCGACGCGCCGTAGTGCAGCATCAGGTACTGGAGCCGGGCGGCGATCTCCTTTTCCGTCACGCCGGGGCGGATCTCCTCCAGGATATCGGTCAGCGCCCGTTCCGCGATGCGCTGGGCGGCCACCATGGCCTCGATCTCTTCGTCATCCTTTACCATCCGCAGGTCCCACAGCAGGTCCGTGGCGGGGACCAGGTCGCAGGACAGGGCCTTGCAGTAGCGCTCATGGTCCTGAACGGTCATATAGGTGTCCTCGAAACCCATACGGCGGATACGCTCCTCTGCCACGACCTCCCGCACAAGAGCGCCATACCCCCGGCCGCGACCGATCTCCCGCAGCTCCGCCCCCTGCACATAGCGGGCGGCGGCCTCCGTATACCGGGAGTCCGTGAAGTAGTAGTTTCTCTTCCGGGTCACCAGGGCCACGCCGTCGGTGCCGGCGGAGTGGAAGCCGGAGCCGTAAAAGCGGTTGGCCTCCCCCGTCAGCAGGATGGCGTCAAGGTCATGGCTCTCCAGCTGAGCGGCGATCTTTTGAAAATGATTCATCAGATGATTCTCCTTTGGTATGTTCATCTTACCGGCGGGGAAGGGCGGGGCGCCCCGCCCTACGCTTCCGCTTTCTCCACGGCGGCCTTCACGAAGCCGTAGAACAGGGGATGGGGCCGGTCCGGTCTGCTCTTGAACTCCGGGTGGAACTGGGCGCCCACGAACCACGGATGGTCCGGGACCTCCACGATCTCCACCAGGCGGCCGTCGGGAGACAGGCCCGCCAGGATCATGCCCTTTTCCTGCATGGCCTCCCGGTAGTCGTTGTTGAACTCAAAGCGGTGGCGGTGGCGCTCGGAGATCTCCGCCGCGCCGTACAGGTCATAGCTGCGGGTGCCTTCGGTCAGCACGCAGGGGTACTTGCCCAGCCGCATGGTGCCGCCCTTGTCGGTGACGTTCACCTGGTCCGGCATCAGGGCGATGACCGGGTGCTTGGTGGTCTCGGAGAACTCGGAGGAGGTGGCGTCCTCCCAGCCCAGCACGTGGCGGGCGAACTCGATGACCGCCATCTGCATACCCAGGCAGATGCCAAAATAGGGGATGTTGTTCTCCCGGGCGTAGCGGCAGGCGGCGATCATACCCTCGATGCCCCGGTCGCCAAAGCCGCCGGGCACCAGGATACCGGTGCAGCCAGCCAGCTTCTCCGCCGCATTATCGTCAGTCACATCCTCGGAATTCACCCACTGGATGTCCACGATGGCGTCGTTGGCGGTGCCGGCGTGGTTCAGGGACTCCACCACGGAGAGGTAGGCGTCGTGGAGCTGGGTGTACTTGCCCACCAAAGCGATGCGCACCTTTTTGTGGGCGGCCTTCTCCCGCTTCACCATGGCGCTCCACTCCCGCAGGTCCGGCTGGTGGGTGATGAGGCCCAGCTTGCGGCAGACCACCTCGTCCAGGCCCTCCTTCGCCATCAGCAGAGGAACCTCATACAGGGTCTCCGCCGTGGTGTTCTGGATGACGCAGTCCGGCTGGACATTACAGAACAGGGCGATTTTCTTTTTGATGTCGTCGGTAATAGGCACGTCGCAGCGGCACACCAGGATGTCCGGCTGGATACCCAGGCTCAGCAGCTCCTTGACGGAGTGCTGGGTGGGCTTGGACTTCAGCTCGCCGCTGCCGGGGATCTGGACGATGAGGGGCACATGGATGAACACCACGTCGCCGTGGGGCCGCTCAGAGGCCACCTGGCGGATGGCCTCCAGGAAGGGCTGGGACTCAATGTCGCCCACGGTGCCGCCGATCTCCGTGATGACCACGTCCACATCGTCGGAGGCCATGGAGTAGATGCGCTCCTTGATCTCATTGGTGATGTGGGGAATGATCTGCACCGTTGCCCCCAGATAGTCGCCCCGGCGCTCCCGGTTCAGCACGGACCACCAGATCTTGCCGGAGGAGATGGAGCTGTTCTCCGTCAAGTTCTCATCCACGAACCGCTCGTAGTGGCCCAGGTCCAGGTCGGTCTCGGCACCATCGTCGGTGACGAACACCTCCCCGTGCTGGTAGGGGCTCATGGTACCGGGGTCCACATTGATATAGGGGTCAAACTTCTGATTGCGGACCCGGACGCCCCGCTGCTTCAGCAGACGGCCCAGGGACGCCGCGCAGATGCCCTTGCCCAGTCCGGAGACCACACCGCCGGTGACGAATACGAACTTTGTTGACATTCCTCTCACCTTACCTTTTCACACATTTCACCCAACAGTTTTACCTGAAACGGAATTTGTACACGCATTGCGGACAATGTGGCACGAAGGTGAAAATAAAAAATCACCGCCGGACCATTTTTGCGGCTAAAAGTCCCAGTCTCTTTCGGGACTTTCAGCTGCGATCCGCGGTGTCGCTCGTCTGTTCGATTGTCGCCTTGCGGCTCACGCCGCAAACCGCCGCCCAAAGCGTTCCAAAAATACCTTCCCACTATATCACGCGGTTTTTCCCTTGTCAACGAAAATTCTTTTTGCAAAACGCAACAATCATCCACCTATTTCGCATATCGTTTTGTGTCAAATGACGATTGACTTTATCCCTTTAAAGTTATATATTGAAAAAGTACACACGACCGGGATGCTGGAGAAAGGAGCCGCCGCCATGCGTTTTGACAAGAGCTTTACCGCCATGCTGGCCCGCCCCTATTTCCGCTTTATGAAGGTCCGCTATGCGGGCCATATTCCACATCCCTAAAACGGTCGAGCCACATCGCCACCTCTGTATGAAGAGCGGCCCTGTCTCACCGGCAGGGCCGTTTTTTATAGGTTTCCCAGAAAAATTGACATAAGGAGATCAAAACGATGAAAAAGAAGTTGCTTGCACTGATCCTGGCCGGCGTTATGACGCTGAGCCTGGCCGCCTGCGGCGGTGCCAAGGAGACCCCTGCTCCCGCCGAGGAAAAGCCCGCTGAGACCGAGACTCCCGCCGAGCCCGCTGCCCAGACCTACAAGGTCGGCATCTGCCAGCTGGCCCCCCACCCCGCTCTGGACGCCGCCACCCAGGGCTTCAAGGACGCCCTGACCGAGGCCCTGGGCGACGCCGTCACCTTCGACGAGAAGAACGCCGCCGGTGAAAGCGCCACCTGCGCCACCATCGTCAACGGCTTTGTGTCCGCTGATGTGGACCTGATCATGGCCAACGCCACTCCTGCCCTGCAGGCTGCCGTGGCCGCCACCAGTGACATCCCCGTCCTGGGCACCTCTGTCACCGAGTACGGCGTGGCCCTGGGCATCAAGGACTTCAACGGCACCGTGGGCACCAACGTGTCCGGCACCAGCGACTTGGCTCCTCTGGACCAGCAGGCTGCCATGATCCCCGAGTGGTTCCCCGAGGCCAAGACCGTGGGCCTGCTGTACTGCTCCGCCGAGGCCAACAGCCAGTATCAGGTGGACACCGTCCAGGCTGAGCTGGAGAAGCTGGGTCTGACCTGCACCCAGTATCCCTTCTCTGATACCAACGACATGGCTTCCGTGACCCAGAGCGCCGTTGACAACAGCGATGTGGTGTATGTCCCCACCGACAACACCTGCGCCAACAACACCGGCATCATCGACAACATCGCCCGTCCCGCGGGCGTGCCCGTCATCTGCGGTGAGGAGGGCATCTGCGGCGGCTGCGGCGTTGCCACCCTGTCCATCAGCTACTATGACCTGGGCGTTGCCACCGGCAAGATGGCCGCCAAGGTCCTGACCGGCGAGGCCGACATCGCTTCCATGCCTATCGAGTATGCGCCCCAGTTCACCAAGAAGTACAACGAGACCATCTGCACCGACCTGGGCCTGACCGTTCCCGAGGGCTACGAGGTCATTGCCTGAGAATTGTCGAAATAGCGCAAAAAGTATACAGAATCAGCGGAAAAGGGCTTTCCTTTTCCGCTGATTTACGCTATACTAATGAAGTCTATTGACTTTTATCACCTGAACAGGGGGAACATTGCATCATGCTGAATTTCATCAACGCGCTGCCGGGCGCCATATCCCAGGGCCTCATCTGGGGCATCATGGCCATCGGCGTCTACATCACCTACAAAATTCTGGATATCGCCGACCTGACGGTGGACGGCTCCTTCTGCACCGGCGCCGCCACCTTCGTGGTGCTGTACACCAACGGCACCAACCTGTGGATTGCCATGCTGGCCTCCCTGCTGGCCGGTATGCTGGCAGGGTTCGTCACCGGCGTGCTGCACACCTTCTGCGGCATCCCGGCCATTCTGTCCGGTATCCTGACCCAGCTGGGCCTTTGGTCCATCAACATGGCTATCATGGGCATGAAGGCCACGGTGGCCATCAACGTCTCCACGCCGGAGCTGCTGGACAAGCTGCTGGTGTCCCTGCGGTTCGTGAAGGATGTGGCCAACGGCTCCCGGCCCTTCTACCGCCACCCCATCCTGGTGGTGGGCATCTTCACCGCAATCCTGATCCTGATCCTGTACTGGTTCTTCGGCACGGAGCTGGGCTGCTCCCTGCGGGCCACCGGCTCCAACC
>CAYWYW010000031.1:0-21010 GCA_964462715.1 uncultured Oscillibacter sp.
CGGAGAAGTTCGGCGTGGACGCCCTGCGCTTCTTCCTGATGCGCACCTTCCCCTTTGGCAGCGACGGCAACTTCTCCAACGAGCTGCTGATCCAGACCATCAACACGGACCTGGCCAACGACCTGGGCAACCTGCTCAGCCGCACCACCGCCATGGTGGGCAAGTACTTCGGCGGCCAGCTGCCCGCGGGCTGCAAGACCTGGGACGCTCCTGAGTCCTTTGACACCGACCTCATCTCCATGGCCTCCGCCCTGCGGGGCGCCTACGAGGCCCAGATGGAATCCTGTGCACCTCACAACGCTCTGGCCGAAGTCTTTAAGGTCATCCAGCGGGCCAACAAGTATATCGACGAGACGGCTCCCTGGGCCCTGGCCAAGGACATGGAGGCCAATGGCAAGCGTCTGGCCCATGTGCTGTACAACCTGCTGGAGGCCACCCGCATCTGCGGCATCCTGCTGAGCCCCTTCATGCCTGACAGCATGACCAAGCTCTTCGTCCAGATCGGCGCGGGCGCCGGCATCCAGACCTGGGACAGCGCCGCGGTCTGGGGCAGCCTGCCCGAAACCGCCGCCGTCACCAAGGGCGAGAACCTGTTCCCCCGCATCGACATGGACAAGGCCATCGCCGAGCTGGAGGAGGCCGCCGAGGCCGCCAGAAAGGCCGCTCTGCCCGCCATCGAGGTGGAGCCCCAGCTGGAGGAGAAGGTGGACTTCGACACCTTCTGCAAGTCCGACTTCCGGGCCGTGAAGGTGAAGGCCTGCGAGAACGTGAAGAAGAGCGAGAAGCTGCTGAAGTTCACTCTGGACGACGGCACCGGCAAGGACCGCCAGATCCTGTCCGGCATCGCCAAGTGGTACAAGCCCGAGGAGCTGGTGGGCAAGACTTTGGTCGCCATCGTGAACCTGCCGCCCCGGAAGATGATGGGCCAGGAGAGCTGCGGCATGCTGATCTCCGCCGTCCACACCGAAAAGGGCGAGGAGAAGCTGCATCTCCTCATGGTTGATGATGCGATTCCTGCTGGCGCGAAACTGTGCTGATACAAACCGGGAGGCGGTGCGACTCACCGCCTCCTGTTCTTAAAACGAGGTATCTATGCGTTTACAAAGTGCGATCTTTGACATGGACGGCACTCTGCTGGACTCCATGCACATCTGGAACGACCTGGGGCCCAACCTGCTGCGGTCCATGGGCATTGAGCCCGCTCCGGACCTGGGAGACCGTCTCATGGTCATGACCTTCCGGGACGGCGCCGCCCTCTGCAAGGAGGAGTACCACCTCTCCCAGAGCGTGGAGGAGATCATGGACCTGACCAAGGCCAAGGTCCGGACCTTCTACGAGACAGAGGTCCAGGCCAAGCCCGGCGTGCAAAAATTCCTGTTCCTGCTGAAAATGGAGGGAGTATGGATGTACGTGGCCACCAACACGGACCGGGACCTGGTGGAGGCCGCTCTGAGGCACACGGGCCTGGACGGCTACTTCCGGGGCGTCCTGACCTGCGCCGAGGTGGGCGCGGGCAAGAAGGACAGCCCGGAGATCTACGAGCGGTGCATGCGTCGTCTGCGGAGCACCAAGAAGGACACGGTCATTTTCGAGGACGCCCTTCACGCCATCGAGACCGCGAAAAAAGCCGGATTCCGGGTCTGCGGCGTCTATGACCCCTCCGCCGAGGCGGACCAGGACGCCATCCGGGACCTTTCCGACTACTATATCCGCTCCTTTGAAGAGATGTTTGAGACCGAAACCCTGGACTGAAAAATTTGACGGGACCCTCCCGTCAAATTTTTTTACCTATGCTGTAACGAAACCGCCCTCCGGCGGATATATGGGTGAAAGGAGGGACATCTGATGGACGATATGAGCGTCATTTATCAACAGCACGCCCGGACCGTCTATAAGTTCCTCCTGGCCCAGTGCCACGACCCGGACCTGGCGGAGGAGCTGACCCAGGAGACCTTCTATCAGGCCGTCCGGTCCGCCGACCGGTTCGATGGCGGCTGCAAGGTGTCCGTCTGGCTGTGCCAGATCGCCAAGCACCTGTGGTATCAGCATCTGCGGAAGCGAAACCGGGAGGTCCCCATGCCCGAGGAAGGCATGGACGTGCCCCTGCCATCGGCGGAGGAGGAGACCCTGGCACAGGAGGGACGGCTGCACCTGCTGCGAAGCATCCATAGCCTGCCCGCCGATGCCCGGGAGGTGGTGTATCTCCGGGCCTTCGGCGGCCTCAGCTTCCGGGAGATCGGAGATGTGCTGGGCAAGACCGAGACCTGGGCGAGAGTGACCTTTTACCGGAGCAAGGAAAAACTGCGGAACGGAGGGACCGGCGATGAAAAATGATCTGACCTGCGGCGTGGTGCGGGACCTGCTGCCAAGCTACGTGGAGGGACTGACCTCCGACGAGACGAACCGGGCGGTGGAAGCCCATCTGGCCGCCTGCCCGGACTGCGCCGCCCGCCGGGACGCCATGGCGGCCCCGGAGGAACCGGCGTCCGCGGAGCAAAGCAGGGAAGTGGACTATCTGAAAACCGTCAGGCGGAAAAGCGGACGGCGGGTGGTGATCGCCATTGCGTGTACGGTTCTGCTGATTGCGGCCGGTTTCGCCGCCAAAATTTTCATCATCGGCACCCCGGCACAGGAGCAGGACCTGTTCGTGGAGGAAGCTGTGGAACAGAATGGCATTCTTCGCCTGTCCATCTCCACGCCCTACTCCGCCACCGCCTACTGGGGCTGGACCGTGGACACCGCTGACGGCGTGGCGGATATTCACGCCCGCTCCGTGCTGGTTTCTCCCCTATTCCCCAACGGCGGCGGGACGGTGGAGATACCCCTGGACGGCATCCGGGAAGTCCGGCTGTGCGGCCGCACCGTCTGGCAGGACGGCACCCTCATCCAGGAGCGGGTAGCCCGCCTGTATGAGGTCAGAACCCCCTATGTGGGCGACATGCCAGCCCTGAACAATATCACCGAGTTGGCCCACATCCGCCCCAATTTCGGCGACTACCTCAACAGCCTCCACACCTCCAGCCACCCCTACCGCTGGACATTGGAATTCACTGAGGACGGCTGGAAGGGCGTCATCGGCCGGGACCCCGCCACCTTTGACAAATGGATGGCCCGCTATGCCATGCAGCTGCTGGCCCTGGTGGACAATCTGGAGGAAGTGGGCTGGACCTACACCGACCTCCACGGGGAGGAACGGAGCGGCGTGCTCACCCTGGAGGAGGCAAACGCCCTGCTGCCGGAACTGATAGACGCTTACAACCAGACTCATGCCGGTTGTAACTGGGAACCCCTTTCCAGTGTCAAGGACTACTACAACGCCTCTCCGGCGGATCTCCAACGGTTGGTGGAGATCACCCGGATATCCTCCTGAATCAGGACAGCAACAGGCCCCCGGCAAAAGCCGGGGGCCTGTTCGTATCAGCACTTATTCGTACTTCTTCTCCACCTCTTCCAGGCGGTTCAGGAAGGGGCTGGTGGTGCAGCTCATCTCAGCTGCCTCGTTTTTGAACTTCTCCACATTGACGGCGCTCTTCTTCACGGGCTGGATGGTACCGGCACCGGCCACGCAGCCGCCGGGGCAGGCCATGCCCTCCAGCAGGTAGCCGTCCCGCTTGCCGGCCTTGGCCATAGCCAGCATCTTGCGGCACTCCCGCAGGCCGTCGCCGTACTCGATCTTCACCTCACGGTCGGGGTCGATGTGCTTGATGGCCTCCACCACGGCGGCGGCCACGCCGCCGCCCACGGCAAAGCCCCGGCCCATACCGGTGCCCTCGATCAGGCTGTCGTTGGGGTCGAACTCAATGGTCTTGAAGTCGATCTCCTTGGCGTCGAACATGCCCAGCAGCTCCTCGAAGGTCAGCACGAAATCCACGTCCGACCGGACGGTGCGGCGGTTGGCCTCCAGCTTCTTGGCGGCGCAGGGGCCAATGAAGCAGATGCGGGCGTTGGGATGGTCCTTCTTCACCATGCGGGCGGTGATGACCATGGGCGTCAGGGCCATGGAGATGTAATCCTTGAACTCGGGGAACAGGGTCTTAGCCATGACGGACCAGGCGGGGCAGCAGGAGGTACCCATGAAGGGCTGCTTGGCGGGGACCTCCTCCAGGAAGTCGTGGGCCTCCTCCACGGTGCAGAGGTCCGCGCCGATGGCAACCTCCACCACGTCGGAAAAGCCCAGGACCCGCATGGCGGCCTTCAGCTTGGCGGGGGTGGCATCGGGGCCGAACTGGCCCACGAAGGCGGGAGCCACGCAAGCGATCACTTCCTCGTTCCGCTTGATGGCGTTGATGATCTGGAAGATCTGGCTCTTGTCGGCGATGGCGCCGAAGGGGCAGTTCACCAGGCACATGCCGCAGGAGACGCACTTGTCATAGTTGATCCTGGCACGGCCCAGCTCGTCGGACTCGATGGCGTCCATGCCGCAGGCGGCGGCGCAGGGGCGCTCGATCTTGCTGATGGCCCGGTAGGGGCACTGGTTGAAGCACTTGCCGCACTTGATGCACTTGTCCTGGTCGATGTGGCAGTGCTTGTCCTTATCCAGGTAAATGGCATCCTTGGGGCAGACGTTCATGCAGGGGTGGGAGATGCAGCCCTGGCAGCTGTCCGTGATGCGGACCTGCTTAGGGGGGCAGGCGTTGCAGGCAAAGGGAATGATGTTGACCAGGGGATTTTCAAAATACTTCTGGTCGGTGTAGGCCTCGCTGATGGTGGCGGAGATGGGCAGCTGGTCCTCCGCGTTCTGCAGGTTCATGCCCAGGGCCAGACGGACCCGCTCCCGGACGATGGCCCGCTCCAGGAACACGTCGGCGCGGTGCTTTGCCACCTCGCCCCGGATCATCTGGTAGGGGATCAGGTCCACGCGGTTCAGGTCGCCGCCCTCGTAGGCCAGACGGGCCACCTCGGTGAATACGCTGCGGCGGATGTCGTCCACCGCACTGTGTACGCCTCTCATATGTTCTTCCTCCATACGCGCCGGGCGGTCGCATTCCGTCCCGGCTGATATTCTGCCTTTTGGCGACAACATTATAGCGAAGTCCCGGCTTTTTTGCAAGAAAAGTTTTCAAAAATCTTCGAGAAAACGGTTACCGGGTGCATTTTTCGCGAGGCCTGCTCTTCAGGCAATTTTCAGGTTTCCGGGGTACCATAAATTGAAACCCGCGTTTCAGTATGCTATAATAAAAATTCCGAATGGAATTTTGCATGTACAGGAGGTTTCTTCCTATGACTTGGAGAGAAAGAAGAATCGTCACCATCCTCAGCACCATTCTGCTGATCCTGATGGCGGCGCTGTTGGTGGTCCTGGGGATTCGCTACCGGGCATCCCGGGACATCGGCAAAGAGGACCCCGCCTCCGGTGACATCGGCGTGGCAGCCGACCAGAACGCCTATACCAGCCTGCAATACGACAACGGCTCCACCACGTTGTCCTTCACCTGTGACGAGAACGGCACCTGGACCTGGGACGGCAGCCGTGACTTCCCCCTGGATGACACAGTCATTACCTCCATCCTGGAGCTGCTGACAAACTGGAAGCCCCAGCAGACCCTGACGGGGGCGGAAGCCCAGGAAAAGAGCGGCCTTTCCGAACCGGTGGCTTCTCTGAGCGCCGCCACCGCCTCCGGTGCCGCCACCACCGTGCTGTTCGGCAACGCCACCACCGACGGCAATAGCTATTATGTCCGCCTTAATGGAGACGAGACCACCGTGTACATCCTGGCGGACACCCTGTACCAGCTGATGAAGGTCCCGGTCTACGACATGTATGACCTGCCGGAGCTGCCGGAGCTGCGGGAAGACCGCATCCAGTCCGTCACCGTCCAGGGCGCCTCGCCGGACGAAGACCTCCCCGGTCCCCTCACCGTGCTGACCGCCCAGCGGGCGGAGGGTGACACCGCCACCACCTGGCGCTCCAGCGGCGCCAACGTCACAGATGTGCCCCTGGTGAAATCCCTGCTGGAGGACGTGACGGCCCTGACTATTACCAAATGCGTGGACTTCGAGCCCTCTGACGAAGCGGCCTCCCTCTGCGGCTTTGACGAGCCTGCCGCTACCCTGGACATCTCCTACGCCACCGAGGGCGGCGCTCAGCAGGCGCTGCATATCACCGTGGGCAACCGCCTGCCGGACGGCTCCGGCCGCTACATCCGCCTGGGAGACGACACCACCCTGTTTTTCCTGCCCACCGAGCTTCTGGACCCCCTCATGCGCATCGCCGCCGAGGGTCTGGGGGACTGACCATTTGAAAGGAGGCCGCCATGCGGGTATTGATCGTGGAAGATGAGGTCCGGCTGGCCTCCACTCTGCAGGACCTTCTGGATATGAACGGCTACACCGCCGACGTATGCCACGACGGCGAGAGTGGTCTGGACAACGCCCTGTCCGGTATTTACGACGTGGTACTGCTGGACGTAATGCTGCCCAAGATGGACGGCTTCACCGTTCTGCGGAACCTGCGGGCCGCCGGAAACGCCGTCCCTGTGCTGATGCTGACCGCCCGGTCTGAGCTTGGCGACCGGATAGAGGGTCTGGACTGCGGTGCCGACTACTATCTGACCAAGCCCTTTGAGCCCAAGGAGCTGCTCGCCTGCATCCGGGCCCTGACCCGGCGGCAGCCGGAGCTCCGCAACAGCGACGCGGTGGAGTTCGGCGACCTGAAACTGGACAAGAGCGCCTTCACCCTCTCCTGCGGGGACCGTAGTCTGCGGCTGAGCCGCAAGGAGTTCGACATGATGGAGCTGCTCATGCGGAACCGGGATATGGTTCTCACCAAGGAGACCCTGCTGCTGAAGATCTGGGGCTATGAATCCGACGCGGAGGACAACAACGTGGAGGTCTATGTCTCCTTTCTTCGGAAAAAGCTGGACCACCTGCACTCCAAGGTAAAGATCAGGACCATCCGGATGGTTGGCTACTGCCTGGAGTTTTCCGAGATTTGACGTTTTCTCCGATTTTCCACTGAATTTTCCACGTTTTCCACGAAGTTCTCAACAAGGGGGGTGTTCGTCGTGATCCGAAAGCTGCGGCTGAAATTCGTAGCCATTTGTATGGCCCTGGTGACCGCCGTGCTGGCGGTGGTATTTCTGTCAGTCTACTTCACCATGGAGCGCAGCATCGAGACCCTCAGCCGCCAGGTGCTGTACCGGGTGGCCCAGGACTCCCTGTACAGCGGCGGCCGGAACTTCGTCCGGCCGGAGATCGGCATTGACGTGGGGGACGACCGGGTACTGCTGCCCTATTTCACCGTAGAGGTCTGGGGCAGTCAGGCCTACGTCACCGGCGGCACCTACGACGAGCTGGAGAACACGGAGGCCCTGCAGGCCATCCTGTCCGACTGTCTCTCCCGGCCGGAGCAGGAAGGCACCATCCACAGCTACCGCCTGCGGTATCTGCGGCAGGACAACGGCCTGTATCAGAAAATCGCCTTCGTAGACATGTCCATGGAAATGACGGTCCTTCGCAATATGATGGGACCGTATCTTGTGATCCTGCTGGTCTCCCTGCTGTTGCTGCTGGCCGTCTCCATCCTGCTGTCCCGCTGGGCCACCCGCCCGGTGGAAAAAGCCTGGAAGCAGCAGCGGCAATTCCTGTCGGACGCCTCCCACGAGCTGAAAACGCCCCTGACAGTCATTCTCTCCAACGCGGAGCTGCTGGAGGCCGCCTCTCTGGAGGACCGGCCCGCCCGCTGGGCCGACAACATCCACACCGAGGCCCGCCGGATGCGGTCCCTGGTGGAGGAAATGCTGACCCTGGCCCGGGCAGACAACATGGTCCGCATCGCGGTCCTGACGGAGATCTCCCTGTCGGACATCGCCGCTGACGCGGTCCTGGCTTTCGAGCCGGTGGCCTTTGAGGCGGGAAAGCCCCTGGAATACGACATCGACCGGGACGCCGCTGTTCTGGGGGACGGGGACAAGCTGCGGCAGTTGATAGGGATTCTGCTGGATAACGCCATCAAATACGGCGCCGTGGGCGGCACCATCCGCCTGCGGCTGCAAAAAACGGACCGCCAGGCCATTCTGACGGTCTCCAACCCCGGAGAGCCTATTCCGCCGGAAAAGCTGGGACGGCTCTTTGAGCGGTTCTACCGGGCGGACGATTCCCGGGGAGAGCAGTCCGGCTTCGGTCTGGGTCTCTCCATCGCCCAGACCATCGCCCAGGAGCACAAGGCTGTCCTGAAGGCCGAGAGTGACACCCGGTCCACCCGGTTCATCTATACCATGGCACTGAAAAAGTAAAAGAGAGGAGCATCGCTCCTCTCTTTTTTCGGCTTCCATCAATCCTGGTCGATGCAGAAATAGCTGAACTGCCCGGTGGCCAGCAGTTCCCCGGCCTCGTTGGTGATGTCCACCATGGCAAGGCAGGTGGCCTTGCCCCGGCGGCGGACCCGGCCCTCGGCCCGGATGGTCCCGCTGGGTTGGTTTTTCAGAAAATGCAGGTCCCCGTGCTGGGTCACGTAATGCCGCCCGTCGGTGTGGACGGCGGCGCCGCCCGCGTCATCCGCCAACGTGTACAGCGCACCGCCGTGGACCATGCCGTAGGGGTTCTTACTCTCCGGACGGATGTCCAGGCGGTACACCGCCCGGTCCTGCTCCACGGTCTCCAATTCAAAAAAATTATGGCGGGTAAAGGCATTTTCCCGCAGCCGCAGCTCCTTTAGCTGTTGTTCTTCCTGAGTCATGGCAGTCTCCCTTCGCTGAGTTCCGTCCCAGTGTACCACGTTCGCCATGATTTTTCCACATTTTTTAAAAAAGGGGTTGACAAATCGACTTTCCGGAGTATACTGAACATATGAACAGTCGTTCAATTGTTCAAGTGAAAGGAGGCGGACCATGGAGGACCGCTACAATGTGGAGTGCTGTGATTTCATCCACGCCCACGAGGAGATCGTGGAAAAGGTGCGGCAGGAACTGCCGGACGAGGATACCCTGTACGACCTGTCGGAGCTGTTCCGCATCTTCGGCGATTCCACCCGCATCCGCATCCTGTACGTTCTGTTTGAGGCGGAGATGTGCGTGTGCGACATCGCGGCGCTGCTGGGCATGACCCAGTCCGCCATCTCCCACCAGCTGCGGGCCTTGAAAAACGCCCGGCTGGTGAAATCCCGCAGGGAGGGCAAGACCGTTTTTTACTCCCTGGCGGACGACCACGTCAAGACCATCATCGACCAGGGCATCGAACACGTAAAAGAATGAAGTTTTCCACATATTTATACATTTGGAGGAGATCACTATGAAAAAGCGTTACAAGTTCGAGGTAGACTGCGCCAACTGTGCCGCCAAGGTGGAGGCCGCTGTGAAGAAGATCGACGGCGTCAACGACGCTTCCGTCAACTTCATGGCTCAGAAGCTGGTGCTGGACGCTGACGACGCCCGTTTCGACGAAATTCTGAAGGAAGTCATCGCCGTGGCGAAGAAAGTGGAGCCCGACTGCGAGCTATACCTGTAAGATGAGTCGGACGTTCTGGGACAATATTGCGGGTCTGTATGACCTGGCGGAGCGGACCAACAGCAAAGCTGTCCGGGGAATGGCCGCGGAAGTAGCCCGCCGTCTCCCGGAGAACACAGACTTTCTGGAGTGCGCGGCGGGCACCGGGGAGATCTCCCTGGCCGCCGCGCCTTTTGTCCGCTGGGCGGTCTGCACAGACCTGTCCCTGCCCATGCTGGACCGGGCACGGCAAAAGGCTGTCAGGCGAGGCCTAAGCAACATCGAATTTCAACAGCGGGACCTGTTCCACCTGCCGGAGGGGGACGGGACTTACGGCGCCGTCTGTGCCGGGAATGTGCTGCACCTGCTGGACCGTCCGGAGGACGCCGTGGCGGAGCTGTGGCGGGTGACGGCCCCCGGCGGCGTGCTGCTCCTGCCTACTTTTTTGATGGGAGAGTCCGGCCCGCTGATGGACACCCTGGTGGCCCTGTACCGCCTGCTGGGCTTCCGCCAGAAGTACACCTTCACCCGTCAGAGTTACCGGGCCTTCTTTGAAGGCCTGTGCCTGCCCCTGGCGGAGGTGGCCGTCATCCCCGGACGGATGCCCGTGGGGCTGGCGGTGCTGCGAAAACCAAACATCCAGGAGGGATGAACCATGAGCAAGAAACAGAAAAAGATGGTCCGGCGCATTGTGCTCTCCGCCGTGCTGCTGGTTCTGGTCAAGGTGCTGTGCGCCCTGACCGTCTTACCGGAGCAGGGATGGCTGACCGCCCTGTGCTATCTGGCGCCTTACGCCGTCATTGGCTGGGATGTGCTGTACAAGGCTGTCCGCAACATCAAAAATGGCCAGGTCTTTGACGAGAACTTCCTGATGGCCCTGGCCACCGTGGGCGCTTTTGCCACGGCGGAATACGCCGAAGCGGTGTTCGTCATGCTGTTCTACCAAGTGGGTGAGCTGTTCCAGGACTACGCCGTGGGCAAGTCCCGCCAGTCCATCGCCGCCCTGATGGACATTCGGCCCGACGTGGCCAACCTGGAAGGGGAGAACGGCGAAATAGAGGAGGTAGACCCGGAGGATGTGCCCGTGGGCGCCGTTATCGTGGTGAAGCCCGGCGAGCGGGTCCCCCTGGACGGCACGGTCCTGGAAGGCACCTCCGCCCTGGACACCGCCGCCCTGACCGGCGAATCCGTTCCCCGGGACGTATTGCCCGGAGACGCCGTCATCAGCGGCTGCGTCAACCAGTCCGGCGTGCTTCGCGTCAAGGTCACCCGGCTCTGTGAGGAGTCCACCGTCTCCAAAATTCTGGACCTGGTGGAGAACGCCAGTGAAAAGAAATCCACCAGTGAGAACTTCATCACCCGCTTCGCCCGGTATTACACCCCCTGCGTGGTGTTGGCCGCCCTGGCCCTGTTTCTCATTCCCACCATTGCATTGGTCCTGGTCCCGGCGGCCAGTCAGCCCGGCTTCCTGGCAGGCACCGTCTGGACCGGCTGGCTCCACCGGGCCCTCATCTTCCTGGTCATCTCCTGCCCCTGCGCTCTGGTGATCTCCGTGCCTCTCAGCTTCTTCGGCGGCATCGGCGGCGCCAGCAAGCGGGGCATTCTGGTGAAGGGCAGCAACTATCTGGAGGCCCTGGCCCGGACGGAAACGGTCATTTTCGACAAGACCGGCACCCTGACAAAGGGCACCTTCTCCGTCACCGCCGTCCACCCGGAGGGGGCCTTCACCCAGGAACAGCTCCTGGAGTACGCCGCCCTGGCGGAACACTGGTCCGACCACCCCATTTCTCTCTCTTTGAAGGCCGCCTGTAAGGCGGAGCCGGACGCCGCCCGTGTCTCTGATGTGGAGGAGATCGCGGGACACGGCGTCTGCGCCAAGGTGGACGGCAAAACGGTGTGCGTGGGCAACAGCCGCCTGATGGAGCGGCAGAACGTGAACTGGCTGCCCTGTGAACTGCCGGGCACCATCGTCCACGTGACGGTAGACGGGTTCTACGCCGGGCACATCGTGATCTCCGACCTGCCCAAGGAGGATGCCAAGGCCGCTATCTCTGACCTGAAGGCCAGCGGCGTGAAGAAGACCGTCATGCTCACCGGCGACGCCGAGACCGTGGCCAAGTCCGTGGCGGCGGAGCTGGGGGTGGACGAATACCACGCCGAGCTGCTGCCCGCCGACAAGGTGGATTGGACGGAGAAAATTCTGGCGGCCAAGTCCCCCAACGCCAGGGTGGCCTTTGTGGGCGACGGCATCAACGACGCCCCGGTGCTGAGCCGGGTGGACATCGGCATCGCCATGGGCGCCCTGGGCTCCGACGCCGCCATTGAGGCCGCCGACATCGTGCTCATGGACGACAAGCCCTCCAAAATCGCCACCGCTATGCGCATTTCCCGGAAGACCCTGCGCATCGTGAACCAGAACATCTGGTTCGCTCTGGGCGTCAAGGGTCTGGTGCTGCTGCTGGGCGCCCTGGGTTATGCCAGTATGTGGGCGGCGGTGTTTGCCGATGTGGGCGTGGCCTTCATCGCCATCCTCAACGCCACCCGCTGTCTCCGCGTGGAGGAGCTGTAACGGTCCCCCATTGAAAAACTCCCGAAATATGATATACTCAGCTTGCCGAACCGTTTTCCGGTAAGCTGAGTATTTTTTACGGACCGGACCGCAGCAAGTCCGGCCTTTAGGAGTGATGTGTATGATGAAAAAAATCGCCTCTCTGCTGCTGGCTCTGGTGCTGGCCCTGACCCTGACAGCTTGCGGCACCCAGCCCACCCAGACCCAGGTCCCCGACGCCCCCGCCCAGGAGGAGACCGCCCTGCCGGAGACCCCGGAGGAGGCCCTGCCCGCCCCGGAGGAACAGACGGAAGCGGAGCCCGCCGCCCCGCCTGCGGAGGAGGAAGCGGAAGCTCCCGACCTGCTCCCCGAGGACGGCACCTACACCTCGGCGGAGGACGTGGCCCTGTACATCCACCAGTACGGCCACCTGCCGGACAACTTCATCACCAAAAAGCAGGCCGAGAAGCTGGGCTGGCAAGGCGGCAGTCTGGAGCCCTATGCCCCCGGCAAATGCATCGGCGGCAGCCGCTTCGGCAATTACGAGGGCCTGCTGCCGGAGAAGGAGGGCCGCAGCTACACGGAGTGCGACATCGACACTCTGGGGGCCTCCAAGCGGGGCGCCAAGCGCATCGTCTTCTCCAACGACGGCCTGATCTACTACACCGAGGACCACTACGAGAGCTTCACCCTGCTGTATGGGGGGGAATGACATGAAATACGCCATCATCGAGGGCGCGGCCGTGGGCTCCCTGGAGCGCCTTCACCGCCTGCTGGCGGAGCAGCTGGACTTCCCGGACTGGTACGGCGGCAACCTGGACGCCCTTTACGACTGCCTGACGGACCTGACAGAGGAAACCACCATCACCCTCCTCCACAGTCAGGCCCTGGCGGAGACTCTGGGTCCCGGCTATGGCCGCTTCTGCCGGGTCCTGAAGGACGCCGCGGCGGAAAATCCCCGTCTGCACATCCAAATCTAATTCATGGTAAGAGCGCCCGGACTTTCGTCCGGGCGCTCTGGATTTTAAACCATATTCACATCTCATGGTGCATGCGCTTTTCCGTCTCCCGCACCATGAACACCAGCGCCCACACTAGGCTCATGCCGACGGCGATGCCCAGGGCGGAGAGACCCGTGGTGGTACCATAGGCGCCGGCAGCCGCCCAGTCGTTCCGCACCGCGGCGCTCATGGCGTGGAACAGGGAACCGCCCGGCACCAAAGGGATCACCGCCGGAACATAGAACAGGGTGGAAGGCGCCCGCAGCAGCCGGGCCAGCACCTCCGCGTACAGCTCCGCAAAGGCGGAGGCCAGCAGGCAGGGGAAAAAGACGCCCTCCAGATATCCGCAGCACGTCAGATAGCAGCCCCAGCACAGGAAGCCTCCCAGGGCGGCCCAGGACAGCAGCCGCGGCCTTAGGTGGAACAATATTGCGAATCCCAGGGAGCCCAGGAATGCCGTCAGGAGCTGCGTCACGATCTCTCTCATGTCACACCCCCGTGATCCAGATGGCCAGCATGAATCCGGAGGCCAGGGCCCCGGCCCACAGCAGAGACTCCGTCAGCAGGAGGGCACCAGAGATGGTGTTGCCCACCAGGATATCCCGGACGGAGTTGGTCATGGCCAGGCCGGGGATCAGCAGCATAATATAGCCGATCATGATCTTGTCCAGCTGCAATGCGGGGAACAGCAGCACGCAGCCGCAGGTCCCCAGGCCGATCAACAGGGAACAGATCAGGTTAAAGACCACCCGGTTCATGCAAATGGGCATCAGATACTCCTGCAGCAGGCAGGTCAGGGCCGCGAAAGCCATAGACACCAGCATATCCGCCGGTCCACCGCCGAAAAACAGGGTGAAGCTGCCCACCGCCAGCATACTGCTGCCATAGATGCGCAGGCGGCTGTTGGGCCGGGTGCGGATATGCTCCACCTCCGCCGTCAGCTCCTCCAGCGGCAGCGGCGCCCGGCAGCAGCGGCGGCTCAGGGCATTGCAGGCCTCCAGCCGGAGGAAATCTGTGCCGGCGGGACGGGTGATGCGGCGGGTCTGGGTAAGCACCCGGCCATCGGGCAGCTTCATGCTGACCACAATGCTGTACGTGATGACAAAAACCTGCATCTCCGTGGCACCGTAGGCCATGCCCATCCGGGAGATGGTCTCCTCCACCCGGCTGATCTCCGCGCCGTTTTGCAGAAGGAGCTCACCGATATTCAGAAGCTGATCCAGCAATGCTTCCACAGCGTTACTCCAGTGTTTCCAGTTCCGCCTGCCACAGGGTCCACTTGGCGTCGCTGGGCATCCGCCAGTCGCCGCGGGGGCTCATGGCCACGGAGCCGATCTTAGGACCGTCGGGGACACAGTTGCGCTTGAACTGCTGGGAGAAGAAGCGGCGGTAGAAGGTCTTGAGCCACTTCAAAATGACCTCCCGGCTGTACTGCTTACCCAGGGCATACACCGCCAGACGGTAGATCTTGGCGGGGGAGAAGCCCCAGCGGAGCATATAGTACAGGAAGAAGTCGTGGAGCTCGTAGGGTCCCACCAGATCTTCGGTCTTTTGACTGATCTGCCCCTGGACGGCGGGCAGCAGCTCCGGGGAGACAGGGGTGTCCAGAATATCCTCCAGCACGTCCTTCAGCTCCCGGTCCTTTTCCGCGTTGTCCCGGGCCAGATAGCCCACCAGATGGCGTACCAGGGTCTTGGGGATGGTACAGTTGACGGCGTACATGCTCATGTGGTCGCCGTTGTAGGTGCACCAGCCCAATGCCAGCTCACTGAGGTCGCCGGTACCGATGACCAGGCCGCCGTTTTTGTTGGCGATGTCCATGAGCACCTGGGTCCGCTCCCGGGCCTGGCCGTTTTCAAAGGTGACGGAGTGGTCCTCCATGTCGTGGCCGATATCCTTGAAGTGGCTGCGGACGGAGGCGGAGATATCCACGGTTTTCAGGGTAGCCCCCAGCTTTTCCGCCAGAATAACCGCATTGTTCTTCGTCCGGTCGGTAGTGCCGAAGCAGGGCATGGTGACGGCGATGATATCCGTCATGGGCCGGTCCAGCATCTTCATGGCAAGGCCGGTGATGAGGACAGCCAGGGTGGAATCCAGTCCGCCGGAGAGGCCCACCACGGCGGTCTTTGCCCCGGTGTGCTCCAGCCGCTGCTTGAGCCCCAGGGAGGCCAGCAACAGGATCTCCCGGCAGCGCTCGTCCCGGTCGCTCTTGTCCTCGGGGACAAAGGGCATGGGAGCCACGTAGCGGGTCAGCTTGGTGGGAGAGACGGTCAGGGAGAAGGGGACCTCCCACACTGCCGGCGCCTGGTCGAACATCTGGGTCCGGCGGCGCTCATAGGCCAGCCGCTGCACGTCGATTTCAGAGACCAGCAGGCCGCCGTCGAAGCGCCGCTCCGCCAGCATGGTGCCGTTCTCGGCGATCATCTGATGGGCGCCGAACACCACGTCGGAGGTGGATTCGCCCTCCCCGCAGCTGGAATAGACGTAGCCGCACAGCAGCTTGGCGCTCTGCATGGTCACCAGCTGGCGGCGGTAGCTGTCCTTGCCCACAAGATCATTGCTGGCGGACAGGTTTCCCACCACGATGGCTCCGGCGGCCGCCAGGTCCACGGCAGGGGAGCAGGGCGCCCACATATCCTCACAGATTTCAAAGCCCAGGGCCAGATCCGGCATGGTGGCACAGCGGAACACCAGGTGGTTGCCGAAGGGCACGGACTTGCCCAGCAGGGTCACCGACTGGTTTTCCTCCGGTGCGGCGGCAAACTGCCTCTTTTCGTAAAATTCGCCGTAATTGGGCAAGTGAGTCTTGGGGATCACGCCCAGAATCTGTCCTTTTTGTATAACAGCAGCACAATTATACAGTTTGTTGTTGAATTTTACCGGCAGGCCCACCGCTGTCACCACTTCCAAGTTCCGGGTGGCCTCCAGCACCGTGGACAGCGCCTCCTGGGCACCCCGCAGCAGAGTGTCCTGATAGAACAGGTCACCGCAGGTGTAGCCGGTCAGGCCCAGCTCCGGCAGTACCAGCACCTTGGCTCCGGCCTTCTCCGCCTGGCGCATCATGGTGAAGGTCTGCTCCGCATTATAGTGGCAGTCCGCCAGACGCAGCTTTGGCGTGCCGCAGGCCACCGAAATAAAACCGTCTCTCATATTCGGACCCTCCTACAAAGGTATTGTTTCCTTTTTAATCTTACCCCTCCCGCGTCAAAAATGCAAGATATCATCAGAACGGTAAAAGGACCGCCAGAGGCGGTCCTTTTACCGTGTGTGTGTTTTAGGAGGGAGAAAACGCATCGGGTTGGGAGGACCCGTTGCTTGAATATAAAGTACCCTATATTTTTTGCGGAATTGTGTTATCTGTGTGAACAGTTTGTGAATGTTTGTGTACGAAAACGATTTTCTTCTTTATCTCACCAAAAAGAGCGGTTTTGCTTTCCACAAAACCACTCTTTTTGTTTATTTGTACTTTTGGCTTTCTGTTACCGCCAATTCGTCACAGCGGTTATTGTACTCGTTCTCCGCGTGGCCTTTGACCCAGTGGTAGCGCAGGGTGTGGATATCGGTCAGGGCCAGCAAGCAGTCCCACAGGTCGGGATTCAGGGCGGGCTTTTTGTCGCTCTTCACCCAGCCCCGGGCTTTCCAGCCCTTTGCCCAACCCTTGGAAAGGCCGTCGATCACGTACTTGGAGTCGGACCACAAGTCCACGATGCAGGGCTCCTTCAGGATGGAGAGGGCCTCAATGACCGCCGTTAGCTCCATGCGGTTATTGGTGGTATCAGCCTCGCCGCCGGATAGCTCCCGCTTATGGGCGCCGTACATCAGGATTGCGCCCCATCCCCCGGGTCCGGGATTTCCGGAGCAGGCGCCGTCAGTGTAGATGGTAACTGTTTTCATCAGACTTCGGTTTCCTCAGCGCCGGTGTCAGTTTCTTCGGCCTCTTCCCGGTCCGTCAGGGCCAGGGAGATGACCTTGTCGCCCTCTTCCTTAAACCGCATGACGATGACGCCCTGAGTGGCGCGGCCGGCGGTGCGGATATTCTCCACGGCGGTGCGGATCAGAATGCCTCCCTGGGTCACCAGCAGCAAGTCCTCGGTGCCGTCCACCACCTTGATGCCCACCACGGGGCCGGTCTTTTCCGTCACCATGTAGTTCTTGATACCGATGCCACCCCGGTTGGTGACACGGTACTCCTCCACGGGGGTTCGCTTGCCGTAGCCCTTCTCTGTGATGGACAGGACGCACTTGCCCTCGGCGGCACGGGCGGCGCCCACCACATAGTCGCCCTCCCGAAGCTTGATGCCCCGGACGCCCACGGCGGTGCGGCCCATGGGCCGGATGTCATTCTCGTCGAAGCAGACCGCCATGCCGTCATGGGTGGCAATCAGAATCTTCTTGGTGCCGTCGGTCTCCCGGACGGTGACCAGGGCGTCGCCCTCGTCCAGCGTCAGGGCCCGGATGCCGTTGTTCCGCAAGTTCTTCAGAGTGGACACCGGCAGCCGCTTGACGGTGCCGTTCCGGGTGACCATCACCAGATACAGTTCCTCATTGGAGGTCTCCCGGAAGTGGATCATGGTCTGGACCCGCTCGCCCGGCTCCACTTGCAGAATGTTGATGATGTTGGTGCCCTTGGCAGCCTTGCCGCTCTCGGGAATCTGATAGCCCTTCTTCCGGTAGACCTTGCCGGTGTCAGTGAAGAAGAGGATATAGTCATGGGTGGAGGCGGTAAACACATCTACCACGTAGTCCTCGTCCCGGGTGGTGATGCCCTTGCGGCCCTGACCGCCCTTGCCCTGGGCGGCGTACTCGCTGACAGGAGTCCGCTTGATGTAGCCCGCCTGGGTCATGGTAAAGACGCACTGCTCCTCCTCAATCAGGTCCTCAATGTCAATTTCGTCCTCCACATCCTGAATCTCGGTCATGCGGTCGTCTCCGAACTTATCAGCGATGGCCTGGAGCTCCTCTTTCAGAATCTGGCGGACCAGACTCTCGTCGGAGAGGACCTTGTTGTACCAGGCGATCTTCTCCTCCAGCTCCTTGTACTCGGTCTCCAGCTTCTCCCGGTCCAAACCCTGGAGGGCTTTCAGGCGCATGTCCAGAATGGCCTGGGCCTGGATATCGTCCAGGCCGAAGCGCTCCATCAGGCGCTGCTTGGCGTCGTCATAGGCGCTGCGGATGATGCGGATGACCTCGTCGATGTTGTCCTGGGCGATCAGCAGGCCCTCCAAGAGGTGGGCGCGCTCCTGGGCCTTTTTCAGGTCATACCGGGTCCGCCGGACGATGATCTCTTCCTGGAAGGTGAGGTACTCGTCGATGATGTGCCGCAGGGACAGAATTTTCGGCTGGGACTGGTTGTCCACCAGGGCCAGCATATTAATGGCAAACGTCGTTTGCAGCTGGGTCTGACTGAACAGGCGGTTCAGCACCACCTGGGGATTGGCGTCCCGCTTCAGCTCGATGACGATGCGCATGCCGTTGCGGTCGGATTCGTCCCGGATGTCGGAAATGCCCTCCAGCCGCTTGTCCTCCACCTGGTCGGCCATGCTCTTGATGAGCATGCGCTTGTTGACCTGATAGGGAATCTCCGTGATGACGATGCGTGTCCGGTCCTTGCCGAACTCCTCGAATTCATGGCGAGCCCGGATCACCAGACGGCCCCGGCCGGTGGCATAGGCCGCCCGGATGCCGCTGCGGCCCATGATAATGCCGCGGGTGGGGAAGTCGGGACCCTTGATGTGCTGCATCAGGTCCGCCAGGGTGGCGTTGGGATCGTCCAGCACGCAGATGCAGGCGCCGATGACCTCCCGCAGGTTGTGGGGCGGGATGTTGGTGGCCATACCGACGGCGATGCCGCTGGAGCCGTTGACCAGCAGGTTGGGGAAGCGGGCGGGGAGGACCCGGGGCTCCTTCCGGCTCTCGTCGAAGTTGGGGTCCCAGTCCACGGTTTCCTTTTCAATATCCCGCAGCATTTCCTCGGAAATTTTACTCATGCGGGCCTCAGTGTAACGGTAGGCAGCCGGGGGATCGCCATCCACAGAGCCGAAGTTGCCGTGGCCGTCCACCAGCATGTACCGCATGGAGAAGTCCTGAGCCAGGCGGACCAGGGCATCGTACACGGAAGCGTCGCCATGAGGATGATACCGGCCCAGCACGTCGCCCACGCAGGTGGCGGACTTTTTGAAGGGACGGTCACTGGTCAGATTGTCCTCGTACATAGCGTATAGAATACGCCGGTGGACGGGCTTCAGGCCGTCCCGCACGTCCGGCAGGGCGCGGCCCACGATGACGCTCATGGCGTACTCGATATAGGATTTCTCCATCTCGGGGACCAGGGGAGATTCCACGATCTTTTGGTCGGGATACCGGATCTCCTCGGGGTCGTATTGGGGTTTCTTAGACATGTCGGTATCCCTCCTTTAATAATCGAGATTGACGGCGTACTGGGCGTTTTTCTCGATGAACTCCTTCCGGGGTTCCACCTTTTCGCCCATGAGGATGGTGAAAGTCTCGTCGGCCTTCACCGCGTCGTCCAGGGTGATGCGGCGCAGGGTCCGCTTCTCCGGGTCCATGGTGGTCTCCCACAGCTCATGGGGGTTCATCTCGCCCAGACCCTTGAACCGGGAGATGTCGATCTTCACGTTGGGGTTGCCGCCACGCATCTCGGCGGACACGGTGTCCCGCTCCTCGTCGGAGAAGGCCACCCGGGTGGTCTTGCCCCTAGTCAGCTTGTACAGGGGCGGCACGGCGGAGTAGACGTAGCCGTGCTCGATCAGGGGCCGCATGAAGCGGAAGAAGAAGGTCAGCAGCAGGGTGCGGATATGAGAGCCGTCCACATCGGCATCGGCCATGATGATCACTTTGTGATACCGTAGCTTGGCGGGGTCGAACTCGTCGCCGATGCCGGCGCCCAGGGCAGTGATGACGGGCTGGAGCTTGTCGTTGCCGTAGACCTTGTCGGCCCGGGCCTTCTCCACGTTCAGCATCTTGCCCCACAGTGGTAGGATGGCCTGGAACCGGCTGTCCCGTCCCTGGGTGGCAGAGCCGCCTGCGGAGTCACCCTCCACGATATAGATTTCGGTCAGCTCGGGGTTATTTTCATTGCAGTCCCGCAGCTTGTCGGGCATGGCCGCGCCGCCCAGGGCAGTCTTGCGGCGGATGGACTCTCTTGCTTTTCTGGCGGCTTCCCGGGCCCGGTTGGCGGTGAGGGCCTTGTCCAGGATCATGCGGCCCACCTGGGGGTTCTCCTCCAGGAAGGTGTCCAGCTTGTCGGAGACGATGTTGTTCACCAGGGTCCGGATCTCGCTGTTGCCCAGCTTGGCTTTCGTCTGGCCCTCGAACTGGGCCTCGGTCAGCTTGACGGAGATTACGCAGGTCAGACCCTCCCGGCAGTCCTCGCCGGAGATCTTCTCATCGTCCTTCAGCATCTTGATCTTGCGGCCGTAGTTGTTCAGCACGTTGGTCAGCGCCCGCTTGAAGCCCTCCTCGTGCATACCGCCCTCGGGGGTGTGGACGTTGTTGGCAAAGGACAGGATGGTCTCGTTATAGCCGTCGTTGTACTGCAAAGCGATCTCCGCCACGGAGTCGTCCTTCTGACCCGCCATGTAAATGACGTCGCTGTGAAGGGCGTCCTTGCTCTTGTTGAGCCAGGTGACGAACTCCCGGATACCGCCCTCATAGCACATGGAGTGATACCGATCGCTCTCCGGCTTGTTGGCAGAGGCATTGCGGTGATCGGCAATGGTGATGCGCAGGCCCGCGTTCAGGAAGGCCTCCTCCCGCATGCGGGTATGAAGGGTCTCATAGTTATAGACGGTGTCCTCAAACATCTCGGGATCGGGCTTGAAGGTGACGGTAGTGCCGGTGTGGTCTGTGGTACCGACCACGGTCATCTCCTGGGTCACGTGGCCCCGGGCAAATTTCATCTCATGGATCTTACCGTCCCGGTGGACCTGGACCGTCAGCCATTCGGACAGGGCGTTCACTACAGAGGCGCCCACGCCGTGGAGGCCGCCGGAGACCTTGTAGCCGCCGCCGCCGAACT
>CAYWYW010000032.1:0-20802 GCA_964462715.1 uncultured Oscillibacter sp.
CGTCCAGGCTGAGATAGCCCAGGGAGTCCACGCCGATGATCTCGGCGATCTCCTCGACCGTGTGGTGGTTGGCGATGAGCTTGTTTTTGTCGTCAATGTCAGTGCCGTAGTAGCACTCAGAGACGAAGGGCGGGGCGCTGACCCGCATGTGAATTTCTTTGGCGCCTGCCTTGCGCAGCAGGTCGATGGTGCGGCGGCAGGTGGTGCCGCGGACGATGGAATCGTCGATCAGGACCACGCGCTTACCCTCCACCACGGAGCGGATGGGGTTCAGCTTGATGTTGACCTCGTTCTCCCGCATGTCCTGGGTGGGGGAGATGAAGGTGCGGCCGATGTACTTATTCTTGATGAAGCCCATGCCGTAGGGAATGCCGGACTGCTTGGCATAGCCCATGGCCGCGTCCAGACCGGAGTCGGGCACGCCGATGACGATATCCGCCTGCACGGGATGCTCCAGCGCCAGGAAGGCGCCGGCCCGCTGGCGGGCGATGTGGACGCTGCTGCCGTCGATGACGGAGTCTGGACGGGCGAAGTAGATGAACTCAAAGACGCAGAGCTTCTTGGGGGCTTTGCCGCAGTGGGAAGTATCGGACTTGACGCCGTCCCTGTCCACCACCACGATCTCACCGGGGAGGATGTCCCGCTCGAACTTGGCACCGATGGCGTCCAGGCCGCAAGACTCGGAGGAAAACACTACGCTGCCGTCCTTCAGACGGCCCATGCACAGGGGACGAAAGCCATTGGGATCCCGGACGGCGATGAGCTTGGTGGGGGAGGAGATGACCAAAGAATAGGCGCCCACGATCCGGTCCATGGTGGCGGAAACGGCCTCCTCAATGGAGCCGGTCCGGAGCCGTTCCTGGACGATGATGTAAGCGATGACCTCGGAATCCGTGGTGGTGTGGAAGATAGAGCCCATGCTTTCCAATTCCTGACGCAGCTCGTGGGAATTGGTCAGGTTGCCGTTATGGGCCAGGGCCATGCGGCCCTTGTAGTGGTTTACCAGGATGGGTTGCACATTCCGCTTGTTGTCGGAGCCGGTGGTGCCATAGCGCACATGGCCTACGGCGATGTTGCCGGTGCCGAGGGCGGCCAGCCGCTCCGGCGGGAATACCTCGCTGACCAGGCCCACATCCCGCCAGGAGGTAAAGAGGCCGTCGTCATTCACCACGATGCCGGCGCTCTCCTGGCCCCGGTGCTGCAAGGCGTACAGGGCGTAATAGGCCAGGGAGGCCACGTCGGCGGTATCTTTGGAGTAGACGCCGAACACGCCGCATTCCTCGTGAATGTGGCGTTCGGTGATACCGGCCGGAAGCACCTCTCCGTTGAGATGTTCCGCCGGGGCGTTGTTCTTAGTCCGCATCGTGGTCCAGCAGACGCTTCATGATTTCGGCATAGGCGTCCTCGACGCCGCCCATGTCCCGGCGGAAGCGGTCCTTGTCCAGCTTCTCATGGGTCTTGGAATCCCACAGGCGGCAGGTGTCGGGGCTGATCTCGTCGGCCAGAACGATGGTACCATCGGCAATTTTGCCAAACTCCAGCTTGAAATCCACCAGGGTGACGCCGCACTCGGCCCAGAAGGCCTTCAGGACCTCGTTGACGCCGAAGGCGTACTTCTTGATGGTCTCAATCTCCTCCTTGGTGGCCAGCTTCAGAGCCAGGGCGTGATATTCGTTCAGCAGGGGATCGCCCAGGTCGTCGTTTTTGTAGGAGAACTCAATGGTGGGCTGATCGAACACGATGCCCTCCTCCACGCCGTAGCGCTTGGCGAAGGAACCGGCGGAAATGTTGCGGATGATGACTTCCAGGGGCACGATGGTGACCTTCTTCACCAGAGTTTCCCGCTCGCTCAGCTCCTGGACGAAATGGGTGGGGATGCCGGCCTTCTCCATCTTGGCCATCAGGCGGTTGGTCATCTGATTGTTGATGACGCCCTTGCCCACGATGGTGCCCTTCTTCAGACCGTTGAATGCGGTGGCGTCATCCTTGTAATCCACGATGAACAGCTCGGGGTCGTCAGTCTTGAAGACCTTCTTGGCTTTACCTTCATAAACCTGCTCTAACTTCTGCATGGTGATTGTCCTCCTATGATAGATGATTTGTTTTTATGTCATCGGAAGGGGATGCCCCCTTCCGAAGGGATGTCATTCCTTGCCGGTCCAACAATAGGTGCAGATTTTGTCCCGGTCGATGCCGATGGCCTCCAGCAGTCCGTCGATAGACTGGTAGCCCAGGGAATCAAAGCCCATCTCCTCGCAGATGGAACGCAGCAGGCATTTGCCGCGCTCTGTGGAGGCGTTTGCATACTCCTCCAGATGCTGATGTCCCTCGTCCCCCTCCAGCTCCTGGATCTTCCGGCGGGCCAGCAGGTCCATGTCGGAATTGCCCCGGGAGAAGTTCAGGTATTTGCAGCTGTACATGATGGGCGGGCAGGCGGAGCGCATGTGGACCTCGGCGGCGCCGCTCTCATAGAGAAATTCCACGGTCTCCCGCAGCTGGGTGCCCCGGACGATGGAGTCGTCCACGAACAGCAGCTTCTTGCCCTCGATGAGCTCGGGCACGGGGATCTGCTTCATTTTGGCCACCTGGTTGCGGACCTCCTGGTTGGCAGGCATGAAGGACCGGGGCCAGGTGGGGGTGTACTTCACAAAGGGGCGGGCGAAAGGCTTGCCGCTGCGGTTGGCGAAGCCGATGGCGTGGGGCAGGCCGGAATCAGGCACGCCGGCCACGTAATCCACCTTGGGCAGACGGCCCTGGGCTACCTCGTCCCGGGCCATGATCTCGCCGTTGCGGTAGCGCATGACCTCCACGTTGACCCCCTCGTAGTTGGAGTTGGGGTAGCCGTAGTAGGTCCACAGGAAGGCGCAGATCTTCATATCCTTCCCGGCGGGGGACAGGGTCTCATATCCATCCGCCGTGATGCGGACGATCTCCTGTGGTCCCAACTCATAGGCGTCCTGATAGCCCAGCTTGTGATAGGCAAAGGATTCAAAGGAGACGCAGCAGCCGTCGTCGTTTTTGCCAATCAACACCGGCAGGCGGCCCAGCCGGTCCCGGGCGGCGATGATGCTGTCCGGGGTCAGCAGCAGGATGGTGATGGAGCCGTCAATGACTTCCTGAGCGTGGAGGATGCCTTCTACCAGGGAGTCCTTCTGATTGATGAGAGCGGCGGTCAGCTCAGAGGCATTGACCTTCCCGCTGCTCATTGCCATGAACTGATGGCCGTGGTCAGAGAAATAGGTCTCCACCAGCTGTTCAGCGTTATTGATGATGCCCACGGTGGAGATGGCATACAGGCCCAGGTGGGACCGGACCAGCAGGGGCTGGGGGTCCGTGTCAGAAATGCAGCCGATGCCGCTGTAGCCATGGAAGTCGCTGAGATCCGCTTCGAACTTCGTGCGGAAGGGGGTGTTCTCAATATTGTGGATCTGACGCTGGAAGCCGTTGGCCTTATCATAGATAGCCATGCCGCCCCGGCGGGTGCCCAAGTGGGAGTGGTAGTCTACACCGAAGAAAATATCAAGTACGCAATCCCGCTTGGAGATGGCGCCGAAAAATCCGCCCATGTTTTTACTCCTGATTCTCTAGTTTCGTTGTCTTATACGATTCGCCAATTAAAATCAGACATGATTTTAATTCCGACAGCACAGCTGGCGGGACAACGCTAAAAAGCGGTGTTGGCGAAGCCGGTCAATACCTCTTCCGCCAAAATCCGAATGGATTTTGGCATCCACGGCAACAGCCGTGGAATTAAAATGCAACATGTTGCATTTTAATTGGAGATTCGTATTATTCGCCTAATTCCGCCTGCAGCTTTGCTTCCTTGTCCGCAATCTGCTTCGCCATATCCACCCGGGCCTGGTCCAGTCTGGCGGCCAGGGCGTCGTCGCTGATGGCCAGGATCTGGGCGGCCAGCACGGCGGCATTCTTGGCGCCGTTGATGGCCACCGTCGCCACGGGGATGCCGCTGGGCATCTGGACGGTGGCAAGCAGGGCGTCCAGTCCGTCCATGGCGCCGCCCTTCATGGGAATGCCGATGACGGGGAGGGTGGAGTTGCCGGCAAAGGCACCGGCCAGGTGGGCCGCCATGCCCGCGGCACAGATCAAAACGCCGAAGCCGTTGGCTCTGGCGTTTTTCGCGAAGTCCGCCGCTTCGGTGGGAGTGCGGTGGGCGCTGAGAATGTGGGCCTCATAGGGAATACCGAAGGTGGCCAGCTGCTGGCAGGCGCCCTTGACTACAGGCCAGTCGGAATCGCTGCCCATAATAACGGCAACTTTTTTCATGGTGATACTCCTTTATGTGTAAAATTTAATAGAATCAGAGCTTTTTGCGCATGACCGTGTGACGGAAGAAACCGTCCGCGAAGTATTCGCTGGAGCAGAATACGGGATTTCCGTCGATGTCAAAGTCCACCTCATCCATATGCAGGATGGGGGAACCCACCGGCACCTGCAGGATCTCAGCCAGGGCGGCGTCGGCCACCACGGGCTTCAGGTCCGTCAGATCCAGATAGGGATACACTCCGCAGAACTGCTGCAGGAAATGGAAGATGGGCAGCTTCAGGTCCTTGATGGTGTAATCACCCTTGGCCAGAGCTTTGTCCAGCACGTCCTCGCAGTAGATGGCGGGCTTTCCGTCGGCAGTGCAAAGACGGGACACCCGGAGGATGGGGGCACCTTCCTCCATGTGCAGCTTGGCGGCGATGTCGGCGTCGGCAGTGCCCTCAGACACCTGAACAGAGGCCACTGCCGGGGTGAAGCCGCTTTGGCGGATCATGTCCAGAAACTCCACCTCAATATCCATACGGGTGTGGGCGTTCAGAACATGGCGGTTGATGATGGTTCCCACACCGTGGCGGCGGGTAATGAAGCCCTCCCGTTCAAGGGAGGCCAGGATATCCCGCAGCTGCGTGCGGCTGATACCCAGCTTCTCGGCCAGAACGCTTTCCCGGGGAAGACGCTCGCAGGCAGCGTACTCGCCCTCCTTCATGGCGGCCAACAGCTGGGCGCGTATGGTTTTGGACTGGGTCGGTTGACTGCTCATACCGGTCACCTCATGCTCATATTAAAAGTAGTACCATTAAAGGTCGTACCTATTGTATAAGATTTGTTCTGTCACCGCAATTGACAAATCTGACAGTTTGTGACGATCTTTTTCCGTATGCCTTTGTAGGAGCGGAAGAAGGGGAATTACAGGCGGTTCTTTGTGTAATTTTACAGTGGACAAATGTCCGCGCGATGCTATAATGAGCTCATGCCAGAACGGCAAGAATACCATGGATAGATTGGAATACCTTATGAAGAACATCATATTGATCGGTATGCCCGGCACCGGCAAGAGCGTGGTGGGCCGGGCCCTGGCAGAGCGTTTGGGATGTTCCTTTGTGGACGCGGACGACCTGATCGTGGAGGCAGCCGGAAAGACCCTGCCGGAGATCCTGCGGGCGGAGGGACTGGACGCCTTTTTGAAAATCGAGGAGGAGGTGGGAGCCACCATCTCCTGCGGCAGCACGGTCATCGCCACCGGCGGCAGTATGGTCCTGTCAGAACGGGCCATGGAGAATCTGCGGAAAGACGGCGTGGTGGTATGGCTGGAGACACCGCTGTCCCAGATCAGCGACCGGATGCCGGAGGATCTGATCGACCGGGGCATAGCGGCTCCTGCTGGCTTGACCATCCGGCAGATTTACAGGGAGCGGGAGCCGCTGTACGCCAGATACGCGGACCTGATCGTGGCCAGCCGGGACGGCGAGGACGATACGGCCCGTCAGGTGGAGGCCATCATGCGCACCGTGGGCATTCAATTGTAAAAAGGGACAGCGCGGATAATCACCCGCGCTGTCTCTTTTTACAAGTATTACGATTGTTTGTCAGGTGGACCGGGAAGAGCGGACAGGGGAAGGCCCCTTGAAAAGATTGCCGTCAGCGTTGCTTCTTATGAATTTACTGCGTTTTTAAAATTTTTCTATGGTCATATTACCACAAAACGGCCAAAATTTCAAGTCTTGTACTGATTCCGCCTACAGAGTAAGCTGTGAGCGGAGGTGGTCTCATGAAGGAAGAACTGGTGAATATACCGCGGCAGGAAGACACCTTGCAGGCATTGGCGGTCTGCAACCGTAGGACGGCACCCCTGGGGCTGCGGCTGACGAAAGAGGAGTGTCTGACTCTGGCTGAGAGCCGGGAACGGGCACTGACAGACACAGGCCGGGTGGAGTTCGGCGGGGGCATCCTGCCGGCTCTGGTGGAGGCCCTGTGCGATTCCCCGTATCTGGACCCGGCGGACTGGGCAGAGACCCTGATGGAGGGGCAGCTGTTGTTTTACCACTGGAAGGCGGAGGCGGGGGATCTGGTTCGGGACGGGGTGGTGTGGGCCTTCGTGGGTAAGGCCTTCGACTATGCCCGGGGCGCCATAAAGTACCTGGAGGGCTTTTCGCTAAAAGAACTGCGGGAGAGAATGGGGGATGAGCCATGGACCGTGGATTGACCGGGCCCCTGACAGGAGAGGAGGCCCTGGCCTGTCAGGCCCGGCTATGGCAGCTGCTGGCCCGGCAGGCGGAGCGGTACACCATGGGAGAAAGTACTTCTGTCTGCCAGGAGACGGCCCAGGCCCTGCTGATATCTATTCGCCTGTCTTTGGAAGCACACTTTCAGGAACAGGGGCTTTCGCTCCGTGCACTTCTGACAGAGGACCCAGAGGCACTGTTGCGGGCGGCGGAGGAGACCGTCCGCCGCCAGATGCGCCGGATCCGGCTGCTGTATCAGCGGGCCTGCCATTGCGTGCTGCAGGAGGAAAGCCTTTCCTTGCGGGAGACCCTGGACAGTATCGGCGGCTTTTTCCAGACCTATGATCCCCGCTTTTTCGCGGGAGAGGTTCCCTGCGACATCGACTACCAGCTGAGCCGCCCGGTGGACGAGGAGCTGCGGGGCGTGTGGTATCTGCGGGCCTGGCTGGAGCAGCTGGTGACGGAGGACGCCTTCCTCCGCCGCTTTGACCCGGCGGCGGTCCGGCGGCTGCTGACAGCAGCCTGTCCCCAGGACCACCAGGAGCTGCTGGTGAACCTGTACGAGCCGGTGGCTGCCGCCGCCCTGGGACTGACCCTGACAGAGGGAACCTTGAATGGCCTGAGCCAAACGCTGGATGGTTGGGCGCGGCTGACAGACCTGCTGGAAACTCCGGACCGGAAAAAACGGCGGCAGACACTGGAACAGGCAGGGGAGCGGCTGGCCCGGCGGCTGGAGCTGGGCCAGCAGGGCAACGCCTGCCTGCTGGAATGTGCCCGTGGGCTGCTGCCCCGGATCGGGGCGGTGCTGGAGTCCGGCAGTGGCTGGCAGGGGCTGTTTCCCATCCTGGACTGAAAAAAAGAGCCTGCATCCGGTTGGATGCAGGCTCGTCG
Source organism: uncultured Oscillibacter sp. (assembly GCA_964462715.1). Taxonomy (GTDB): domain Bacteria; phylum Bacillota; class Clostridia; order Oscillospirales; family Oscillospiraceae; genus Oscillibacter. Next base: position 7,398 of record CAYWYW010000032.1, read on the forward strand.
CATTACTTGTTGCGGAACCGGGACAGGAAATCCTTCGTCTCCTGCCGCTGGGGATTGCCGAATACCTCCTCGGGGGTGCCCTCCTCGCAGATGACGCCCTGGTTCATGTATACCACGTGACTGCTGACATCCCGGGCGAAGGCCATCTCATGGGTCACCACCAGCATGGTCATACCCTCCTGGGCCAAGTCCTGCATGACGTTCAGCACCTCGCCTACCATCTCGGGGTCCAGAGCGGAGGTGGGCTCGTCGAACAGCAGTACCTCCGGGTCCATGGCCAGAGCCCGGGCGATGGCCACCCGCTGCTTCTGGCCGCCGGAGATCTGACGGGGCCGGGCGTTGATGTAGGGGGCCATGCCCACCTTTTCCAGGTACTCCATGGCGTGGGCCCGGGCTTCTTCCTTGTTCTTTTTCAGCACCTTGATCTGACCCACCATGCAGTTTTCCAGCACGGTCATGTTGTTAAAAAGGTTGAAGGACTGGAACACCATGCCCACATGGGAACGGTAGGCGGCGGCGTTGACCTTGGGGCCGGTGATGTCCGTGCCGTGGTACAGGATCTCGCCGCGGGTGGGGGTCTCCAGCAGGTTGACGCACCGCAGCAGGGTGCTCTTGCCGGAGCCGGAGGCGCCGATGATGCTTGTCACGTCGCCCTTTTCCACGGTGAAGTCGATATCCCGCAGGACTTCGTGACTGCCGAAGGACTTGGACAGGTGATTGATCTGCAAGATCATCTCAGACATGCTCGGCACCTCTCTTCTGATCGTACTCTTTGCTCTTCTCATCATAGGGGCTGCCCTGGCCGGGGTAGTTGTACATGCCGGTGGTGTGGGCCAGGGTGTCCGTGGTGGCAAGGTCGTAGTTGTCGGAGCCGTCCATCTTCTTTTCCCACCAGCGCAGCAGCTTGGCGCAGGCGAGGGTCATGGTCAGGTAGATGACCATGGTGATGGTGGCGGACTCAAAGTAGGTGTACAGCGCGCCGGCCACGCCCTTGTGGACGAAGAACAGCTCCACCACGCTGATAACGGACAGCACGCAGGTGTCCTTGATGTTGATGATCAGGTTGTTGCCGATCTGGGGCATGATGTTCCGCAGGGTCTGGGGCAGGATGACGGACATCATGGTCTGCACGTGGGTCATGCCGATGGCCTTGGCGCCCTCGGTCTGGCCGGGGTCCACGGACAGGATACCGCCCCGGACCGTCTCCGCCATGTAGGCACCAGTGTTGATGGAGACGATGAAAAAGGCGGCAAACATGGTGCCCATGTAGATGTTGAACATCTGGGCCGCACCATAGTAGATGAACACGGCCTGGATCATCATGGGGGTGCCGCGGAACACCTCCACATAGATCCGCAGCAGCACCTGGAAAAACCGCACCACGAACCGTTTGACGGTGTTATCCTTTTTGGAGACGGGAATGGTCTGCACGATGCCCACGCCCAGACCGATGATGCAGCCAATGGCGGTGGCAATGATGGCGATCAGCAGGGTGTTGCCGGCGCCCTCCAGGTAGGAGGGACCGTACTTGCCGATCAGATAAAGGATACGCTCCCAGAAAGACATGCTGCCCACGGAGGTGCCCACAAGCTGGGTAATGGCGTCTTGGACGGATGCCCACATAGAGGCTCAGCTCCTTTTCTTGAAATATGGGATGACCGCGAAGGACGGCAGAGCCGTCCCCCGCGGTGAGAGAGGGTACGAAATAACAGGTTTACTCGCTGAGGGGCTGAACGGAAATGGCCTCGTTCATCATGTTGGTATAGTCCTCCTCGGTAAGGGTGGCCAGCACGCCGTTGATGGCGTCCAGCAGCTCGGTGTTGCCCTTCTGGATGGAGATGCCGATGTTGATGTCCTCGTCGGAGACATCAAAGGCGCCGTCGGTGCCGGTGAAGTCCAGCAGCTTCAGGCCGGGGTTGGCGGCCACGGCGGCCAGGCCGGTGGGCTGATCGGTGACGATGTAATCCACACGGCCGGAGGTCAGGGCCACGATCATGGCGGGAGCAGACTCCTGGCCGGGCAGGATGTTGGCGTCGGGGATCTGGGGCAGGCAGTTGTCATACCAGATGGTGTTCAGCTGGCTGGTGCAGGTGCCGCCGGCCAGGTCGGCCACGGAGGCGGCGTCGGCGTAGGCACCGTTTTCAGCGACCACGGTGACGATGGTGGCGTAATAGTAGGGATCAGAGAAATCGACCATCTCCAGACGGTCGGAGGTGATGGACTGGCCGCAGATACCGGCGTCCACGGTGCCGGACTGGATGGCGGGGATGATGGATTCCCAGTCGCTCTTGACGATCTCCAGGTTCCAGCCCAGCTGCTCGCAGATGTACTTGGCCATCATCACGTCGTAGCCATAGGCGTAGTCAGAGGAGCCGGAGATGGGGACGGCGCCGTTGGAGTCGTCGGACTGGGTCCAGTTGTAGGGAGCATAGGCGCACTCCATGGCGACCCGCAGGGTGCGGGTACCGGATTCCGCGGGGGTCTCGCTCTGGGCGGGAGCCTCGGTCTTGGAGCCGCCGCAGGCGGCCAGGGACAGGATCATAGCCATGGCCATGATCAGGGACAGGAACTTCTTCATTTCAGATCAGACCTTTCCAAAAAATAAATGTTTCGGCGCTTCTGTTCCCGCACCGGAGGATAAAAATTGGACCGCTTTGTCAAGCGGTCCATGGAAATACGGAAGAGCGCCCGCAAGGGCGGTCCGAACAGCCATTGATAGCGCTTCACAAAGAACTTGTGACAGTCCGGCGGATGTTCTCCGGCGGCCCAGCGGAGAAAGACCAGGCAGTCTTTCACAGCTTCGGCGGTTTTCCCTTTTCTCTCCGGCGGCTGCCTGGCCTTGCCGGAGGGTACTGATGAAACCCGCGCCTCTATCTCAGCGATTCAATTTTGACTGCATCCTACCACCCAAAAGCGGTGCTGTCAACGGCCATCTGCGTGCAAAATAGAATTTTTGTACAGAATGGCGAAAAGTTTTTGGAGAAAACAGTGAAAACTGTGATATAGTGTGTATAAAAATAAACGATCAGAGGGGGACGACCCTATGGAGGGCCTGGAACTTGCAATCCTGAACTGGATACAGGTGCACCTGCGCTGCGGCTTTCTGGACATTGCACTGCCGGCTATCAGCCGGACTGCTGATCACGGGGAACTGTGGATCATCCTGGCGGTGGTGCTGCTCCTCATCAGGGGCCAGCGGAAGTACGGCGCATCAGTGGCTTGCGGACTGGTGCTGGACCTTGTCAGCTGTAATCTGCTGCTCAAGCCCCTGGTGGGCCGTATCCGTCCCTTTGCCGTCAATACGGCGGTGGAGCTATTGGTGAAAGCGCCGCTGGACGCCTCCTTTCCCTCGGGCCACACGGCGGCTTCCTTCGCGGCGGTGTTCGCTCTGAAAACGGCGGGCAGTCCCCTGTGGAAGCCCGCCCTGGCGGTGGCGGTGGTGATGGCCTTCTCCCGGCTGTACCTGTATGTTCACTGGCCCAGCGATGTGCTGGGCGGCGCGCTGCTGGGTGCGGCTGTGGGCTGGGCCGGGGCCAAAATCGTGGAAAAAGTGCTGGAAAAGAGGAAAGCGGGATGCTGAGCATCCCGCTTTTCTTCATTCCTTGGGCCGAATCTCCAGATAGTAGTGCTCCGTTTCCAAATCCAGCGTTACCTCCGCGACGCCTTTTTCCAGATCGAAGCCGAAATTTTGGCGTTCAATTTGAATGCTTTCTGTATTCTCCAGCGCTGCCCGCTGTTCCGTGAAGTCCAGATTAGACCCCAGCCGTGTCACCAGGTCATAGCCCTGGAGCCCCAGGTTTTCCGACCCGGAGCAGCCAAAGTCGAAGCTGGGCTCCTTCCATAGCTTAAATGTTATGTCAACTTTACTGCCTGCCGGGACCGCCACCGGTACTGCCAGATACAGCACCCGCTGCTGACCTATGGCCTCAATGATGTCATCCAGCCGCCCGCTGTCATACCGGTCCACGGTATTGTCCCCGGCCAGGGGGCCGTACTGGACCATCAGCTCGCTGACGGCCCGGCGGAACAGAGCATAGGGCACCGCTGCAACTTCCGTGTCATCCATGCCCAGCTGCCACTCCGCGTAGGTCCCCAGATAGTTCCGGCACAGCACATCCAGCACCTCATCCAGGGCGGTCTCCCGCCGGGTGACGGTGCAGGAGACGCCCTCCAGCTCCTCGCCCCGGTCACAGCCGCCATCCTCGTAGCCCTGGAGGACATAGTCCCCGATATCCTCTCCCAGCACCACCAGCAGCTTGGGGTCCGTGTCCCGGCGGACGCCGTTTGGCACGAAGTAGCTGTATTGCCGCCAGCCGGTGTCCTCGTCCCAGCTGCCGCCGTTGAAGCCGTAGGTGAGGACCGTGGTTTTTTCCTGGTCGATGGTAAATTCAATGGCCTGGGTGGCGGCGTCGTACTCCTCGTGGGGGGCTTCAAAGTCCGTGAACTCGTACACCGTTACCGGAATGTCCAGCACCGGGCCGTCTCCCAGTGCCGTATCCAGATACCTGCCATCCTCCAGCAGCGCCTTGTAATCCGTCCAGCTGTCGGGGTATTGCAGGTTCCAGGTGGAGCCGTCGTTTACGCCCGCGTCCCGGAACCCGCCGGCGTAGGCCCCGGCATACAGGGCGGCCTCCGTCTCTTCACCATTCACTGTCACCGTGGGCTGCTGGGACGCCAGCTCCGTAAAGGACCCGGTGAAGGGATAGAGGGCCGTCACAGTCTGGTCAAATTCAGTTATGTTAACTATTGCATAACTGTCTGTCACCACGGCGCCCCACTGACGGAGGCTTCCATCCTGATAGGCCCCGGGGGCGAAGTCCCAGGTGGTATTCCGCTCCGCTGTCAGGCCCTCTGCTTCTTCCGCCAGCGTCAGGGGGAACACCGGCCCGGCGTAGGACATGAAGGTGGTGCCCTCCACAGACAGCGGCTCGTTGTCCGTGGCAATGCCGCTGCCGCTGCTTTCTGCCGGGGAAGAAGAGTTGCCCATGGAAAGCCTGCCCAGGGCCAGCCAGGAGACGCCGCAGACCAGGGCCACACAGGCGGCCACTGTCAGGGTTTTCCGCAGAGAAAATTTCCGTTGGCGGACAGGGCCGGATGCGGCTTCTTCGATCAGGTCCTCATCCACCAGCCCTAAAATACGAAACAGCCGTTCCGCTTTCATAACGACACTCCCTCCTGTTCCAGATACGCCCGCAGGGCGTTCCGGGTGCGGAACAGGGCGGATTTTACCTTCCCCTGGCCGCAGCCCAGCTTCGAGGCAATGTCCGCCAGGTCCTCGCCATACCAGTACCGCCGCAGGAACATGGTGCGCGCTTCCGCGGAGAGTGTCCGCAGGAAGGCGCTGATGAGCCCGGCAATCTCCTGGTCTTCCAAGGCCTTTTCCGTGCCGTGGGGCGCCGGGACGCACTGATCCAGCTCTCCCAGCAGGACCTCCATCCCGTCGCCGCCCCGCTTTTCCGCCCTGGACTGCTTCCAGCGGTCCAGGCTGAGGTTGCGGGTGACGCGGCCGAGCCAGGCCCGGAAGGCGGAGGGCCGTGCCGGAGGAATGGCGTTCCAGGTCCGAAGATACGTGTCGTTGACGCACTCTTCCGCGTCGCCATGGCTGTGCAGCACGTTCCAGGCGATGTTCCACAGGAACCCGCCGTACTTTTGGGAAGTCTCCGCAATGGCGGACTGGTCCCGCCGCCAGTACAGCTCGATGATCTCATTGTCCTCCATGGGCGCACCTCCTCTCAGGTGTTCTTGACCATACAGACGAAAAAAACTGCCGTTAGTTTCGCAAAAAAATGATTTCCGGAGGAAAATTTTCCCCGGAAATCATTGTACATGGAATTCAGTTTGTAAGCAATCCTCTGGAGATCAGGAACTCCCGGGCCACGTCATCCACGGTCCGGCCCAGTACATCCACCTGATACGTCATCTCCACCATGTCCTCGTTGGCGATCTGGCCCGCCAGCAGGTTCAGTACCTCCTCCAGGTCAGGCGCCGTGTCGGCAAACCGCTCAAAGGTGTCCTCCCGCACCAGGAGGGCGCCGTTGTAGTCGGGGAAGAAGCTCCGGTCGTCCTCCAGCACCTTGAGACCCGCCTTGCGGTTCAGGCCGTCGGTGGCGTAGACCTCCGTCACGTCAAAGCTGCCCTGCTGGATGGCGGAATACTTGAGACTCACATCCACTGGGGCGGTGCTCTTGAATTTCAGACCGTAGAACTCCGTGAAGGGGCCGTATTTCATGCTGCCCTCCAGGGTGAAGAACTCATGCTCCGCACCGAACACCAGCTGGTCTGCCACGGGCACCAGGTCGCTGACAGTCTCCAGCCCGTATTCCTCCGCAATGGCCTGGGGCACCGCGATGGCGTAGGTGTTGTCAAAGCCCAGCTTCTCCAGCAACTGCACGTCGTGCCGCTCTCCCGCCACCTGGTTGGCGTAGTCGTAAATACTGACGCCCTCCGGCACATCCGCCGTGTCCAGATGGAGAAAGGTGGTCAGCAGAGTGCCGTCGTAGGAGATCATCAGGTCGCAGGAGTGGTTGTCGCCCACCAGTGCATTGAAGTTGTTGACCTGGGACATCTGGTCCTGGATGGTGACGGTCAGGTCGGTTTTGTCCTCCACCAGCATCTTCACCATGTGGTGCATGATCTGGGTCTCGGAGTAGTCGCCGTCGTACAGCAGCAGTACATCCGCTCCGGCAGACTTGCGTCCGTAGGGCAGCAGCAGGACGAAGGCCAGCAGCACCGCCGCCACGGGGAACCACAGCTTCCGGGAACCGCCCCGGCTCTTTCGCACCATCTCCTCGAACCGGCCCATCAGCAGGTCCAGCACCACGGCGATGACCATCAGGGCGCCGGTGCCTGCCAGCAGGAGGCCCATATTCTGGATGCGGATGGCCCGGGTGATGATACCGCCCAGGCCGCCGCCGCCCACGAAGGCGGCGAAGACCGCCGTGCCGATGGCGCTGACCACGGCGATGCGGATGCCGGTGAACACGGTGGGCAGGGCCAGGGGAAATTCCACCCGCAGCACCCGGTAGGCCTTGCTCATGCCCATGCCCCGGGCGGCCTCCTTGACGCCGGGGTCCACTTCCTGGAGCCCCAGACAGGTGTTCCGCACGATGGGAAGGAGGGAGTACAGGGTGATGCCGGCGATGACCGTGGGCTTTCCGGCGCCGATAAAGACCATGATGATGCCAAGCAGCGCCAAAGCGGGGATGGTCTGCAGCAGGTCTACCACCCACAAAATGGCCTTCCGGGCCTTGGGGAACACGTAGGCAAGGATGCCCAGGGGCAGGCCGATGCAGACGGACAGGATGCTGGCCGCCAGCACGATGAAGAGGTGCTCCAAGATCAGGCTCCAGCTCATCTGCCCACCTCCTTCCGCAGGCCCCGGGGCGTGACCTTCTTCTGGAGAAGGTCGATGAGGGCGCCGATGGCCACTGCCAGGATGGCCGCCGGGATGGCGCCCAGGAGGATCAGGGTATTGTTGTTGGAGGCGGTCCCCTGGTACACGAAGTCGCCAAGGCCTCCAAGCCCGATCATGGCCGCCAGCACGGCCCAGGAGACGGTGTAGACCGCCGCCATCCGCAGTCCGGCGATGATGGTGGGCATGGCCAGGGGCAGCTCCACCTTCAAAAGGGTCTGAAGGGAGGACATGCCGCAGCCCTTGGCGGCCTCCAGAAATTTAGGCTCTACCCCCAAAATGCCGGTGTAGGTGTTTTTCAGCACCGGGAACATGGCGTAGACCGACAGGGCGGCGATGACGGTGGCGGGCACCATACCCAGCCACAGAAACAGCACGCCGATGAACACCAGGCCCGGGATGGTCTGGAAGATGGACACCACCGGCAGAAGAATGCCGGACAGTCCGCGGGGGGCGCGGGAGAGCAGGATGCCCAGCACCAGCCCCAGGAGAAAGCCGATGGACACGGAGACCAGTACGTACACCGTGTGGGTGACGATGGCTCTTGCCAGCATGGTGCCGTATGTATCAAAGAGAGCCCTCATCGTGCGTCCCCCCACAGGTTTTCCGCCACGGACCGGGCCACGCTGGTCTTGGTGACGATGCCGGCGATGGTGTCGTCCTCATTGAGAACTACCACGTAGTTGGCGCCGGAGTCCAGCAGGTAGTCAAAGCTCTCCCGGGCGTCGTCCCCCACCCGGACGGTGCGGGCGGTCTGGCGGACCATGGGCTCGATGCTGTTGAGTTCCCGGCCCCAGCGGCGGATGTCGCCGATGGAGATGGTTCCTGCGTAGCGGCCCTCCTCGTCGGTGACCAGCAGGGTATCCACGCTGCTTCTCGCCATCCGCTCGGCGCATTCCAGCACGCCCCGGTTTTTCTTGACGGTGATGAGGTTCGTCCGCATGAAGTGCTCCACGGTGGAGGGGGCGGGGGTATCCGGGGCGTGCTTGCCCAGGAAGTTCCGCACCAGGTCGTTGGCGGGGTGCTCCAGCATTTCCTCCGGGGAGGCCATCTGCACGATCTCGCCCTCTGCCATGAAGATGATGATGTCCGCCAGCTTCAACGCCTCGCCCATATCGTGGCTGACGAAGATGACGGTTTTGTTCAGCTTCTGCTGGAGGCTTTTCACTTCGTCCTGTAGTGTCTCACGGGTCATGGGGTCCAGGGCGCTGAAGGGTTCGTCCATCAGCACGATGGGGGGAGAGGCCGCCAGGGCCCGCAGCACGCCGATGCGCTGCTGCTGCCCGCCGGACAGTTCCGAGGGATATTTGTCGGCATACTGCTCCATGCCCACCATTTTTAAAAGGTTCCGGACGATCTCGTCGCAGCGGGCCTTGTCGTATTTGAGGAGCTTGGGCACCACGCAGATGTTCTGGGCCACGGTCATGTTGGGGAACAGGCCGATCTGCTGGATCACGTAGCCGATGTGGCGGCGCAGTTCCACCTTGTCCTGCTGGTGGATGTCCTGCCCGTCGATGGAGATGGTGCCGCCATCCGGCTCCAGCAGGCGGTTGATCATCTTCATGGTGGTGGTCTTTCCACAGCCCGAGGGGCCGATCAGCACCACAAACTGACCGTCCTGGATGGTGAAATTCAGGTCTTTGAGGACCGGGGTCTTGCCGTAACTCTTGCTGACGTGTTCAAACTGGATCATGTGACCTCCTTTTCCGTGACTAAGCGGTGAGCGGCCTCCGCGGCGGCGGGGCTTCCCACCAGAACGATGACGTCTCCGCCATACAGCTGGGCGTATGGGCCGGGGGAAAGAATGACGGTCTGGCCCCGCCGGATGGCCACAATGGTGCCGCCGGTGGACTGCCAGAATTTCAGCTCCCCGATGCTGCGGCCAATGAGGGGGGAGTCCTTGGGGATGGGGACTTCATAGTTGGGGAAGGGCTCGTCCGCGGCGGCAAAGGTCTCCCGGCTCTTCATGAGGGCCGTCACCGTGTCGCTGAGGCGGCGGCTCAGGTCGGCGTATTCCGCCAGCAGGTCCTTCAACTGCTGCCGCAGGGCCCGTACGTCGGCGCTCTCCTCGAAGTTTTCGATGTATCGCCGGGCACTGTCGGCGGAGAGGACCACCACGCCGCTCTGGGGCTTCACCTCCACCACCTTCATGTCCGACAGCAGACGCAGCGCCCGCCGTATGGTCTCCGGAGACACGTTGTACTCCGAGGCCATGACGGAGCGGCCATAGACCCTCTGGCCCTCCGGCAGTTCACCCTTGGCGATGCGGCGGGCGATGTCCAGTGCGATCTGTAAGTATTGAGAAGGGACGACTGTCTGTTTCATGGGATATCACCACTTTCTTTCTGTCTGTACCATAACAGCATTTATTATATGCTGACAACTTCAAAAAGTAAATAGATGTGTCAGTTAAAAAACTGTAAACAAATTCACCGCATACGGACAGAGGCAGGCGGTCCCCTAAGAGGATTCTAACGGAAAGTGGAGGAAAAACTCCACGAAATATGCCCGTTCGCATTGGGCAGTCTGACGGATGACGAGTGCTGAAAAATATTATTTTCGGCTAAAAAATTTTTGAAAACAGACTTCCTGTTTTCAAAAAATGTGGTATGATTAATATGAAGTATTATGTCAAAACGCGGAGGGAATATCGTGTTAAGGATCAAAACGTACATACGGCCCCAGACCTTGGAAGAGGCCTGGGAACTGTGCCAGAGGAAGGGCAGCGTGGTCCTTGGAGGCATGCTGTGGCTGAAAATGCAGAATCGGGCTGTCAGTACCGCCATCGACCTGCAGGATCTGGACCTGGATCAGATCGAGGAGACGAAAAAAGAATACCGCATCGGCGCCATGGTGACGCTGCGGGACCTGGAGACCCATGAGGGCCTGAACGCCCTGACCCACGGGGCCATGGCCGACAGCGTGAAGCACATTGTAGGCGTGCAGTTCCGCAATGTGGCCACGGTGGGCGGCAGCATCTGGGGCCGCTTCGGCTTTTCCGACGTGCTGACCCTGTTCATGGCCATGGGCGCCCGGGTGGAGCTGTACCAGGCTGGCGTTATGACTGTGGAGGAGTTCGCGGCCCGGCCCCGGACAGAGCGGGACCTGCTGGTGCGGGTGATCGTGCCCAAGAAGCCCATGAAAGCTGTATACATTTCTCAGCGGAACAGCGCCACGGATTTTCCTGTGCTGACCTGTGCCCTTTGTGAGCGGGACGGAGAGATCGTCTGCGCCGTGGGCGCCCGGCCCGCTCAGGCCGTCTGTTTGAAGGGCCTGCCATATGATCCGGAGGAGGCTGCCGAAGCGGCGGTCAGCGAGCTGCATTTTGGCAGCAATCTGCGGGCGGGGGATGAGTACCGTACCCGCATTTGCCGGGTGCTGGTCCGCCGCGGCATGGCGGCACTGACGGAACGGGAGGGTTGAGCCATGGAGATCAGACTGACACTCAACGGAAAAATCATCTGCGCCGACGTCCGGCCTGATACCCTGCTGCTGGACTTTGTGCGCCAGCAGGGCTGCGCCAGCGTCAAGCGGGGCTGTGAGACCGCCAACTGCGGCCTGTGCACCGTGCTGATGGACGGAAAGCCCGTGCTGTCCTGCTCCACTCTGGCCGCCCGGGCGGACGGCCACACCGTCCAGACCCTGGAGGGCTTACAGGCGGAGGCGGCGGATTTTGTTACATTCATCGCCGACCAGGGCGCGGAGCAGTGCGGCTTCTGCAACCCCGGCTTCGTCATGAACACCATCGCCCTGCTGCGGGAGAACCCGGACCCCACCGACGATGACATCCGGGCATTCCTGGCGGGAAACCTGTGCCGCTGCTCCGGCTATGAAGGGCAGCTGCGGGGTATCCGGGCCTATCTGGACAGCCGTAAGAAATGAGGAGAGACGACGTGGAACAGAAAACTTTTCATACGGTAAACACCCCCGTCCGAAAGAAGGACGCCATGCAGCTGCTGCTGGGCAAGCCCGCCTACGTGGAGGATGTGACGCCCCGGGACTGCCTGGTGGTGAAGCTGCTGCGGAGCCCCCACGCCCACGCCCTGATCGAGTATATCCGCACCGATGTGGCCATGAAGGTACCGGGCATCGAGTGCATTTTTACATACAAGGATGTGCCCAACAACCGTTTCACCAACGCGGGCCAGACCTATCCGGAGCCCTCGCCCTATGACCGGCTGATCCTGGACCGGCGGGTCCGCTACGTGGGAGACCCGGTGGCCATCGTGGCCGGCGCGGACGAAGCCTGCGTGGACCGGGCCATGAAGCTCATCAAGGTCAAATATCAGGTCCTGGAGCCGGTGCTGGACTTCCGCGCCGCCAAGGATGGCAAGATCCTGGTGCATCCCGAGGACAACTGGGTGGCGCCCCTTCCGGTGGGCGCTGACAACCGGCGGAACCTCTGTGCCGCGGGCGGGGATTCCCGGGGCGACGTGGAGGCGGTGCTGGCGGACTGCGACCGGGTCATCGACCATGTGTACCACACCAAGGCCTGCCAGCAGGCCATGATGGAGACCTTCCGCACCTACACGGAGCTGGATACCTTCGGGCGGCTCCATGTGGTGTCCTCCACCCAGATCGTCTTCCACCTGCGCCGCATCCTGGCCCGGGCGCTGGACATTCCCAAGAGCAAAATCCGGGTGGAAAAAACCCGGGTGGGCGGCGGCTTCGGCGCCAAGCAGACCGCCGTGGCGGAGGTGTACCCCGCCTTCGTCACCTGGAAGACCGGCAAGGCCGCCCGGCTGGTATACAGCCGCCGGGAGTGCCAGACCGCCGGCAGCCCCCGCCATGAGATGGAGGTCCATGTGCGGCTGGGCGCCGACAACGACGGCACCATCCGGGCCCTGGATGTGTATACCCTGTCCAACACCGGCGCCTACGGCGACCACGGCCCCACCACCGTGGGCCTCACCGCCGAGAAGTCCATCCCCCTGTACACGAAAAACCTGGAGGCCCACCGCTTTACCTATGACGTGGTCTACACCAACATGCAGGCCGCTGGAGCCTACCGGGGCTACGGTGCCACCCAGGGCATCTTCGCCGTGGAGTCTGCCGTCAACGAGCTGGCGGACATCCTGGGCATGGACCCCGTCCGCCTGCGGGAGCAGAATATGGTGCGGCAGGGCATGGTGATGCCCGCCTACCACGGCGAGACCGCCAACGCCTGCGCCCTGGACCGCTGCCTGGCCCGCTGCGCGGAGCTCTTTGACTGGGACGCCAAGTTCCCCGTCCGGGATATGGGCAACGGCAAGGTCCGCACCGCCGGCGTGGCCATGGCCATGCAGGGCAGCTGCATCTCCAACATCGACACCGGCTCCGCCACGGTGACCCTGGGAGACGACGGGACATACCTGCTGTCCATCGGCGCCGCCGACATGGGCACTGGCTGCGACACCATTCTGGCCCAGATGGTGGCTGAGAGCATGGACTGCGATTATGAGGCGGTCTCTGTGGCCCCCGTGGATACGGACACCTCTCCCTACGATTCCGGCTCTTACGCTTCCTCCACCACCTACATCACCGGTAAGGCCGTGGAACTGGCCTGCGAAAAGCTGAAGGCCCGCATGTGTGAGATCGCCGCCGGGATGCTGGACTGCGGCGTCTCCGACGTGGAATTCGCGGAGGGCGGCGTCTGGAAGCTGGACGGTTCCGCCTCTGTCACCGCCGCCGACATCGGCTGGAAGGCCCAGTGCGGCAATGACCTGGCCGCCCGTGCCACCGTGTCCCACACCAGCCCCGTTTCTCCGCCGCCCTATATGGCGGGCATGGTGGAGATCGAACTGGACCGGGAGACCGGCAGCGTGGAGGTGCTGGACTATGTGGCCGTGGTGGACTGCGGCACGCCCATCAACCCCAACCTGGTCCGGGTTCAGACCGAGGGCGGCCTGGTGCAGGGCATCGGCATGGCTCTCTATGAGGATGTGACCTACAATGACCGGGGCGCCATTTTGGAGAATTCCCTCATGCAGTATAAAATTCCCACCCGGCTGGACA
>CAYWYW010000033.1:0-20700 GCA_964462715.1 uncultured Oscillibacter sp.
AGATGATCTCCCGCAGGAAGATCTCCTTGTGGGTGTAGATGGAGTTGATCATCAGGTCCAGGAGCCGCTTGGATTCCGCTTTGAATTGCTTTTTTGCCATGATAAAGCCCACTTCCTTCTTTTCTTTTAATAACAGTTAGCACTATAGCACAGAGAGTGCTAAAAATAAATGACCAATTTGTAAATTCTGGCGGCGGGGTGTTGTCTGGGGCATGGTTTGCGAGTAAAATACAGAAAAAGACAGACGGCGCAGCCGCCAAAAGGAGTTTGCGAAGAGATGCTGTATAAATTGAGATGTGCCGTGGCACGGTTCATGTATGGCCGCAACGGCATGGACCAGCTGAACCGGGCATTGTTCTGGGGATATATGGGCGTTTTTCTGGTGCAGATTTTGTTCAGCGCACTGCGGCTGCGGGTCCCGGCCGTTGTCTGCGAGGTCCTGCTGTGGCCGCTGATGCTCATGATCTTCTTCCGCATGTTCTCCAAGAACCTGCCCCGGCGACGGACGGAGAATCAGAAGTTTCTGAACTGGTGGTGGCGGGTGAAGAACAAAAACGCCGGAGCCAAAGCCCGCCATGCCGACAAGGACCATAAGTATTTCACCTGCAAGAATTGCAAAACCATCTGCCGGGTGCCGGTGGGCAAGGGAAAGATCATCATTACCTGCCCCAAGTGCGGCGCCAAGATCGAGGCAAAGACCTGAAGGGCCGGAGTCGGATATTACATTATTATAATATATAAAAGGAGAGGAGCCTCAGGCTCCTCTCCTTGCTTTTATGAGATGATATATCTCAGCCCTTGCAGACGGGAACGATCCAGCCCTTGGTGTCGGGCAGCTTGCCCCACTGCATGCCGGTCATGGTGTCGTACAGCTTCTGGGTGACGGGGCCGATCTTGCCGTCGCTGATGAAGACCTTGTCGCCCTTCCAGTCCAGTTCCTTGACGGGAGAGACCACAGCGGCGGTGCCAGTGCCGAAGACCTCCTCCAGACGGCCCTCATGGCCGGCCTTCATGACGTCGGCGATGGCCAGCTTACCCTCGATGACCTCATAGCCCCAGTCCTTCAGCAGCTCGATGCAGCTGCGGCGGGTGACGCCGGGCAGCACGGTGCCGGTGCAGGCAGCGGTATAGATCTTGCCGTCGATCTTGAACATGATGTTCATGGAGCCGACTTCCTCGACATACTTCTTCTCCACGCCGTCCAGCCACAGGACCTGGGCGAAGCCCTTCTTCTCAGCCAGGGCACCGGCCAGGATGGAAGCGGCGTAGTTGCCGCCGCACTTGGTGAAGCCGGTCAGACCGGGAGCGGCACGGATGTACTCGTCCTCGACGTAGATCTTCACGGGATCGATGCCCTCGGCATAGTAAGCACCGGAGGGGGAGCAGATGATGCAGAAAGTGTAGTTGTGGCTGGCGTGAACGCCCATGCCCACGTCAGTGGCGATGACGAAGGGACGGATGTACAGAGAGGTGCCCTCGCTGTGGGGGACCCAGTCCTTATCCACTTCCACCAGAGCCTTGACGGCCTGAACATAGTCCTCCACGGGGATCTTGGGAATGCACATACGCTCGGAGGAGTCCTGCATGCGGGCACCGTTGCACTCAGGGCGGAACAGCTGGATGGTGTTGTCCACGCTGCGGTAGGCCTTCATACCCTCAAACAGCTCCTGGGCATAGTGGAACACCACGCAGGCGGGGTCCAGTTGGAAGGGAGCGTAGGGGACGATGCGGGCGTCATGCCAGCCCTGCTCCGGGTTGTAGTCCATCAGGAACATATGGTCGCTGAAGGTCTTGCCGAAGCTCATCTTGGGGCTGTCCACAGGCTTTTCCTTGGGGGCGGTGGTTTTGGTGATCTTGATATCCAGCATTGCAAACTCTCCTTACCTATAATATATGGTTTCAAAATTTTAAGAAAAAAGACCTCCGCGCAGTTCCACACCGTGGAAGAGGCGAAAGTCCGACTTCCGTGGCGTGTTCCGCGGCAGCACGGTAACAGTTCGCCAATCTTATTACCTTTATACGCTGATGGCTGTGCAAAGTCAAGCGGCAAAATGCACAGAATACATGGGGAACGGGCGCCTGTGCTTCCGCAAAGAACAGCCACGGCGGAAAATGTCGGTGAGAAAGCCGGCGGGCCAGCTTTCGCTGGCCCGCTGCGTGTTTTGGCAAGGGGGAGAGAGTTACTGGATGCAGGCCATGCCGCGGCGGAAGGCCTCAATGTTCAGGGGGATGAATTTGGCCTTGGGACCGGCAAACATGGTCTCGATCATCTTCTCGATGGTCTCGGGCTTCAGAACTTTGGTGGCCGCCACGTAGGCGCCCAGCATGACCATGTTGCCGACCTTGGGATTGCCGATTTCCTCGGCGATCTTGGCACAGGGGATGTAGTAGGCGGTCAGGTCGGAACGGGACACCTTGTCGGTGACCACGTCGCTGTTGACAAAGACCGTGCCGCCGGGGAGGACACCCTCCTCGAACTTGATGAGGGAGGGTTCATTCAGTGCGATCAGCTCCGTGCAGCGGGCGAACACAGGGGAGCCCACGGGGTGGTCGGAGAGGACCACGGAGCAGTTGGCGGTACCGCCGCGCATCTCAGGACCGTAGGAGGGCGCCCAGGTGACGCTCAGGCCCTCGTCCATGCCGGCCTCCGCCAGGTTCTTGCCGATGGCCAGACCGCCCTGGCCGCCGAAACCGGAAATGATGATCTGCTTCTTCATCTTATTTCACCTCCGCACTGATCGGCTTATCCTTAATGACGCCCAGAGGATAGTACGCGGCCATGTTCTCTTTCAGCCACTGGTTGGCCTTCAGCGGCGTCATGCCCCAGTTGGTGGGGCAGGTGGACAGGACCTCCACAAAGGTGAAGCCCTCGCCGGCCATCTGCTTCTGGAACGCCGTCTTGATGGCCTTCTTGGCCTTGTTGAGGTTGGCAATGTCGGTGACGCAGACACGCTCGGCGTAGACGCAGCCGTCCAGGGTGGACAGCATCTCGGCCACGCGAATGGGCATACCGGCCTGCTCCACGGTACGGCCGCTCTGGCAGGTGGTGGCCCGCTGGCCGATCAGGGTGGTGGGGGCCATCTGGCCGCCGGTCATGCCGTAAATGGCGTTGTTGACGAAAATGGTGGTGAACTTCTCACCGCGCATGGCGGCGTGAACGATCTCGGCGGCGCCGATGGAGGCCAGGTCGCCGTCGCCCTGGTAGGTGAACACGGCCTGGTTGGGATGGGTGCGCTTGATGCCGGTGGCGACGGCGGGGGCACGGCCATGGGAGGCCTCCAGCATGTCGCAGGCAAAGTATTTGTAGGCAAACACGGAGCAGCCCACGGGGCAGACGCCGATGGCGCCGTCCAGCAGTCCCAGCTCCACCAGAGACTCGGCTACCAGCTTGTGAATGATGCCGTGGTGGCAGCCGGGGCAGTAGTGCAGTTCAGCGTCGGTCAGTCCAGCGGACTTCTGATATACGATCGCCATATCACTTGACCTCCTTCAAGGCCTTCTTGGCCCATTCGATCATCTCTTCCACGGTGGGCATCACGCCGCCGGCGTGGCCCAGATAGCTGATGGGCTTCTGACCTTCCACGGCCAGCCGGACGTCGTCCAGCATCTGGCCGGTGGTGCTCATTTCCACGTCCAGGATCGCCTTGACGTGGTCTTTGCCCGCCAGCGTGTGCAGCGCCTTCTCGGGGAAGGGCCACAGGGTGATGGGGCGGAACAGGCCGGCCTTGATGCCCTCGTCCCGCAGCGTCTCCAGAGCGGTCAGGGCGATACGGGCGGGGGTGCCGTAAGCGGTGATCAGGATCTCCGCGTCCTCGCACTGGACTTCCTCCCAGCGGACTTCCTTTTCCTCCATCTCGGCGTACTTGGCCGTCAGGCGGTCGTTGTGGGATTCGCACTCCTCGGCGTCAAGGAAGATGGAGGTGATGATATTGTGATGGTCCCGGCCCTTCCGGCCGCCAGCCGCCCAGTCCTTGGGAGGCAGGTCCCGCTTGGGTACGGGCCGCCACTCGATGGGCTCCATCATCTGGCCGATCAGGCCGTCGCAGAGCACCATGACGGGGTTGCGGTACTGGTCGGCGATGTCGAAGGCCTCCTGAACGAAGTCCACGGTCTCCTGCACGTTGGAAGGAGCCAGGACCACGGTGCGGTAGTCACCGTTGCCGCCGCCGCGGGTGGCCTGGAAATAGTCGCCCTGGCCGGGCTGGATGGTGCCCAGGCCGGGGCCGCCGCGCATGCAGTTGATGATGACGGCGGGCAGATCCGCGCCTGCCAGATATGTAATGCCCTCCTGCTTCAGGCTGATGCCGGGAGAGGAAGAAGAGGTCATGGCCCGCATGCCGGCACCGGCGGCGCCGTATACCATGTTGATGGCGGCCAGCTCGGACTCGGACTGAACGAACACGCCGCCGGCCTTGGGCAGGTGTACGGACATATACTCGGGGACTTCGCTCTGGGGCGTGATGGGATACCCGAAGAAGCAGTCGCAGCCGGCGCGGATGGCAGCCTCGGCGATGGCTTCGTTACCCTTCCACAATTCCTTTGCCATGGTTGATGACCTCCTTCTTTCAGAACTTCTCCACCGTGATGATGGAATCCGGGCAGATCTTTGCACAGCTGGCACAGCCGATGCACTGCTCCATGTCCGACACGGTGGCGGGATGATATCCCTTGCGGTTGATAGTGACCTTGTCCATGACGACAATGTGCTTGGGACACACGGTGGTGCACAGCTCGCACCCCTTGCAGCGGTCAGAATTGAATGTGACTTTCGCGCTCATGGTGATGTGGTCCTCCTTCCCTGTTTGCGTGGTTATTCCCACGGCTTTTTCATTTGAATGGTGATCGGAAACACGGTTTCCGAAAGATCAGACAGACTTGGGACGAATTTCTCCTCCGCCACGTGGCACAGCACCGGGATGCCGGTCTCCCGGGACACCTCCGCCGCCAGGGCCGCGCCCTTGCGGATCTCCTCCTCGGTAGTCTCGCCGCAGAGGTGGGTGTTGTTGACGATACCGGTGCAGGTGAGGCCGGTGGTGGCCTCGATGCCCCGGAGGTAGGCAATGGCGTTCTCCGCCTCCCGCACCTCCGGCCGGTTGGCGTTCAGTATGTAGATCAGCTGGTAGTCCTCCATAACGATCCTGGGCTGGAACCGGGCCAGCACCCGGGCGCCCACGGGGTCGCCGCCGATGTCCAGAATGCCCCGGATGCTCCGGTCCTCCAGAATGGTCAAAAGCTCCGCCGGCAGGGCGGGCACATCCGCGTCGGAGCAGGCCTGGGAGGAGGAGATCAGCCGGATACCAGCTTCCTCCAGCACCTTCCTCCGCTCCCGGGAGCGGAAGTAGGGGTTGACGATATCCAGGTCCGCCATCATGACCCGCTCCCCGTCCCGTGCCATGGCCAGGGCCAGGTTCACGGCGAATTCCGTTTTGCCGGTGCCGTAGTGGCCGGTGACGATGGAGAGGCGGTGGGGACAAAATGATGTGGAAAGCAAGGGTCGGCCACCTCCCAAAAATATGTTGTATTATTTCGTTGCATGTGGTATGATGTCATTGTACACCGCGGAATGTGTGATGTCAAGAGGGGCCTTGTTTTTTCGCGGTAAAGTCAGTATATTATTCTAAAAGAAACGAAAAGCGCCTGACGGGAGGGGATGTTATGGCGGAAATGAAGAGAGCGAAGCTGTCGGAGCAGACCGCCGACCGGCTGTATGAGATGATCGTGGACGAGCAGTGCTACGCCCCGGGCAGCAAGCTGCCCAACGAAAATGACCTCAGCGGAGAACTAAAGGTCAGCCGCACCACGCTGCGGGAGGCCATATCCTTCCTGGTGGCCCAGGGTGTGCTGGAGATCCGCCGGGGCAAGGGCACCTTTGTAGCGGAGGAGCTTCCGGCGGCGGGGCTGGACCTGACCAGCCTGGCGGGACTGAGGTCTCGGGTCCGGGCCAAGGACCTCTTTGAGATGCGTCTGATCTTTGAGCCGGCCACCGTGGCTCTGGCCTGCCTGCGGGCCACGGACGATGAGCTGACCCAGATCGAAAAGCGGGCCCGGCGGGTGGAGCGCATTGCCGCCGAGGGCGGCGACTGGCCTCTGGCGGACCAGGAGTTCCACTGGTCCATCATCAAGGCCTCCCACAACGAATATATGCGGCGGCTGTACCCGATCATTAACAGCGCTGTCAATGAAATCCTCCAGATCTCCCAGAACCGCCAGCACATGCAGGACGTGGCACTCAGCGACAACCGGATGATCCTGGAGTTCCTCATGAAGCGGGACGAGGACGGTGCCCGCCACGCCATGAGCATCCACATGAAGCATCTCATCAGCACCCTGCAGGATTGACTCTCCGACGGCCTGTGATTCTCTCAAACGTGTAAAAACCGGCCTTTGGAACCGCGTCATTTTCCAAAGGTCGGTTTTCCTGTTCAGCGGCCAAAGGGATGACCGATCAAGGATTTGCCGTAAAAAGTGGCAAAATATACAAAGGCAAACGATTATAAATGGTGGAAACAGAGACGAAATTTGTCGAAAGTGAAAAAATATTTTCCAGAATCCACAATTTTTAACGGCCTATTCACAAATTGTACACAAATTTTAAGGAACCCCCTTAACAAAAACAAACGGAGCGTGTATAATAGCGACTGAACAGTGAGGATATGCGCTTTTTTGGAAGGAGAGGAGAATACTGCCCATGGAAATGACCCGGCAGGAACGGCTGGAGAAGCTGCTGAACGCCTATTCACACCACTATGATATCGATCGGGATGTAACGGTGGAAGGTGGTAGTTTTCCCGCAACGGCATTTTTCTTTCTTCGGGATGAGAATTACCTCATCAGCAAGAAGCATGTGCTCAATGCCGTGGAAAACCACGAATACGTCTATTTTTATCTGACGGAACATCTGGATGCCGCAACGCTGCAGAAGCAGATCGAAGTGTCCAGAGAGGCAGGCATGAGCCATGTCAGGCCTAACAGGGAGCATATGTCCTCCTTTGTGACCCTGGTGATCCTGGCGGACACCATTGACCCGGAGGCGAAGACGCTGATCAAGAAGACCCGCTTCCGCAAAAACTTTCGGCTGGCACTCCATGGCTGGATGGAGTATCACATAGCAGCAATGGAAATCTCAACAAACAGCTTCCTTTCCAATCCAGCCGGCAAGGAAGCACGCAAGCTCCTGGAGAGGAATTTCCTCTCTAAGGAAAAATAAGAAGGGAGAGTATATCAATGAATGGTGTAGTAGTCCTCATCATTGGCGTTGCTCTGCTGGCATGCGGTTATATTTTCTATGGCCGCTGGCTGTGCAAGCAGTGGGGCGTCGGTGAGCTCAAGGAAGAAACCCCCGCACATACCATGCAGGATGGTATCGACTATGTTCCTGCTCCGGCCCCCGTTCTGATGGGCCATCATTTCTCCTCCATCGCCGGCGCCGGCCCCATCACCGGCCCCATCTCCGCTCTGAAGCTGGGCTTCGGCTGGCTGCCCTGCCTGGCGTGGATCGTCATCGGCGGTATCTTCTTCGGCGGCGTCCATGACTTCGGCGCCCTGTTCGCTTCCGTCCGCCACGGCGGCCGTTCCATCGGTGAGATCATCTCCGAGAACATGAGCAAGCGGGCCAAGATGCTGTTCCTGACCTTCGCTTACCTGACCCTGATCCTGGTCGTGGCTGCCTTCGCCTCCATCGTGGCCGGCACCTTCGGCGCCACCTTTACTGAGGCTGGTGCTGTGGATCTGGTGGCTTCTGAGAGCAACGCCCGCGTGGCCATGGTCTCTCTGCTGTTCATCGTGATCGCCATCATCTTCGGCTTCTGCGTCTATCGCCGTAATGCTCCCATGGGCGTTGCTTCCGTGATTGGCGTTCTGGCCATCGTGGCCATCATTGCCATCGGCATGGTCTTCCATCCCATCTATCTGTCCACCAAGACCTGGATGTGGATCTGCGGCCTGTACATCGCCATCGCTTCTGTCACGCCTGTGTGGATCCTGCTGCAGCCCCGTGACTACCTGAGCTCCTTCCTGCTGTACGCCATGCTGGCTCTGGCTGTCATCGCTGTGTTCGTCGGCCATCCCTCTATGGCAAGCCTGCCCGTGGTTCAGGCTGAGTCCTGCACCACCCCCGTGTTCCCCGTCCTGTTCACCACCATCGCCTGCGGTGCTATCTCTGGTTTCCATTCTCTGGTCTCCTCTGGTACCACTTCCAAGCAGCTGAACAAGGAGACTGACGCGAAGCCCATCGCTTACGGCGGCATGCTGCTGGAGTGCGTCCTGGCTGTTCTGGTCCTCTGCGCTGTGGCTGGCTTTGCCAATGCCAACGGCGGCGACATCGGTGTTGGCCCCACCGTCCTGTTCGGCGGCGGTATTGCCGGCATGATCGATCCCAGCCACGGTGGTGTGTACAGCGTGCTGTACACCCTGCTGGTTCTGACCTATTCCTCCTTCTGCCTGACCTCTCTGGATACCGCCACCCGTCTGGCTCGCTTCATGTTCCAGGAGTTCTGGCTGGATGGTTCCAAGGGTGAGACTCCCGAGAACGTCACCGGCTTCAAGAAGGTTATGTCCAACATGTATGTTGCCACCGGCATCACCGTCGTCCTGGGCGTGCTGCTGGGCCTGAACGGCTATGGCAAGATCTGGGCTCTGTTTGGCTCCGCCAACCAGCTGCTGGCCGCTCTGGGCCTGCTGGCTGTGGCTACCTGGCTGGGCAACATCGGCAAGAACAACAAGATGTTCCTGATCCCCATGGTCTTCATGCTGCTGGTCACCATCTGCTCTCTGATCATCAACACCAAGACTCAGATCGGTCTGATCTCTGCCGGCGGTGCTGACTGGGGTCCCTATGTCCAGGCTATCCTGGGCGTCCTGCTGGTGGTTCTGGCTATCGTCCTGGCCATCGAGGGTATCTCCACCATGAGCAAGCAGAAGAAGGCTGCTACGAAGTAAGCATTCTGCTTCCAAGAAAAACAACGGAGTTTTGCCAGTCTCCGCTGAACAGAAAGGACTGCCGTGAAAACGGCAGTCCTTTTTTACATAAAAGGCGGCTCCCCTGAAAAGAGGAACCGTCTTTTGTGTGTTTTTATTGCGGCTCTTCGCAAAGAAGATGCAGGGCTTCCACATACCCGGGAAGTCCGTGGCCGGAGATGGTGGCCGAGCAGGCCTCCCGGATGTAGGATACATGGCGGAAGGCCTCACGGCTGTCCGGGTCGGAGACATGGACCTCCACCGTGGGGATGGCCACGGCCTTCACCGCGTCCAGCAGCGCCACGCTGGTGTGGGTGTAGGCGGCGGGGTTGATGATGATGCCGTCCACCTTGTCGAAGTAGGCCTGATGGATGGCGTCCACCAGAGCACCCTCGTGATTGGACTGGAAAAAGCTGATCTCCACCCCCAGCTTGTCGGCCTCCGCCTGGAGCATGGCCACCAGGTCGGCATAGGTGGTTTTTCCGTAGATCTCCGGCTGGCGGATGCCCAGCATATTCATATTGGGGCCGTTAAGTACCAGAATTTTCACAAAAATCCCTCCAAATAGCAGCGGCGGTGTCCTCCACCGTACCATTGTTGTCCATGGCGGCGTTCCGGAAGGCCGCGTACAGCGGCGCCCGCTCCGCCCACATGGCCGACAGGTCCGCGCCCTGGGACAGGGGACGGCCATCGGTGGGCAGGGCGTCCAGGTTTCGCACCAGCTGATAGATGCGGCCGTTCTGGTGGAGTGGGGCATAGTTCCGCCGGTCCTTCACCACGCCGCCGCCGGTGAGAATGATCTTGCCGGACAGCTTGCCCACCTCCGCCGTGACCTCCCGTTCCAGCGCCCGGAAGGCGGCTTCACCCTCCGCGGCAAAAATCTCGGGAATGGAGCGGCCCGTCTTTTTCACGATCCGCTGGTCGATGTCGATAGCCTCCCGGCCTGTCAGCGCTGCCAAAGCCTGCCCCACCGTAGTCTTGCCGCCGCCGGGCATGCCGATGAGGACGATGTTGGTGCACTCCCGCCGCAGCTGGGCCAGAATGCGCTCGTTTTCACTGTCGGGGATGGGCTTTTCAAAGAAATGCTCCTCCGCCGCCTTAGCCTGGGCCACCAGCATGGGAAGCCCGTCGGAGCAGGGGATGCCCAGCTCCTCCGCCTGCAACAGCAGAGCGGTGCGCCGTGGATTGTACACCACATCCAGCACGCCGGAGCACTTGGGAAAGACTGTTAGGTCTACGGGAGACGCGCCGGTGTTGGGATACATGCCCACCGGGGTGGTGTTCACCACGATGTCCGCGTCCGCGTGGCGGTCCAGATTGCCGTAGTTGTTCTCACCGCTGCGGGAGATAACCGCCACCTCCCGGGCGCCCATGGCCCGGGCACAGGCCTGGGCCGTCAGGGACGCGCCGCCGCTGCCCAGAACGACGGCCTTTTTCCCTGCAAAGGAGATGCCCGCCCGCTCCGCCATCCACCGGAAACCGGCGGCGTCGGTGTTGAAGGCGTACAGCTTCCCGTCGGCCCGGCGGGTCAAGGTGTTGACGCTGCCGATGGCCCGGGCCATTGGATCGATCACGTCGCAGAAGGGCATCACGTCCCGCTTGTAGGGGATGGTGACGTTCAGACCGCCGATGTTGGGCTGGCGGAGAAAGCCTTCCAGCTCCTCGGGTTCCAACTCAATGAGGCGGTAGCCTTCACAGCCCAGGGCCGTATGGATGGGCACGGACCAGCTGTGGCCCAGCTTGCGGCCCAAGAGGCCGAAAATCTTCTCCCCCATGGGTCAGACTTCGGCGTAGCTGCCCAGGAAGTTGAAGCTGGCACAGCTGCGCTCCATCTCCTGCAGCATGGACAGGACGCCGGGCTCCTGGACGGAGGCCTCCAGCTCCAGGAAGAAGATGAACTCGAAGTTCCGGCCGCTGACAGGGCAGGATTCCAGCTTGGTCATGTTGATGTTCAGAGCCGCCAGCTTGGACAGGATCTCATACAGGGCGCCGGGCTTGTTGTCGCAGGCCAGGATCAGGCTGATGCGGTTGGCGCCGGCGTAAATGACGGGGTCCTTGGCGATGCAGAAAAAACGGGTGTAGTTGTTGTCGCTGTCCTGGATAGCGTCGCTGACGCACTCCAGGCCGTACAGCTCCGCGCAGGGGTGGGAGGAGATGGCGGCGGCGTGGCGGTTTCCGTTCTCCGCCACCATTTTGGCGGCCATGGCGGTGTTGTCGCAGGGGATTACCCGAACGCCGTTGAGACTGTTCAGGAATTTGGAGCACTGGCCGATGGCCTGCTCGTGGGAGTAGATTTCGGTGATGTCGCTCATCTTCACGCCGGGCAAAGCCAGCAGCTCATGGCGGATGCACAGGCGGGTAGAACGGACTACGGACAGCTTTCGGTTCTGCAGTAAATCGTACACCGCGCGGACGGAGCCGTTGGAGCTGTTTTCGATAGGCAGCACGCCGAACTTGCACAGGCCGGACTCCACAGCGGAGACAACGGCCTCAAAGGTCTTGACATAGACGATGTTGCCCCGGGGCAGGATGCGGTCGCAGGCAACCTGGCTGTTGGCGCCCTCCACACCCTGACAGGCGATCAGGCCCGTCTGGGGGAATACAGGGCCGCCTGCGGCCAGGGAGGCCTCCACCTGAGCTGCCACCTTGGTGGGGGCGTCGATCAGCTCCGCCTGCCGGGACCTGGCCAGCTCAAACAGAGTGGAATACAGGTGATAGGCATAGCGCTCCTTGTCGCCGGCCTTCTCTGTGACCTTGGCCAGCACCTCCCGCTCCCGCTGCTTGTTCAGGATGGGGAGATGATGCTCGTTCTTATAGGCGGCTACTTCCTCGGCCAGATTCATACGCTCCAGGAACAGCTGCAGCAGCTGGTCGTCCACGGCGTCGATTTTCGTGCGGATCTCAGAAAGTTCCATGATGTCCCTCCAAAAGTAAGTCTAACAGTACCGTCGCGGTGACGGCTTCCACCACCGGGACGGCCCGGTGGGCGATGCAGGGGTCGTGGCGGCCCCGGATGACCAGCTCCGCCGGTTCTTTGGCCGACAGGCTGACGGTCCGCTGGGCCTGGGAAATAGATGGGGTGGGTTTCACAGCCACCCGCAGGGTAATGGGCATCCCGGTGGTGATGCCGCCCAGAATGCCGCCGGCGCGGTTGCTTTCGGTGACGATCTTCCCGTCCTCAACGGTAAAGGGGTCATTGTTCTCAGAGCCGTGAAGCCGGGCGGAGCCAAAGCCCAGGCCAAATTCCACGCCCTTCACGGCGGGTATGCCGAACAGCGCCGCCGCCAGACGGTTCTCAATGCCATCAAACATGGGGTCGCCCAGTCCGGCGGGCAGACCGATGGCGGCGCACTCAATGGTACCGCCCACGGAGTCCAGGTTCTGCCGGGCCTCCAGAATCAGGGCCTGCATCCGCTCTCCGGCCCGGTCATCCAGCACCGGGAAGGGCTTGGCGGCCACCGCCTCAAAGAGAGCGGCGGTGGGGTGCAGGGGGAAAGGCGTATCACTTTCCATGCCCACGGAGGCAAGGTGGGCGCCCACGTAGACGCCCCGGCGGGCCAGGATCTGCTTGGCAATGCCGCCGGCGATGCACAGCGGAGCCGTCAGGCGGCCGGAAAAGTGGCCGCCGCCCCGCATGTCCGCCTGCCCGTCCCACTTCACCCAGGCGGTATAGTCCGCGTGGGAGGGCCGGGGCTTGTCGGTAAGCTCGCTGTAATCCGAGGAGTGCTGGTCGCTGTTTTCAATGATGGCGCACAGGGGGGTGCCGCAGGTGACGCCGTTTTCCAGACCGGAGAGGAAGATGGGAGCGTCCGATTCCTTCCGGGCGGTGGACAGGGGACTTTTCCCCGGCTTCCGCCGGTCCAGGAAGGCGTACAGGGCCTCCAGGTCGATGGGCTCCCCGGCGGGCAGGCCGTCCATATTGACGCCGATAGCCCTGCCATGGGACTGGCCGAAGACCGACACCCGCAGCAGCTTTCCAAATTCAGAGGACATCGAAAACACCTCCCAGTCGTTTGTAGTCCTCCCAGAAGGAGGGATAGGATTTATTGACCGCTTCTGCACCCAGAATGGTCACCGGTGCGGCGGAGTGGGTGGCGGCGATGGCCGCCGCCATGACGATGCGGTGGTCGTTGGCCCCGTCCACCGTGCCGCCGGTAAAGGCGGAGACGCCGCGGACCGTCAGGCTGTCCGGCCCTTCTTCCGCCTGCCCGCCCAGGGCGGTGAGCATCTGGTGGACCGTGGCCAGCCGGTCGCTCTCCTTGATGCGGAGCCGGGCGGCGTTGATAAAGCGGGTGGTGCCCTGACGGATGGCGGCCATCACCGCCAGAGGGGGCAACAGGTCCGGACAGCCGGACACGTCGATGTCCACGTCGCCGGGGCGGGCTAGCTTCCAGTACAGCTCGCTGACTACCTTATCCCCTTGGGCGGAGGCGGAGTTCAGCCCCGTGGGCTGGACGCCGTTGTCCAGGAAGGCGGCGGCATACCAGAAGCCCGCCTGGGACCAGTCAGCCTCCACGGCGATGTCCCGGGCCTGATAGGTCTGGTTCCCGGGGACCCGGAAGGTTTCGTAGTTTCGATTTTCTACTGTAATGCCGAACTGCGCCAGCATGTCCAGGGTCATGTCCACGTAGCCCTGAGATTCCAAGGGTGTGGTGATTTGAATTTCGGAATCGCCCGGCAGCAGGGGCAGGGCGTACAGTAGTCCGGTGACGAACTGGCTGGACACATTTCCCGGCAGGCGGTACACGCCGGGGGTCAGGGTACCCCGGACAGTGAGGACGCCGTCCTTCTGCACATAAAAAATGCCCTGTTCATGGAAGATGTCAAAGTAGGGGCCCTGGGGCCGCTCCATGAGCCGTCCCCGGCCGGTGAACACGCCGCCGCCCGCCACTGCCAGAGCGATGGGAATGAGAAAGCGGAGGGTGGAGCCGGACTCGCCGCAGTCCAGGAAAGGCAGCGCACCGTCGGGCCGGGGAGACTTCAAAGCCGCTACGCACCGGTTTGTAGCCTGGATGTCCTGGGAGTCGCTGAGGTTGGAGAGGGTCCCCTGCCCGTCCGCCAGGGCCAGAGCCAGCACAGCCCGGTGGGCCATGGACTTGCTGGCGGGAGGCATCACGGTGCCGTTCAGCGTATGGGGGGTGATGCGGATGTCCATATCAACCCTCCAGTCCCGCCCGGATGATGGGCAGCAGCTCCGTCACCGGGACTTTTTTCAGCTCGCAGACGCCGATTTTTTTTGGAATGACCAGAGTGATATCTCCCCCGGTCCGCTTCTTGTCGGCAAGCGCCGCTTCCGCCAGGGCCTCGGCAGTGTAGTCCGTTCCGGTGGGCAGGCTGTTTTTGGCAAGGCAGGCGGCAATGCGGCCTGCGATGGGCTCCTCTGCCCAGCCCAGGGCCTCGGCGCTACGTGCAATGATGGCCAGGCCCGCCGCCACGGCGTGGCCGTGGGGGATGGCGTACCCACTGCACTTCTCAATGGCGTGGGCCACGGTGTGGCCCAGGTTCAGCAGCTTCCGCTCCCCCTGCTCCTTTTCGTCCCGTTCCACCACGCCGGCCTTGTACCGGACGCACCGGGCGATGACCTCCTCCGGCGCGGCGGTGAGGGTGCCGTCCTCAAACAGGGCGAACAGGCTCTCGTCATCCAGTACGCCGGTCTTGATGGCCTCGGCAGCGCCGTCGGCAAAGACTTCCGGAGGGAGGGAACGAAGGCAGTCCGTGTCGCACAGGACCGCCGTGGGCTGCAAAAAGGCACCCGCCAGATTCTTGCCAGCCGCCAGGTCGATGGCGGTCTTTCCGCCCACGGAGGAATCCACGGCGGAGAGCAGGGTGGTGGGCAGCTGGACGCAGCGAATGCCCCGGAGATAGCAGGCGGCGGCGAACCCCGCCATGTCTCCGGTGACGCCGCCGCCCAGAGCGGCCACGCAGTCGGTGCGGGTCAGGTGCTGCTCCGCCAGAAATTCCAGGATGGCGGCCAGAGTGGTGAAGTTTTTGCTGCCCTCTCCGGCGGGGAAACTATAAGAACAGACGGTGAATCCGGCGGCCTCCAGGCTGCCGGTCACCGTCTTCAGATACAGGGGCGCCACGATGCTGTCGGTGATGACGGCAACGCGGCAGGGGGCCAGCACCTTGCGCAGGTACTGGCCGCAGGCAGGCAGCAGCCCGCCGCCGATGGAGACCTCATAGGCAGGGGCGGTATGGACTTGGATGGTCTGGATGGAGGACATAGGGTCCCTCCTTATGATAAAATGGAAGCCAAATCGGGGCGGGGTATCCCGCTCCATAGGAAAGGAGCTAGGGGAAACCTTGGGTTTCCCCAGTTCTTTTGACATAGGCAAAAGAAGCATTTGACATAGGCAAAAGAAGCAAATGAAATCATTTTTGTCAGGACATGTGCCTGACAAAAATACCCTGACCTGTGCGCCCTTGGGGCGCACACACCAGTGAACGACGTCACTGGTGAGGGGAATCTACTGCGCAGCCGTTAGCAGCTCTGCTGCTTTACGGATGCGGCGTCCCCCTTGCGGGGAAAGGGGGGACGAAGTCCCCTCTTTGAACTAGTTTCCTCCCGCGGTGGCCTTCTTCTCCTTGCCGTCCTTCAGCAGGGCACAGAGCTTGTCGGCATCCTTGGCCTTCAGTGCGTCGGCGTACTCGGACAGGTTTTCGATAAGAATATCCAGCTCCTTGGTCAGGTAGTCGGCATCGTCCAGGAACAGCTCCGTCCACATATTCTCGTCTAGGCGGGCCACACGGGTCATGTCCTGAAAGCTGCCGGCGGAGAAGCCCCGCCGGCGCTGGGCCTCCGGGGACTTCACGTAGGCGCTGGAGACGATGTGGGCCAGCTGGGAGGTAAAGGCGATGATGCGGTCATGCTCCTCCGGGTCGGAGAAGGTCAGGTTGGCGAAGCCGATGTCCAGGAAGAAGGACTTGAGGGTCTCCAGCAGCTGCATATCCGTCCGCTTGTCCGGCGTCAGGATCATAGAGGCGCCCACATAGAGGCTGTCGGTGGCAGCGGTGAAGCCGCCCCGTTCCTTGCCGGCCATGGGATGGCCGCCAATGTAGGCGAAGCCGCGCTGTTCGGCGATGGGCGTGATGCCGTCCACCACGGTCCGCTTCACGCCGCACAGGTCCACCAGGATGGCAGTTTTGGAGATGGTGTCCGCGTTCCGCCGCACCCACTCCACGGCGGCGCCGGGCCGGATGGCCACCAGGATCAGGTCGCACTTGGGGAGCGCTTCCTCCGTCAGGGGACCGTCGATGGCGCCGCACATGCGGGCCATGGTCATGGTCTCAGCGTCCAGGTCAATGCCCCAGACGGTGTGGGAGGTACGGGCTTTGATGCTCTTGGCCATGGAGCCTCCGATGAGGCCCAGGCCCACAATACCCACCTTCATGGCTCAACCCTCCAGGGTCTTCATGGCCTCATGCAGCTTCAGCAGCTTTTTGGCCAGGGGATCGAACTGCTCGGGCTTCAGGGACTGGGGACCGTCACACAGGGCGTGGGCAGGGTCGTTGTGGACCTCGATCTGCAATCCGTCGCAGCCGGTGGATACAGCGCCCAGCGCCAGGGGCTCCACCAGCCAGTTCTTGCCGGTGGCATGGCTGGGATCGATGATGATAGGCAGGTGGGTCAGCTTCTTCATCACGGGGATGGCGGCCAGGTCCAGGGTGTTGCGGGTGTAGCTCTCGAAGGTGCGGATGCCGCGCTCGCAGAGAATGACGTTCTCGTTGCCGCCGGCCATGACATACTCAGCGCTCATGAGCCACTCCTCATATGTGGCGGACATACCGCGCTTGATCATGACGGGCTTGTCCTGATGGCCCACGGCCTTCAGCAGGTCAAAGTTCTGCATGTTGCGGGCACCGATCTGGATTACGTCCACATCCTTGAACAGGGGCAGCTGGCTCAGGTCCATCAGCTCGGTGACGATGGGCAGGCCGGTCTCCTGGCGGGCAACCTTCAGGTACTCCAGACCCGTGGCGCCCAGGCCCTGGAAGGAGTAGGGGGAGGTGCGGGGCTTGAAGGCACCGCCCCGGAGCATGGTGGCACCGCTGGCCTTCACGGCCTTGGCGATGGCCACCACCTGCTCCTCGGATTCCACGGAGCAGGGACCCGCCATGATGGTCAGGGTGCCGCCGCCGATCTGGGTGTTGCCCACCTGGATGACAGTGTCCTCGGGATGGAACTTGCGGTTGGCGTTCTTGTAGGGCTCCTGGACCCGCTTCACGTCCTCCACGATATCCAGAGCGGAAATCAGGTCGATGTCCAGCTTGGAGGTGTCGCCCACCAGGCCTAAAATGGTGTGGGCCTCGCCGATGCTGGTGTGGATGGTGATCCCCTTTTCCTGGAGCCAGTTGATCAGGCTCTCCAGCTGGTCACGGTTGGGGTTGTGTTTCAGAATAACGATCATAATAAAGTGCCTCCTTACAGATTTCAGCGGAAAAAAAGACCCGCAGCCGGTCTGGCTGCGGGTCTGCGTGTACTGGTACGTTCTGACAGGACCAGCCTTTACACCCGGGTACTTTCAGCCAAACCGAAATAAGCCTTACCATAAAAATAGGTAAAGCTAAAGTAGCGGTATGCAAAAGTACGGGCGATACTGGTCATGGAAAATTTCCTCTTGTCTCTTTAGATGTTTAAAGCATAACACCTTGAAAGGAAAATGGAAACTGTGAGTTTCTACAAAATATGACGATCTTGTTGGAAATATGTGTGCAAATTGCATGGTCAGACGGTGGGGAGGCAGCCCGCCATCAGGAGGCCGGTGGCCTCCAGAATGTAGCGGATGTCCTGCTCCAGGTCAGACCGGGAATCCATATACTGCCGGTGGAGCTGCTCAATGGCAGAGATCAGGTCCTGGCGGCGCTGGCGGCGGCGCAGAGCCTGGTGGGAGAGGTGCTCCACCAGGGACAGGCGCAGGTCTGTCTCATAGCGGTGGTGGTCCATCAGGGTATTGGGCCAGTTCTCGTTGTGGGGATAGGTAAAGGCGTCTGCCAGATAGTGGGTCAGCTTGCCCAGAGTATAGTACTGCCACACGGTCCAGCGGTCACGCTGCTGGAGCCGACGGATATGGTCAAAAATGTAAGGCTGGGAGTTGGAGAAGTTGTGTCCGCCCAGCCGCTTGGCCCGGCGGGAGCCTTTTAAATAGGTCAGGGGATTGCAGTCCGGCTGAAAGGAGCCGAAGAGGAAGGCCAGCTCGTAGCGTCTGGCGCAAAAGCCCTGGTGGCTGCGCAGCAGCGCGGAGGCCAGGAGCTTGTGGCTGCGTTTCTGCAAGGGGCTCACCTCCCGGATACGAAAATTTACTTTCCCAGTATAACACCTTGGGAAAAGCAGTGCAAGCGGAAATACCAGGGGGCGCCCAAAACCTTGCAATTTGTAGAAAAATGCGATATTCTATTATCTGATTTTGACCAAGGAGCGTGATGAAGATGCTGGAGCCTACCCGGCGGGGACGCTTTGCAGATATGGGGGACTGGCAGCGGCAGTATGCGGCCCTGCTGACCACAGCGGAGGAGGCGGCCGCCTGCGTCCGGGACGGAGACGTGCTGGTGATGTCGGCTTCCGCCAACTGGCCATACGCCTTTGACGCGGCGCTGACGAAGCACCTGCGGGCCATGGGGGGCCATGTGGAGGTGAATGGCCTGTTTCTTCCGCTGGACACCTGCTTGCTGGCAGCGGAAAACAAGGACTTGCTGACCTTCCACAGCAACTTTTTCTCCGGGGAGCGGGTGCTGGCGTCCCAGGGGAACATCCAGTTCGTGCCCACCCACCTCAGCGCCACGGGGGACTGGCAGGCCTCCCGGCATCCCCGGGTGGCGGTCATCACCTGCTCTGCACCCAATGAGCAGGGCTGGATGAGCCGCTCCCTGTGGGGCAGCGATGTCTCCCGGCAGGCCCTGGAGCAGGCGGAGGTGGTTATTGTGGAGGTCAACGACCAGATGCCCTTCTTCGCCAGCGACGGGGAGGCCCACATGCTGTTCCACGTGTCCGAGGCGGACATGCTGCTGGAGAACAGACGCCCCGTGGCGGAGACCCCGCCGGTACCCACGGCGGAGGTGGACCGGGTCATCGCCGGCCACATCGCAGAGCTGGTGCAGGACGGCGCCTGCGTTCAGTTT
The DNA here is from genome assembly GCA_964462715.1 of uncultured Oscillibacter sp. Lineage (GTDB taxonomy): Bacteria > Bacillota > Clostridia > Oscillospirales > Oscillospiraceae > Oscillibacter. The sequence goes on from CAYWYW010000033.1 coordinate 19,072, forward strand.
GGCCTGGGAGGTCTGGCCAACGCTGTGGGCGAATGCCTGGCCTACGCCGGAAAGAAGGACCTGGGCATCCAGACGGAGGTCATTAGCAGCTGCGTGGTGGACCTGATGGAACGGGGCGTCATCAACAACAGCCGCAAGCAGACCTGCACCGGACGGTCGGCTGGGGCCTATTTCATCGGGGACCGGCGGCTGTGGGACTTTGCCCGGGATAACCCGGCCTTCTGTCAGAAGGAGATCCAGTGGACCAACGACGCCCGGAACATTGCCCGGAACGACAACGTGGTCTCCATCAACAACGCCATGGAGATCGACCTGACGGGCCAGGTGAACGCGGAGTCCATCGGGTCCCGCCAGTACTCCGGCACCGGCGGCCAGCTGGAATGGGTGCTGGGCGCCCAGTGGTCCAAAGGCGGCAAGAGCATCCTGGCCCTGCGGTCCAGCTATCGGGACAAGCAGGGGCAGCTCCACTCCAAGATCGTGCCTCAGCTGGCACCGGGGACCATCGTCACCACCCCCCGCACCTGTGTCCAGTACGTGGCCACAGAGTACGGCGTGGCGGACCTGCGGTACAAGAGCGTGTCGGAGCGGGCCCGCGCCCTGATCGCCATTGCCCATCCGGACTTCCGGACGGAGCTGGCCCGGACTGCCGGTGTTTGAGACATTCGGATTTCAAATTTTGCCAAGGTCCTGCCTGAAATGGGCGGGGCCTTGCTGCGTTTTGCCGAAAAGTATGGATCTGTTTGACTTCCCATCAGGAAAACGTTAAAATAGGGCCAGTTTTGTGAAAAAGGTCGTGGTCCGTCCGTGAAGATCTTGCTGCAAATTGGGGTGGTGTTTGGCCTGTACTGGGTCAGCCTGCTGATGGAATCAGTGCTGCCCATTCCCTTTCCTGCTAGCGTCATCAGCCTGCTGCTGTTGCTGCTCCTGTTGTTTTTGAAGGTTCTGAAGGTGGAGCATATCCGGGAAAAGGCAGATTTTCTGCTGAACAACCTGGGCTTCTTCTTTGTGCCGGTGTCCGTCAGCATCATGAACTATGTGGATGTGCTCCGGACCTGCGCGGTGCCCTTTCTGGTCATTTGCGTGGTGTCTACCATCGTGACCTTTGCCGCCGCGGTAGGGGCGGTGAGGCTGACCTGCCGCCTCATGGAGCGGAGAAAGGGGGCAGAGAAATGAGCGCCCTGTTTGAAACGCCCTATTTCGGCATTGCCGTCACCGTCGCCGCCTACTGGGTGGGCGTGAAGGTCAACAAAAAGACCGGCCTGGTGATCTGCAACAATATGCTCATCACTGTTGGATTGCTCATCATTCTGCTGAAGGTGTTCCATATCTCCTATGACGCCTATTACGCCGGGGGCAGCATCATCAACATGCTGCTGGGTCCCGCCACCACCTGTATGGCCGTCAGCATCTACGCCAAGAAGGACCTGCTGAAGCGGTACTGGGCACCGGTGCTGGCGGGCTGTCTGGCCGGAGCCGTGGCCTCCATCGGCAGCGTGCTGGTCCTGTGCAGGCTCTTCGGCCTGGACCGGGCTGTACTCATGTCCCTGCTGCCCAAGTCCGTTACCACCCCCATCGCCACGGCAGTGGCGGAGAGCCACGGCGGCATCGTGCCCATCACCGTGGCGGCGG
>CAYWYW010000034.1:0-20455 GCA_964462715.1 uncultured Oscillibacter sp.
CATCCACATATTCGGCCCCGTCCGTCCAGATACGGTCTACCAGAGCCGCCCGGGTCAGGGTCTGGCCCCGATTTTCCACCAACACCCGCAGGAGCTTCTGCTCCGTCTTGCTCAGCTCAATGGGCCGACTGCCTTTGCGGAACTCCATCCGGTCGAAGTCAAAGGAAAAGCCGTCCAACTCCATCACGCTTGACGGCGCCGCCACCATTCGCCGCAGCTGGGTGTTCACCCTCGCCCGCAGTACCGCCAGGGAAAAGGGCTTGGTGATGTAGTCGTCGGCACCGGATTCCAGACCGCCCACGATGTCCGTCTCCATGTCGTTGGCGGTCAGGAGAATGACAGGGACTGCGTTGGCCCTGCGGACTTCCCGCAGCAGCTCCAGACCGCTGCCGTCCGGCAGGTTGATGTCCAGGATCAGCAGGTCAAAGGCGCTTTTCCCCAGTAGCTGCCTTCCTTCAGATAAGGTACGGCACAGGATCACATCCGTTTCGCCGCTTTTCAGGGCCAGGCAGATTCCCTCGCCCAGGGCGGCATCATCCTCCAGCAACAGAAGCCTTTTCATGGCAGCACCCCCTTCTTTTCCCGACAGTATAACATAGATGCCCAAAGAAGTCACCATGTCTTATCAGCCCCTCATGCGTGGCTTTCTCCCGGGCCTTCCTGTTTCTGGGGCGTCCGCTGTGTGTTCCTGCCGGATCTGTGCACCATCGAAATTGACCATCCATACAGCGGAGTCACCATTGACTTTGAAGGGATCGGCAGGGCCAACAGAGAGTTTTGTGACGTTTCTGCGTCAGCTTTCCGCACAGCTGCAGGATTTTTCCGACAGGCCGCTGTCCCTCTATGTCTGCGTTCAGCCGGTCCCCGCGGATACCAACGCGTATCTGAACGCCTATGACTACAAAGCCATTGGCGATCTGGCAGACAAGGTGATTCTGATGGCCCACGATTACGACCCCAGAAATCTGGATCACTATGCAGGTGGAACCTATTACGAACACTGCGCTACGGTGCCTCTGGGCAGTGTCTATCTGGCCCTGCGGGATGTGATCGAGCGAGTCGATCCTGGCAAGTGGCTCTGGCGTTCAGCGCCCGGAACATCGCTTGGCAGATTGATGAAAATGGCAGCCTGGTCTCTGGTACACCGGTGAGCGTATCCATGGAAACGGCGGCAAAGCGATTGGGCAGAGCGATACCATCAAAGGCTGGTCCCAGGCAAACCAGCAGTCCTATGCGATCTACACCACAGAGGACGGCAGCCAGTACTTCCTGTAGTATCAGGATGAAGCCAGCGTGGAGGCAGAGCTGCGTGCAGCCAAACTGCTGGGTGTCACCGGTGTGTCTCTGTGGCGACTGGGCACTATCCCCAACAGTGCGGACTGGAGTTGGAACTCTCTTCTGGCATAACCAGTCGGTCAATTGAAATTCTTAATACTGGGCACTCAACAGGAAATCCGCCAAATGTACGATGCGTACACCATCGATGTTTCCTCCGGCCAGTTCATCCACGGTCACAACGTATTTGGGATAGTGGTCTTTGATTTCCAGTAGGTTTCCGATTTCCCGGTCAGAGGCATCGGGCAGCTCCCGACAGACCTGCACATAAACACGCTCATCCCGTCGGACTGCCACAAAGTCGATCTCTTTTGTTTCGTTTTTGCCCACATAGACATCATAACCCCGGCGCCGCAGCTCGAAATAGACGATGTTCTCCAGCATCGAGGCAATGGACCTCGGATTGAAGCCCATCATGCAGTATTTCAGCGCCGGGTCAGCCAGGTAGAATTTCTCCTGGGTCTTCAGCACGGCTTTACCCTGCAGGTCGTATCGCTGACAGCGGTAGATCACAAAGGCCTTTTCCAGCCACTCCAGATAATTGTAAATGGTTTCCACCGTCAGAGAGCGGCCCTCACTCTTGAGAAATTTGACAATGGAGTTGGCGGAAAAATTCTTTCCTACATTTTCAATAATGAACCGGACGACCCGGTTGAACAGTTCCTGATTGGTAATGCTGTGACGGCGCGCAATATCATTGGAAATGACGGAGTGATAGATCCCCTCTACGATCTGATAGGCGGTACGCTCATCGTACGTGCCAAGGGCCACAATGGGAAACCCGCCATAGCGGATATACTCGTTCAGCAGTTCTTTTTGAGAAAGGTTGCTCCCGGCCTTGAATGTCAGATATTCCTGAAAGGACAGAGGAAACACCGGGATCGTGACATAGCGACCGGTAAGATAGGTAGATATTTCACTGGACATCAGCTTGGAATTGGAGCCGGTCACATAAATATCCGTGTTCCCAAGCTCCAGCAGGCTGTTGATTGCCTTTTCCCAACCGTCGATTTCCTGCACCTCATCCAAAAGCAGGTAATTGTAGCCATCCGTGCTCAAATCAGCCTTGATATCCTGATACATATCCTTCGCAGCAGGTCATTGAACGTAGATCCAGCGACGTGTATCTACGTTCAATGACCTGCTCCGGGCGGACACCGTTAGCCAGCAGATCCTCCCGCAGCATATCTAAAATTGTGGATTTTCCGCAGCGCCGGATACCGGCGAGGATTTTCACCAGAGGAACATCCTGATATTTTTTGAGTTCATCCAGATAATGCGGCCGTACGATCATGACATCGCCCCCTTACAATGTAGAGTATGCCAAAAAAGGTTTTGATATGCAATAGTTTTTTCTTGAATAAAGTAAAAACATTTTTATTTATATAATTATTTCCCGGATTCAAGGAAAATATAATAGAGCTGTATCACAAGGCTGTCGTGTCATAAACAGTGGCTTTGTCCGGCAAATTTCGACGGATTCGTGTGACCATTTGCAAAAAATGTTGCAAAATCCGGAAAATCAAAACCCGCGACTAACTGCGGCACATAGGTTTGAGGCTGTTTTCGGCAAATTCCTTCACACGCAGGAGGTCACTGGTTCGAGTCCAGTAGTCTCCGCCAAAAAGTCCCTGATTTCTTGCGAAATCAGGGACTTTTCTTTATATTTCGCTTAAAATAATTTACTTCAAAATTTAATTTTTGCGCTGACTAATACACTGACCAATACAGCGATAGTTTTGGGGGAAACATTCAAATGAAAGAATTAATATATTACCCCGGTTTTGAAGTTAAGGATATACCATGGTTAAAATTTGCGTTACTCTATTTAGATCATTTGAGGCCAATAATTCCTTACATACCACTTTCTAAGAAAGATTACTTGAGCGATACTTTCATAAGCCTTATGGAAAATACAGACTTGATTGATCCGTATACTCCTCAATATGAAGAAGGATACTGTGCCTCTGTTTTAGCTTGCGAAGAATTTGAAAAATATCTTCGCAGACCAGACCGCTATGCTTTTTATTTCAACAGAATCACTCCCAAGAGCACTGACTATATAAGCAAATGGAAGTCTCCGCAGTACAAAACTTGTACTCTTTTTAGAGGGAAATATTCTGAGGAATTTTTTGATTTTTGCTTAGGTAACGGTCTTGCCACACCCTGCCCATGCGGAATTCAACTATCGCAAGAATTGGTATTTGTCTATATGCGCTTTCTTGCGCAAATCATTTCCAAAAACAACGCGCTCGAAATGATTACAGATACTAATCGCTACTCTGAATTGTTGATGCGAAATGACTTTTGAACATCTCGCACTATGGAGAAAAATCTTCACATTGCTCAAAACAATATCGATTTCTATATCCCTGTAAATTTAGAAGATATACCACTGGAACAAATCATTCAGCTACGTAACCAAAAGGACTTTGCTGCGTGCAGAAAAGCATACAGCAAAGAGATTGAAAAACAAGCGAAGGATGTCACTATGAAATATACGGTGGTGGGGCGGCAACAGCAGTTCCAATGGAAGCAATCGAGTCTCCTCAGATGAGATCCGTGTTTTTTTCCAAAATGACCTCTGGCATCAGATCGGCGGCTTGTCATTGCGGCGCTTGTGCTACTGGTGGTCTGGCTGATTGTCACGTTATGCAAAATTCAATCTGAACCTGATCGATAGGAAGAAGGCATCATTGTTAGATTTGCTTTCGCAGTTTGACCGCATAGCTACTGGCTTCTGCATAAACCTTTTCATGGAACTCTGCATCATCCTGCGGACCCTGCTGTTTATGATCCCCGGCATTCACATATGCCCTTTTCGCGAGGATGCCCCCTCCCCTGCCGGTGCCACACAGCGGTTCACAGTGGGAAGCGTTGCACGCTGCATCATCCCTGTCGCCGATACGACCGTTATTTTAAAGTGCGGAACACAAGCAGACCAAAAATCCGGCTACCAAAGCATCCTGCCCCGAGAGACTTTCGTTGCAATTTTTATAGAGAGCGCATATAATGCGAATCATGAAGTATCGGCAAGAAACGCATATCGGCATGAGCCTGCGTTTTTGCCGCCAAAAGGAGAAGATCGTATGAACCGGCCTCTGTTATTCGCCCACCGGGGCTTTTCCGGTGCGTATCCCGAAAACAGCCCTCTGGCTTTCCGGATGGCTGTGGAACTGACCGGCGCCGACGGCATTGAGAGCGACGTCCACATCTCAAAGGACGGCCAGCTGGTCATTTTTCACGACGCCTCCGTGGAGCGCACCTCCAACGGCACCGGCTTCATCCAGGATCTGACTTATGCCGAGCTTCTGGAGCTGGACATCGGTGCCTGGAAGTCCCCGGAATTTGCGGGCCAGCACATCTGGACTCTGGGCCAGCTGCTGGACTTCTGCCGGGAGACCCGGATGCTCCTGAATCTGGAACTGAAAAATTACGAGGTCTTTTACGACAGCCTGGAGCAGCGGGTCATCGACGAGATCTGTGTCCGTGGGATGCAGGAGCAGGTCTTTGTCTCCTCCTTCAACCACATCTCCATGCAGCGGTTCAAGGAACTGTGCCCGGAGATCGAAACGGGGCTGCTGTATGACAAGCCCCTGTTGGACATGGCGCACTACCTTCTGTGCTCCAACGCCAACAACATGCATCCCCGCTACATGCTGCTGCAGTATCAGCCGGAGCTGATGGACCTGTTCCACAGCCGGGGCATGAAGGTGAACACCTGGACGGTGAACGACGAGAAAGCCATGGAGGACATGCTCCGCCGGGGCGCAGACGGCATCATCTCCAACTATCCGGACCTGCTGTGCCGGGTGGCGGACCAGGTCTGCGGCTGAACATCTGAACAAAAGGTCCCCGGAGCCTGTGCTCCGGGGACCTTTTTTTATTTCAGTGCCATGGCGGGGTTTTCCCGGTCCAGCCAGGCCAGGAACTCCTCGAAATTTTGAATGACCACATCCGGCTTCTCCGCCTCCGCAATTGGGATGCCCACATCCTTCCGGGCGGTGAGGAAGGAGTAGATCTGCACCGCCCGGCCAAAGCCGGCCCGCTTGGCGCCGATGATATCCCGGGACACCGTGTCGCCCACATAGACGCAGTTCTCCGGCCTACAGCGCATCTGCCGCATGGAGATGCGGAAGATCTCAGGGTGGGGCTTGCGGTAGCCGGTAACGCTGGAGACGGTCACATCCTCCATGTAGTCCCGGATGCCGTACTCCTCCAGCACGTTGAACACATTGTAGAGAGATGCGTTATTGGAGATGACGCCGATGTGGTAGCCCCGGGCCTTCAGGCCGTCCAGCAGCTCCCTGACGCCGGGGCGCAGCTCCCGGTGGTAATAGGTGATTTCCCAGAGATTGGCCAACTCCTCGGCAATGGGGATCAGCTTTTCCCGGTCGAAGCCGAAGGATTTCAGATAGTAGTCGGGCCAGATCTCCTCGGGCTTGGCCTCCAGCATGTTGCCCTCGCTCCAGCGCTTGTACTCCTTCACGCCGGCCAGGACCCGCTCCCGGAATTCTCCATCACCGCAGCCCGGCTCCAGGCCGTTGGCCCGCAGCACGGTCTTCAGCTTTTCCATCACACCGGCGATGGTGTCATCGTTATACCAGATATCCTCCAGGGTACCGCCCATATCGAACAGAACTGTATTCAGCATGGCATGATCTCCTATCTGTCTCGTTTATTTCAGGAGGGCACAGGGGGCCCAGACGGCGTTGTGGTCGGAGAGCTCCTGCCCGCCGAAGGCCTCCAGCGGGGAACCGGGAAGGGCGAAGGGCCAGGTCTCCCGGCAGGTGGAAATGGTGCGGCTGTCCGTGGGTGCCAGGTCCCGCAGCAACAGCCAGTCCAGCCGCAGGTCCAGGTGTCCGCCGCCGGGCAAGGGCTTGCGGCGGGTCAGAATGGGCTGGTCGGGCATAGCCTTGTAACCGGCCTTTTCCGCGGCGGGCAGGCAGCCCTCCCAGGCAGCCACGTCCTCCAGACAGCGGCGCTGCAGTTCCGGGCTTCCGGCGATCTCGTTGATGGCGTCCTTGTCCCGGCCGTCAAAGGTATTGGTGTTCAGATCTCCGCCCAGGGCTACCGGCATCCCGGCAAACATCTCATCGGCGGCCTTCAGAATGGTCTCCAGCTGTTCCTGGCGGCCGGGGCCGTGGGTGCGGTTCTCCAGATGGATGGTTCCCACGCCCACGCTCCTGCCGTTCACGTCCAGCTCCGCCAGAATGGCAAGGCGTCCGCCGATGCGGCGCTGGCGGTCAAAGTACCAGTTGTACTGCTCCGGCAGGCGGACGATCTTCGCGTTTTTGATGGGCCAGCGGGAGAAGATGGCGTTGCCGTGGAAGCCCTTGGCGTCCTCGCCGTTCACCAGCTCGATGAACTCCAGGCCGAACACATAGTTCATGCCCAGGCGCTTCGCCAGCTCCTTTGTAGTGTCCTTCTGGCCGGAGCGGACGCAGCCGTCATCCAGCTCGTTGGCCAGGATCACGTCAAAAGGCCGGACCTCCGGGCAGTTCTCCAGAAAGTCGCCCAGCTCCGCCAGATGCACGCCCCGCTCCATGTTGAACACCAAGACGCCCAGGGTGTCCGGTGTTTTTTCGGGGACGGGGGCGATATTGTGGACCTCCGCCTGGGAGAATTGGGGGATCATGGCCATGACCTCCGCCTGGGAGGTGTGGTCCAGTAGGGTGCCGAGGCGCTGACGCTCGTCATTGGGAAGTCCGTTCATAGGGAAGTCCTCCTTGATTCATAGGTCCGGTTTCCGCGCGCAGGTGGAGCGGATGATGAGCTCTGGTTCCAATAGATCCACCGTGTGTTCCCCGGAGCCGCCGATCTTCTCCAGCAGCCGCTCCACTGCTATCCGGCCCTGCTGGTATTTGTGCTGGGAAACGGTGGTCAGATGGATACGGGGCAGCGCCCCGAAGGCAATATTGTCATAGCCTACCATGGACAGGTCCTCCGGAATGCGGACACCCCGCTGCTCCGCCGCCTCCATGACCTTCAGTGCGGTCATATCCGAGTAGGCGAAGATGGCGTCCGGCAGGGAGCCCTTCAGTAGCTCCAGGGCGGTCTCATAGCTCCACTGGCGCATAAGGGTCACATTCGGAGGTGTGGGCAGTTCCCGCCCCTCCAGCCCGGCCTCCGCCAAAGCCCGGCGGAAGCCGCGGATGCGCTGCTCCCGGGTGCGGGAGGTGATGCGCCCTCCCAGGAACAGAATGTCACGGTGGCCCAGGCGGATAAGATAGCGGGCAGCGGCATAGGCGCCGGCTTCATTGTCCGTCATCACATAACTGCAAGCATCGTTGTGGTTGGCCCCCATGCAAACGCAGGGCAGCCCCCCCAAAATCTCCCGGTGGCGCAGCTGGCTCTCCGGAGAGACCGGGTTCACCAGGATGCCGTCCACCTGCCGGGCCACCAGATTCTCAATGGCCCGCAGCTCCCGCTCCTCCTTGCGGAGGGAATTACTCAGGAACACCCGGTAGCCGTGGGACGCGGCAGTCTCCTCAATGGCGGTGGCCATCCCGGAAAAGTAGGGGTTGGAGATATCGGGCAGCACCAGGCCGATGGTGTGGGTGGCATGGCCGGCCAGTCCCCGGGCTGCCGCGTTGGGCACGTAGCCCAGCTGGGCACAGGCGGACCGGACCCGCTCCTTGGTCTCACCGCTGATCTCCGGACGGTCGTCCAGAGCCCGGGAAACCGTGGCGGCGCTGACGCCCGCCAGAGCCGCCACATCCTTAATGGTCGCTCTCTTCTTCATCTTCGTCGTCCTCGTAAAGCAGCATGGCTTCCTCCTGGGCGGAGCGGGACGCAAAGGCGGAGCGGTCCGCCTGCAGGCCAAACATGGCCTCCTCAACCGTGGCCGGAGGTTCCAGTGCAGAGGGTTCCGGTGCAGGGTGCTTTGTTTCGGTTGGCTCCGGGTGGGCGGCCTTCTCTTTTTCCACAGCCTCCCGCAGTTCCTCAGCCATGGTCTTTCTATGGTTCAGCGCGGGGTTGGCGCGCTTGATTTTCAAGTAAATGGGCCACGTCACGGCATTGCCCACCAGCACGGGGGCCAGGCCGTAGAGCGTGATGATGTACAGCATCAGGGGCCGGGCGTCCTCCTCCAGCAGGAAGGCCACGGCGTAAAAGACAAGCAGCAGCACAGCCAGGCCCAGAAAGCCGTAAGGGGCCACCCGTTTGTCCTTCAGCAGAAACAGCAGGCAGCAGACCGCCGTACCAAGCACGGCGATGATGAGGGCATGGACCGCCACTGTGGCGGCGGTGCTGCCCAGGGAGACGGCATCGTGGAGCGGCTTTGCCAAAAAGGCGTACAGCAGGCCGAAAACGGCCAGATCCAGCAGGGCCGCGCCAAAAGCAGCCAGGGCCAGGGGACTTTTTCTCCGGTTAAAACGGTCAACAAAAAAACTCATAACAGGCTCCTTGTGAGCGGCAGGTTATAGAGGGAAACAAGAGGGAAGCGGCGGGCGGGGAATCCGCCCGCCGCTTATTGGCTTACGCGTCAGTCAAGCTGAAAAGGCTCAGCCCAGCATCTGCCAGAAGTCGCGCACGGTGTTATAGTTCACATAGATCTCGTTGGCGTCGAAGGGAGCCACGTTGATCTCAGAATAGGGGGTGGAACCATCAGCGGGGGTAATGTCGTCACGGACAGGCCAGCCGCCCAGGGTGTTGAAGGGCTTGTAGCCGGAGGTGTCGCCGTCGATGCCGCCCATCATGAAGCGGACCAGCAGCTTGGCAGCGGCAGGATGCTCGCAGCCTTCCACGATGTACAGGGTGTTGACAGCGGGGATACCGGTGTCGGGCTCCAGATTCACGGGAGCGAAGACCCAGCCGTTCTCCTCGGCCTTGCGCAGCTTGGAGGAGGCGCAGAAGCCAACCGGGGGATCCTTCTGGCCGGGAGTGCCGACGGACTCGGCGATCTCGTCAGAGGAGGAGGTGAAGATGGGCTCGTTGGCGTGCAGGCGCTTCAGGAACTCAAAGCCGGCGTTCTCGCAGCCGTCGGACAGCTTCAGCTCTTCGCCGTACAGGTTCTTGTAAGCCTCGGCCAGACGGGCGGGCTCCTCACCCACGCAGAAGCCGGTGATCCAGGAACCCCAGGACAGGTTGTCCAGAGGATTCTGCATCATGATCTTGCCCTTCCACTGGGGCTCGGTCAGCTGCCAGATGTTGGTGATGGGGGAACCGTCGGGATAGGCCTCGGTGTTGTAGAAGAGCTGGGTCAGCTCAATGTACAGAGGAGTGGCGGTAGCGGTGTACTCGGGGTCAATGTGAGAGAAGATGTCAGCAGGCTGGAAGTTATAGAACTTGCCGCCCTGGACGTACTCGATGTACATGGATCCATCCTGGTCCTTGATGTGGACCACGTCAGCCACGTGCTGGCCGGCGTCGTACTCACGTGTGACCTTCTCCAGCAGCTCGTTGGTGGAGATGTCGAAGGGGACACAGTCGATACCGGGATACTTTTCCTCAAAGGCGGCCTCGACCTTGGTGCAGCGGGAGGAGATGGAGTACAGGGTCACGGTTGCGCCCTCCTCCAGGGCCTTCTGATACAGTTCCTCGTCGGTCTCGTCGGTGTTGTAGATACCGGACAGCTGCTCCCACTCGGTCAGATCGGACTCAGCGGGGGTCTCGGCGGGCTGCTCGGACTGAGCGGGGGTCTCGGCGGGCTTTTCCTCGGTCTTCTTGCCGCCGCAGGCGGTCAGGCTGAGAAGCATGACCACGGCCATGAGGGCGGCCAGCCAGTTCTTGTGCTTGAACATTTCCTTTTCCTCCTTGATTTCTTCCGTTTTATTTCGTGCGGCATCCGCCGCAGGGGATACGATCTCAGACGCAGTACTTGATCAGGTTCTCGGTGGTGGTGTCAAACACGTTGATCTTCTTGGGGTTGAAGCCCAGATAGACCTTCTCGTCGCTGCCGTAGTGGGTGGAGCCCAGCTCCTTGACGGTCAGCATGTCGCCGCCCACCCGGACGGTGACCAGGGTCTCGGAACCGGCGGGCATGCCGGAGTAGACATGGCCCTCGATGCGATGCTGGTCGTCGGGGGTACGGGTGATGCTCAGCTGCTCGGGGCGGATGCCCAGGGTCACATCCAGCTTACCGCTCTGGGGCACATCGGGGGTCATGTCCGCCCGCTCAAAGCTGAGCTGGCCCACGGAGCTCTCGGTAGTCATGCCGGCGGCGTCCACCACGGCGGTGCCCTTGACGAAGTTGATGCTGGGGTTTCCGATGAAGTCGGCGGTATAGAGGTTGCAGGGGTTGTCGTACAGCTCCAGGGGAGGCGCCACCTGGACCAGTTCGCCCTTGCGGAAGAGGGCGATCTTGGTGGACATGGTCAGGGCCTCGACCTGGTCGTGGGTCACGTAGATAATGGTGGTGCCGGTCTCGTGGTGCAGGCGCTTCAGCTCGGCCCGCATGTCCACGCGGAGCTTGGCGTCCAGGTTGCTCAGGGGCTCGTCCAGCAGCAGCAGACGGGGCTCGGACACGATGGCGCGGGCGATGGCCACACGCTGCTGCTGACCGCCGGACAGCTCGGTGGGATAGCGCTTGGCATATTCGCCGATCTGCATCCGCTCCAGGGCGCTGGCCACCTTCTTTTCGATGACATCGTTGGACTCCTTGCGGATCTTCAGGCCAAAGGCCACGTTTTCATACACGGTCATGTGGGGCCACAGGGCGTAGGACTGGAACACCAGGTTCAGATTCCGCTTGCTGGGAGGAGCAAAGTAGGCCTCGGTGGCGTTGACCATCTCCTTGCCATCCATGTAAATGAAGCCGTTCTGGGGCTTTTCCAGGCCGGAGACCACACGCAGGGTGGTGGTTTTGCCGCAGCCGGAGGGACCCAGCAGGGTCATGAAGTCGCCGTCCTCGATGGTCAGGTTCAGATCCTTCAGGACGTGGTTCTTGCCATAAAATTTATCGACATTCGTCAGTACGATCTTGCTCATAATTCGTTTTCGTCTCCTTTCTGTTCTCAGCCGGCCATGCTCTTGGCCAGGTCGGCGTCTCCGAAGATGTTAGCCAGCGCGTACACCAGGAACACGATGGAGAACATCACGATGGCCACGCAGTTGGATGCCTGGGGGCAGTTCTGGTTCTGATACTGGAAAGCCAGGTAAGGCAGCGTGGAGGTCTTGGGGGTCATGATCAGAATGATCAGGTCCAGTTCCTTCATGATGGAGACGAAGATCAGCATGAAGCCGGAGATGAAGCCGCCCTTGGACAGGGGGAACACGATCTTCACAAAGCGCTTGAAGAAGCCGGCGCCCTCAATGGTGGCAGCCTCCTCCAGCTCGCCGCTGATCTGCAGCATGTTGGAGGTGCCGGCACGGGAGGCGAAGGGCAGGTGCTTGACCACAGAGGTCAGCGTCAGCAGGGCGAAGGTGCCGTACAGGGCAGGGATCAGCTCCACGCCGAACAGGGTCTGGGGCTTGGAGAACATGGAGAGGTAGATGCCGCCGAAGGCCACGGAGGGGATCAGGTAGGGGATGAACACCAGCTGCTCCACCAGCCGGCCATGGAACTTGCCGCGGCCCTTGGCGCAGATGTAACCCAGCATCTGACCGAAGATGGTGCCGAACACGCCGTTGACGAAGGTCAGCTTCAGGGAGTTCCAAAGGGCCAGCTTGAAGTTGCTGTTCTTGAAGATGCCCGAGACGCCCTCCATAATGTTGGGATCGCCCTCGCCGATCCAGTAGTACAGCGTGAAGTTGGACAGCGAGTAGGTGCCCTCCTTCAGCATGCAGCTCTCGATGATCAGAATGACCACCGGCATAATGATGCCGACGATGAAGAAGATGAACAGGATGATGGTGATGATGGGCTTCCAGCCGCCCAGGCCGATGGGAGTGGACCGCCCGCCCTTGCCGCCCACGGTGGCGTAGGACTTCCGGGTGCCGATGAGCTTCTGGTTGATGAACACCGACAAAGAGGCGATGCAGATCATCAGGATGGCCATGGCGAAGGCCGTCTGGGTGTTCTGGGACTTGCTGTTGGAGTACAGCTCACTGGACAGGGTCCGGAAGCTGACGGGAGCACCCAGATAATTGATGGTGCCGAAGGTGCCGATGGCCTTGGAGAAGGTCAGAATGACGGCGGACAGCATGGCGGGCAGCACCAGAGGCAGGGTGATCTTCCGCAGGATCAGGGTCTTGCTGGCGCCCTGGATCTCGCCCATCTCCTCCAGCTCGGAGTTGATGGAGTTCAGCGCCGCGGAGACCAACAGGTATGTATAGGCGTAATAGTGCAGCGTCAGCACAATGATGATGGCAATGCGGCCATAGGCGATGGGAGAAAGGATGCTCTCGATCGCTTCATTGGAGATACCCGCGTTCATCATCAGGGATGCCACAAAGCCCGGCGCACCGCCTACACGCGGCGTCTTGAACATGGAGAGCCAGGCCTGGGACTTCACCCAGGAGGGGATCATATAGGGGATGATGACCGCCAGGGAGAAGAAGGGCTTGAAGGGCAGGTCGCTGCGGACCATGAGCCACGCCAGACAGGAGCCCAGGGCGATGGCGCAAACGGACACGCCGAAGCCGATGGTCAGGGAGTTCAGCAGGGGCTTTACCAGCAGGTTCCAGCTCAGGTCGCTGGCCAGCAGCCGCTGCCAGTAATAAAAGGTAAATTTGCCCACATCCTCCATGGTGCCGCCGGTGGCCCGCAGGTCCCTCTGGGAGAGCTGGAAGGTAGTGGCCAGCATGTCCAGCAGAGGAAGGACGATCAGATAGGCCAACAGAATGATGGCGATCAGCACGATCACATTGTACGGATTCGTGACCACTGCCTTGATCTGATTTTTCAGCCGCCGGGATTTGGAGTAGTTTTGCTCATGTTGCTTCATTGCGTGGAGACACCCTCTCTCTTTCCTGGTTTTCTACCGAAAGCACAGTCATGTAAAACAGCAGTTTATGCAAACGTTTTCGGCTTTCTAGCTCTACATTAGCATTATTCAGGAAGAATTGTCAAGGCTTCCCTTGCATTTTTCACATTAAACACTATGTTATATATCATTTTTTGTGCAGTATGGATAATATCCCTTTGGATATACTTTTGCTATAATAAAGTCAGTGAAAGCGATTCCATTTGTTTTGAGGCTGTATTTTTCCAAAAATCCCCCCGGTTTTCCCCGGAATGCTTTCCCTTTTGCTCCGCACGGGTCTTTCGGAGGCCCCGGCAGATCCTGGATTCGTGCAAACGTTACCAATCCATATTGCGAAAGGAGTGCGTTCATGCGGCGCGTGACCATCAAGGATATCGCCCGGATGGCAGGGGTCTCCGTGACCACCGTTTCCCGGGCCCTGAACGATGCCCCGGAGATCAGCCCGGAAACCCGGGAGCGGATTCTGGAGTTCTGCCGGAAAGAGGGCTACCGCACCAACCTGCTGGCCCGGAGCCTGATCTCCAGCCGCACCAACGTCATCGGCGTCATCCTGTCGGACATCTCCGGCCCCTTCCACGCCTCCCTGGCCCTGCACATCGAGACCTGCGCCGCCGAATTGGGTTACCAGGTTATGCTGTGCAGCGGACAGCCCGGCTCGGACCGCATTCATGAGCTTTTTGATTTTCTCATCAGCCAAGGCGTAGATGGAATCCTGCTGACCAGTGCCAGCAACAGCGCCATCCCTCTGCTGGAGCACTACCAGTCCGCAGTGCCCACGGTGCTGATCGGCGCCGCCTTCGCCCCGGTGGCATCCTCCATGCGCATCAACTCCGTTTGCACAGACAACTATGTGGGCGGCCAGATGGCCGCCCGGTATCTCCACGGCTTGGGCCACCGGCAGGTGGCCTATCTGGGTGTGCGCCAGAGCAGCGACACCCACCTGCTGCGGCACCAGGGCTTTCTGGACGCGGCGGCAGAGCTGGGCATGACCGTGGACACAGTCTGGAACCCCGCCAGCCATTCCACCTCCGAAAGCGGCTACCAGCTGGCCCGGCGCTTCTTTTTGCAGCCTTTCTCCCATACGGCGGTGTTCGCAGCCTCGGATTTGATGGCCCTGGGTATCATGCAGGCGGCCGACGAGTTGGGCATCGCCATTCCGGAGCAGCTTTCCCTGCTGGGCTTCGACAACATTGACTACGCATCTCTGCCCAAGATCCGGCTGACCACCATTTCCCAGCGTACCGAAGCCCTGGCCGGTGCCAGTGTGCGGCTGCTGACGGAGCTGATCCGGCAGAGCGACGGGATGGAGTTCACTCAGTGCCTGCTGACGCCGGAGTTGATCCAGCGGGATACCTGCAGGAGCATTTGTGCAGGGGGGACATGAGCGTTTCTAAAAGAGGCGGAAGAGACGGGATATCCCGTTCTTTCCGCTCCTAACGTATCTCCACATACAGGAAGTCACTGGTTCGAGTCCAGCAGCCTTCACCGTCTGAAAAGCCAGCCCCCCCAGAGCCGCAAGGCTCCAGGGGGGTGCTTCTTTAGCATTCTAACGCAAATATATGCATTGGCATGCGCGGAAACGCCGGTTTATGGGGTCCATTTTGAAATTTATTTTTGCAGTTATGCTCTTCCCAGCAGCTTCGCAAACCGCCAGAACAGGGCCTCACCTTCTGCATGGTACAGGGCTGGTGCGGCCGCAGGCTGCCGTTCCACCCGGCGCAGGCTGGGTGTCATAGGCCTGCTCCCGGCGCTCTGACGGCGCCAGCTCCGGCGACGCGGGCACAGGCTCCGGCCCGGGCAGCTCCGTTTCCGTCCCGGTCCGGACGATCTGCTCGTTGATAGGTTATGCTGCCGCACTTCCTGTGTGCGCAAAAAAGTTCCCTTATCAAACCAAATTATTGATACATGCGGAAATTTGATTCGCAATCTGAGCCATGCCTTCATCTGTTGGATGGGAATGTGCAAGGTGGTACTTGGCCAAGTTCTAATATCGGAACATCGTAATGCTCACAAATAGCGGTTACAGACTCTTTTACATTGTCAAGGCCGCATTTCATAACAAACACGATTTTTGCTCCAACGTGTTTGTATTTCAGCGTGCCATGGCAGGCTTCACCCACAGTCTCCAGATGCGGGACTTGGCCAGAACATCGCCCACCTAGTACCGCAGCTCGCATTTTCCGCTCTGCGTCAGTGTGTTGGCCGCCGTCTCCGCGGATGTGATGTCCCAGATGATACGGGTGTCCTCCCGCTTGACTGCCGCTGGATACGGCTTTTTATCCCCGGGCCGCTGAGTGATCAGCTCTACGGTACCGGGGCCGTACTCCGCCTCCAGGTCCGCCACATCGGAAACGACCCGTCTCGCAAGGTTCTCTCCCTGGCGGCCCAGCGGCAGCATGCTCAGTTTATTTGCATTTACTTCAATCATGGTCTCCCTCCCCCTTATTCCTGTAAAATCACCTTTTCAGGCGGGATGTTTTGCACATCAATACGCAACACCGTCCCGTTTGCCGCATATCAAATTCATTGATTTTATCCGGAAGGGCGTCGATCTCCCAGCCGTTGTACTGCAGGTATCATAGCCGCCCGCAGCACTTCCCCCCCCAGACAGGATGGGCTTTCATAAAACAGAAATGTCCTCCCTGTTCTGTGCTGTTATCACAGAACAGGGAGGGCAAAACCATGTCTGTCATTTCTATCAATCAGACCAACCTCCAGAACGAAGGGCTGTATTTCGATCAGCCTGTCCTGGCGGCCTTTCACGAGATCTACGCCCATTACTTCTCCTCCAAGCCCGCCCGCTCCTGCGCGGCGGTGAAGGACCTGCCCAAGGACGGTGCTTGCGAAATCGAAGCGATTGCTGTAAAATAACATATTCAAATTTACACGCAAAGGAGAAACCATGATGAAAGTCACTGTGATCGGCAGCCACCTGTGCCCTGATACTCTGTACGCCCTGAACCGCCTCAGCGAGGCCAAGGCGGAGATCGACTTCAAGAACCTGTCCGCCAGCCTGTCCGACCTGAAGGTCTACCTGTCTCTGCGGCAGGACAGCCCCGTCTATGCCGACATCCGGGCAAACGGCGGCATCGGCATCCCCTGCTTTGTCCTGGAGGACGGCACTGTCACCCGGGACCTGGAGGCCGTTCTGAAGTAAGCCGGGCTCCCGCCCTGTTTTTCACAGCAGCCCAACAGTTCTCTCTGTCAGCACATCCGGCCGGGGTACGCCTCCGGCCGGATGCTTCCCATTGAGAAAGAGGGTTGACAGCGGGATCTCGCCGGCGTATACTTGCCTCAATTGAATCAGGATCTTCAGGGCGGGGTGCGATTCCCCACCGGTGGTAAAGCCCACGAGCCGCGAGGCATGATTCGGTGAAATTCCGAGGCCGACAGTATAGTCTGGATGAAAGAAGATCGTGAGAACGCAGGGGTCATTATACCTGCGCCCATGGTTTTGCTCTGGAATGTGTTTCATTCCGGAGCTTTTGTTTTTCCATGGGCGCGGGGTCCTTTGCCGTACCGCGGTGCCTTGAACGGTCTGTTCAAGGCACTTTTTCTTTTGGAGGCGCGGCATGAATGATATGAGCTATATGCGTCTGGCTTTGACACTGGCAGAGCAGGGCCGGGGCTGGACCAATCCCAATCCCATGGTGGGAGCGGTCATCGTGAAAGACGGGCGCGTCATCGGGCAGGGATACCATCACCGCTGCGGCGGGCTCCACGCCGAGCGGGAGGCCCTGGCCGACTGCCGGGAAGCCCCGGCGGGCGCCACGCTGTATGTGACCCTGGAGCCCTGCTGCCATTACGGCAGGCAGCCGCCCTGCACGGAAGCCATTTTAGAGGCCGGCATCAAACGTGTGGTGGTTGGCTCCGGGGACCCAAACCCATTGGTAGCGGGAAACGGTCTGGCATTTCTCCGCGCCCACGGCGTGGAGGTGGAAACCGGGGTCTTACAGAAAGAATGTGACGCCCTGAACGATGTCTTTTTCCACTATATCCGCACAAAGCGGCCCTATGTGGTGATGAAATACGCCATGACACTGGACGGCAAGATTGCCACCCGCACCGGGGCCTCCCAGTGGATCACTGGCGAAGCTGCCCGGCGGCGGGTCCATCAGGACCGCCACCGCTATGCCGCCATCATGGCGGGTGTGGGGACGGTCCTGGCGGACGACCCCCTGCTGACCTGCCGGATGGAGGGCGGCAGAAACCCCGTCCGGGTCATCTACGACACCCATCTGCGGACGCCGCTGGACAGCCAGCTTGTCCGCACTGCCAGGGAGGTCCCCACCATACTGGCGGCGGGCGAAGCCGCTTCTCCGCAGGCCGCACCTTACCGGGACGCGGGCTGTCAAGTCTGGGCCATCCCGGAGCGGGACGGCCATGTGGACCTTTCCGTTTTGATGGAGCGGCTGGGTGCCGCGGAGATCGACAGCGTGCTGCTGGAGGGCGGCGGCACCCTGAACTGGGCGGCGCTGGAGAGCGGCATCGTCCAGCGGGTCCAGGCCTACATTGCCCCCAAGCTCTTCGGCGGCAGGGACGCCAAATCCCCTGTCGGCGGGCTGGGCGTGGAAATGACCGCCCAGGCGGTGAAGCTGCAAAACATGACGGTCACCCCCATTGGAGAGGACTTTTTACTGGAAGGCGAGGTGGATACGGATGTTCACGGGAATCGTTGAGGAGATGGGCACCATCCGCTCCATCCAGCGGGGCGCCCACTCGGCGGTGCTGTCCATCGGGGCAGAACTGGTGTTATCGGATTTGAAGATTGGCGACAGCGTGGCGGTGAACGGTGTCTGTCTCACCGCCACCGGCAAGGATGGCGGCAGCTTCACCGCCGATGTCATGCACGAGACCCTGAACCGTTCCTCTCTGGGGGCTCTCGGCCCGGGGAGCCGGGTGAACCTGGAGCGGGCCATGGCGGCGGACGGCCGCTTCGGCGGTCACATCGTCTCCGGCCATATCGACGGCACCGGCACCATCGCCGGCCTGCGGAAGGACGACAACGCCGTCTGGTACACCGTCCAGGCAGCCCCATCCCTGCTGCGGTACATCGTGGAGAAGGGCTCCATCACCATCGACGGCATCAGCCTGACGGTGGCAGGCCTGGAGCCGGACCGCTTTTCCGTCTCCGTCATTCCCCACACGGCGGCGGTCACCATCCTGGGCCAAAAGCGGCCGGGAGACATCGTGAACCTGGAGACGGACATCATCGGCAAATACGTGGAGAAGCTGCTGCGGCCCCGGACGGAACAGTCCAGTTCCGGCGGCATCTCCCTGGAATTTCTGGCAAGCAACGGATTTTGACAAGGAGGAATCAATATGGAACAGCAGCCGTACTGCACCGTGGAGGAAGCCCTGGATGAGCTGCGGGCGGGCCGCATCATCGTCACCATCGACGACCCGGACCGGGAGAACGAGGGTGACCTGATCTGTGCCGCCCAGTTTGCCACCACGGAAAACGTGAACTTCATGGCCACCCACGCCAAGGGCCTCATCTGCACGCCCATGAGCGAGGAAGTAGCCGCACGTCTGGGGCTGGAGCAGATGGTGAAGGTCAACACCGACAACCACTGCACCGCCTTTACCGTGTCCATCGACCACGTGGATACCACCACCGGCATCTCCGCCGCGGAGCGGGGCTACACCTGCCGCAAATGCGTGGACCCGGCCACCAAACCCGACGACCTGCGGCGGCCCGGCCACGTGTTCCCCCTGGTGGCCCGGCGGGGCGGCGTGCTGGTCCGCAACGGACACACCGAGGCCACGGCGGACCTGTGCCGCCTGGCGGGACTGCACCAGTGCGGCCTGTGCTGCGAGATCATGCGGGACGACGGCACCATGATGCGCACCACCGAGCTGCTGGAAAAGGCGCGGGAATGGGGCCTGAAGGTCATCACCATCAAGGCCCTTCAGGACTACTGCCGCCGCCACGACAAGCATGTGGTGCGGGAGGCCACAGCCAAAATGCCCACTCGCTTCGGCGATTTCCAAATCTATGGCTATGTCAATGACCTGACCGGCGAGCACCATGTGGCACTGGTGAAGGGCGACATCGGCGATGGCCGGGAGGTCCTCTGCCGGGTCCACTCCGAGTGCCTGACCGGTGATGTGTTCGGTTCCCGCCGCTGCGACTGCGGCGACCAGCTGGCCGCCGCCATGCGCCAAATCGAACGGGAGCGCCGGGGCGTGCTGCTCTACATGCGGCAGGAGGGCCGGGGCATCGGCCTCATCAACAAGCTGAAGGCCTATGCGTTGCAGGAGCAGGGGCTGGACACCGTGGACGCCAACGTGCGGCTGGGCTTTGCTCCCGACCTGCGGGAGTACTGGACCGGCGCTCAAATTCTCCGGGACCTGGGGGTGCGGACCATGCGTCTTTTGACCAACAACCCGGACAAGGTCTACCAGCTCTCCGACTTCGGCCTGGAGATTGTGGAGAGAGTGCCTATTCAGATGGCCGCCACGGCGGAGGACCTGTTCTACCTGCGGACGAAGCAGCAGCGGATGGGCCATCTGCTGGACTACTGATAACATCAAAATCAATTAGGAGGATATGACTATGAAACTGTACGAGGGAAAACTGGTAGCAGAGGGCATCAAGGTGGGCATTGTCTGCGCCCGGTTCAACGAATTCATCGTCTCCAAGCTGCTGGGCGGCTGCGAGGACGCCCTGCTGCGCCACGGCGTTCAGGCGGACGATATCGCCGTGGCCTGGGTCCCCGGCGCCTTTGAGATCCCTCTCATCGCCTCCAGGATGGCAAAGAGCGGCAAGTACGACGCGGTGATTGCCCTGGGTGCCGTCATCCGTGGTTCCACCAGCCACTACGACTATGTGTGCAGCGAGGTTTCCAAGGGCGTTGCCAGTGTGGCGCTGAACAGCGACATTCCCGTCATGTTCGGCGTCCTGACCACGGATACCATTGAGCAGGCAATTGAGCGGGCCGGCACCAAGGCCGGCAACAAAGGCGCGGACTGCGCCCAGGGCGCCATTGAGATGGTCAATCTGATCCGGGCGCTGGAGGCGTAAACCAAAGCAGCTTCCCTGCGTAATGTCACGCTGGCGCCGCTGTTTCACACGCAGATCAGCGTGCAAAAAAAGCAGCACCGGGCAGGATGAATCCTGTCCGGTGCTGCCTTTTTGTATTTTCCGAGCGCCGTCATCGCCGCAGCCGAAAAATCAGCCGCAGCTCAAATGGCCAGATAGAGCAGCAGCCCGTCCTTGGGCACCCGCAGGTCATAGCCGGTTTTCTTTT
>CAYWYW010000035.1:0-20251 GCA_964462715.1 uncultured Oscillibacter sp.
GGACTCGCTGTGGGGATAAATTTTCTTGATATGTTTCAGGGTCACGCTTGCCATGCGCGCTCACTCCTTCCATAAATTCGGGCAGTCTCCGCGATCTTCTCGGTCAGAGCCTGATCGATCTGCCCCTGTTTCATGCGCCACTGCCAGTTCCCGCCCAAAATACCGGGCGTGTTCATGCGGGACTGGGCGCCCAGCCCCAGGTAATCCTGCATCTGGACCACGAACAGGTCGGCCACACTGCTCATGCCGCCCCGGATCATGCCCCAGTTAAAGCCCTCTTCTTCGTTAAGCCCCAGATATTGCACCGCCAGGGCGATGTCCTCCGGGGCCGCCTCCTCCCGCCATGCCATGACGGGAGCGTTGTCGTGGGTCCCGGCGTAGCAGACGCAGTTGGGCGAATAGGTGTGGGGCAGGTAGTTGCTGGGTTCCCGGGAGTCAAAGGCGAACTCCAGGATCTTCATGCCGGGCAGGCCGGAATCTTTCAGCAGCTGGTGGACCTCCGGGGTCAGATAGCCCAGATCCTCCGCGATGAAGCTCAGATTGGGGAACCGGGCCGTCAGCACGTTCATCAGGTCCATGCCGGGGCCCTTGACCCAGCGGCCGATCTTGGCGGTGGTCTCCCCGTAGGGCACCGCCCAGTAGCTCTCCAGCCCCCGGAAGTGGTCGATCCGCAGCACATCGTACAGATGGGAGGCACCCTCGATGCGGCGGACCCACCAGGCGTAGCCGTCCTTCTTCATGGCGTCCCAGTCGTAGAGTGGATTCCCCCACAGCTGGCCGTCCTCACTGAAATAGTCCGGCGGCACGCCGGAGACCTCTACCGGCACGTTCCGCTCATCCAGCTGGAAGCTCTCCGGGTCCGCCCACACATCGGCGGAGTCCATGGCCACGTAGATGGGCAGGTCTCCGATGATGCCGATGCCCTTTTCGTGGGCATAATCCCGCAGCGCGTTCCACTGCTTGAAGAACAGATACTGAATGTAGGTGAACAGACGGATGTCCCCGGCCAACTCCTTCCGGTACCGTTCCACAGCCGACCAGCGGCGCAGGCGGATATCCTCATCCTCCCATTCCGTCCAGGATTTCATGCGGAAGCGGCGTTTCAGCGCCATGAACAAAGCGTAGTCCGGCAGCCAACCGGCATTTTCTTCTGTAAAGGTTTTTACCTGTTCAGCGTCACGTTCCCAGCCTCTTTCGGTTGCTTTCTCCAAAAGCCGGAAGCGATTTTCATAGATTTTCCCGTAATCCACCATCTCCGGGTCCGTTCCCCAGTCCACAGCCGCCAGCTCCGCCTGTTTCAGCAGGCCGTCGGCCCGGAGGGTCTCCAGATCCACAAAGTAGGGGTTGCCGGCATAGGCGGAAAAGCTCTGATAGGGGGAATCCCCGTAGCTGGTGGGCCCCACCGGCAGCATCTGCCACCAGGACTGGCGGGCCTCATGGAGAAAGTCCACAAAGTCGTAGGCTTCCTTTCCCAGGGTCCCGATGCCATAAGGAGACGGCAGTGCGGAGACCGGCAGTAAAATGCCGCAGCTTCTCTTCATAGGCACACCGCCTCAGCCCTTGACGGCGCCGGCGGCGACGCCCTTGATGATATGCTTCTGGCAGAACAGATACAGGACGATGATGGGGATAATGCTCATCATAATGACGGCCATGGTGGCGCCCAGGTCCACAGTGCCGTAGCTGCCCTTCAGGTACTGCACCAGGATGGGGATGGTCATGTACTTGGTACGGTCCAGCACCAGGTAGGGCAGCAGGTAGTCGTTCCAGACCCACATGGTCTCCAGGATACCCACAGAGATCAGAGTGGGCTTCAGCATGGGCAGCACCACCAGGAAGAAGGTGCGGATGGGGCCGCAGCCGTCAATGGCAGCAGCCTCCTCGATCTCCAGAGGCAGGCTCTTCACGAATCCGGAGAACATGAAGATGGCCAGGCCCGCACCAAAGCCCAGATACACGATGGGGATGGTGAAGGGCGTGTTCAGCTTCAGGTTGTCAGCGGTGAAGGTCAGTGTGAACATGACCATCTGGAAGGGTACGATCATGGAGAACAGGCACAGGTAATAGAAAACCTTGGCAAAGCGGCTGTTCACACGGTTGATGTACCAGGCAGTCATGGAGCAGCACAGCAGGATCAGAGCCACGGAGGCCACGGTGATCAGCAGGCTGTAGCCCGCTGCCTTCAGGAAGGGATAGTTGCCGAAGGTCATGCCCTTGATGTAGTTGGCCCAGCCCACGAAGGACTCGCTGTTGGGCAGGGCGAAGGCCTCGGTGTTAACGAAGGTGTTGGCCTTGAAGGAGTTGATGAGCACCTCAAAAATGGGGATCATCCAGAAGATGCACAGCACCACAAAGACGCAGGTCACGACCTTGCTGGCGGTGGAAGAACGTTCTTTCATTACTGCTGCACCTCCTTGCTGCGGGTAGCGGCCTGCTGGGCGATGGCCAGAACAGCCACCAGGATGAAGAAGACCACTGCCTTGGCCTGGGCCACGCCATGCCAGTTCTTGTTGATGTTATAGGTGGAGAAGATGTTCAGGGCCAGCAGCTCGGTCATCTTGACCTTGCCGCCCGCGATCATCATCTCGGGGGCGCCGCCGGTCAGGGCCATGTTCTGGTCGAACAGCTTGAAGGAGTTGGTCAGGGTCAGGAAGGTGCAGATGGTGATGGAGGGCATCACGTTGGGGATGGTCACATGGATCAGTGTCTGCCAGCGGTTGGCGCCGTCGATGCGGGCAGCCTCCATCATATCCTCGGGCACTGCCTGGAGACCGGCGATGTAAATGATCATCATATAGCCGATCTGCTGCCAGGCCACCAGGATCACCAGACCCCAGAAGCCGTAGGTGGCGTTGGCGGTCAGGTAGGTGTTATAGCGCCGCAGGATGGCATCGAAGATCAGCTGCCACACGTAGCCCAGCACCACACCGCCGATCAGGTTGGGCATGAAGAACACGGTGCGGAACAGGTTGGAGCCCTTGATCTTCTGGGTCAGAGCGTAGGCCAGCGTGAAGGCCAGAACATTAATGATGATAATGGACACAATGGCAAAGGCCGCTGTGTTCTTGAAGGCGTTGATGAAGCCGGGGTCCATGAAGCCCTTCACGTAATTCTGGATACCCACCCAGGTAGCGTCTCTGGGAGTATTGAAGTTACAGAAGGACAGATAGATGCCCTGCAGGAAGGGCCAGATGAATCCGATGATGAAACACAGGAATGTGGGCAGGATAAACAGCGGGAAACAGCGACGGATGGGCCGCCGCAGCAGGTTGCCGTTGGTCGCTGCATTGCTGCTGGATCGTTTGCTCAAAGCTTCTCCCTCTCTTTCTGATCAGTTTGAGGACATTGCCTCCCCGCCTGCGCGGGGCGAAAGCCCCGTAAGGGCAGAGCCTTCGCCTCGCGCAGGATGTGAACGAAAAAAGAAGGGGGCGGGCGTCAGCCCGCCCCTTTCTTTCAGGATACGAGATTACATGCGAGGCGATCAGCCGTTCTGCACGCCGTACTCATAAGCCCAGCCGTCCACGAACGCGGTCTTGACAGCGTCCCAGTTGGCGTCGGACTGATCGGCGGAGTAAGCGGCCAGAGCGGAGACCACGGTAGCTCTCCAGCTGTCCACGTTGGGGGTGTGGTTGAAGGCCCAGGTCACGGTGTACTTGCCGTCAGCCATGTAAGCGTTGGCGTCGTTGAAGAACACGTTCTCAGACTCCTTGGCGTTCTTGAAGGGGATGGGGCCGAACTGCTCAGCCATCATCTTGGTGCCCTCGTCGGAGGTCACGACCCAGTACATGAAGTCCAGAGTGGCCTGGATATCTGCCTCGGAAGACTTGGCGTTGACAGCCCAGCAGTTCTCAGTGCCGCAGCACAGGCCGGCATTCTCCTCGCCGTCAGCACCGCAGTAAATGGGGATCATGGCCAGGTCCTCGGCCTTCAGACCGGCCTCGATCAGGCCAGCGTACTCCCAGGTACCGTTCTGATAGAACACAGCCTTGCCTTCCTTGAACTCACCGCTGGACATGTCGCCGGTGGCGGTGGTCAGAGAGGACTTGGAAGCGGAGGCGTTGTCGATGTACAGGTCCCAAATGGCACGGTAGTTGTCCAGATAAGCGCCGGTGATGGTGGCGGGCTGAGCGGTCACGCCGTCGTCACGGAACTCATAGTACAGGGGCATATTGGCCAGGTGGCCGGAGAAACGCCAGGAGGAGGAGCCGTCCAGACCGGAGGAGGAGAAGGCGTCGAAGCCCAGCTCGGCGCTGCGGGCGTGAATGTCCTCAGCCACGGCCTTCAGGGTCTCGAAGTTGGTGATGTCGCTCAGCTCATAGCCAGCTTCCTTCAGCAGAGCCTTGTTGACGATGATGCCGAAAGCCTCATAGCAGTAGCCGATAGCCTTGACAGCGCCGTCCTCCACCAGGTTGAAGTCACCGGTGGTCATCTCGTCCAGCACCTTGGTGCCGCTCAGGTCCAAGCAGTAATCGCCCCAGTCCAGCAGAGCCTGGGCATTGCCGCACTGGAACAGGGTGGGAGCCTCGCTCTTGCCCATCTCGGCGGTCAGAGTGGTGTTGTACTCGCCGGAGGCGGCGGTGACGACCTTGACCTCAACGCCGGTCTGAGCGGTGTAGGTCTTGGCCAGTTCCTGCCAGGCCTGATCAGCCTCGGGCTTGAAGTTCAGGTAATAGACCTTGCCGGCAGCGGCAGGGGTCTCCGTTGCGGGGGCAGAGGTGTCAGCGGGCTTTTCTTCCGTCTTCCCGCCGCCGCAGGCAGCCAGAGACAGGACCATAGCCAGCGTCAGCAGGAGTGCGAACAGCTTTTTCATGGTGGTACTTCCTTTCATTCCTTATAATATTTATTTTCACATCCAACGATGCAAAAATCACAGATTCTCAGATCCGGCAGACGCTTCCGCCGGGGCGGACTTCCGTATCCAGAAGCAGGTGGCGGTTCCCCGCCCGTTCCTCGATCATGTCCACCAGGATGCGGACAGAGCGCTCCCCCATCTCCTCCTGGGGCTGGACCAGGGTAGTCAGGGCAGGCACCACATAGGCGGACATGTCGATGCCGTCGATGCCCACCACGGAGCAGTCCTCCGGCACTCGTTTTCCGCAGTCGTGGATGGCCCGCATGGCCGCCACGGCCATGGAGTCCGAGATCACGAACACCGCTGTGAGATCCTTTCTCCGCTCCAGCAGCCGCCGCATTCCCTCGTAAGCCTCGGCCATCTCATAGGAGCCTGTCTCTTCCACCAGAGAGGTCTCCGGGTTAACGCCGCCCTCCTCCAGCGCCTGCCGGTATCCCATGTACCGCAGCTCGCTGATGGAACGGTCGCTGGTGGAGCCCAGCAGAGCGCCGATCTTCCGGTGCCCCTGTTCCAACAGCAGCCGGACGGCCCGACAGGCCGCCTTCCGGTCATCGATGGTCACGGAGGAGTAGGCGTCCTCCGGCAATTGTCCAAAGCTGTTGGTGAAGCTGCAGCACACGAAGGGCACATCCAGCAGCGCCACATTGTCCGCCGTATAGTCGCAGCAGCCGCCCAGCAGGATCAGACCCCGCAGACGCTTGGACCGGGCCAGCTCCGCCGCCTCCCGCAGTTCGTCTTCACCGGAGCGGATCTGATGGAGGACCATGGTGTAGCCCGCCTCCCCGATGGCCCGCTCAATGGCCCGGATGACGCCGGTGAAAAAGGGGTTCCCCACGCCTCGGACCACCAGGCCGATGGCATCGGACGCAGGCTTTACCAAATCCCGGGCGCTGTTGTTCGGCACGTAATGGGTCTCCCGCACCACCGCCATCACCTTTTCCCGGTTGGCAGCGCTGACGTCCGGATGGTCGTTGAGGACCCGGGACACCGTGCTGACGGACACGCCGCAGCGCTCCGCGATATCCTTGATGGTCACAGTGTCACCATCCTCTCCTGTTTTTCTAAAACGTTACCGGGAACGTTTCCAGTCCTTACATTTATATAATATAGTCGATACTCTGTTTCCTTGTCAACTCAGTTTTGTACATTTTGTGGATTGCCACAAAGAATTTTATTTCTCATGTTCAACTCCCACAAAAGCTTTTTAGGTTAATCGTTTGCCTAATCCTTTACCTAAAAAATCGCCGGGAAGGCTCTCACAGGCCCTCCCGGCGATTTCCAACATTTTATGGCTCTTTTTCTCCCGTGTCAGGCACCGTGGCCCTGGTCGCGGATGACCTCCACCACCCGCTCCGCCAGTTCCCGGCAGCGGTCCTCACTCTCGGCCTCCACCATGACGCGGACCAGTGGCTCCGTGCCGGACTCCCGCACCAGGATGCGGCCGGTGTCCCCCAGCTCGTCAGCCACGGCCTGTACCGCCGCCCGGACAGCGGGATCCTCCTGGGCCGTCTTCTTGTCCTTCACCCGGACATTGATCAGCACCTGGGGATAGACGGTCATACCTTCCGTCAGACGGCTCAGGGATATCTTCTTCGCCAGCATGACCTCCATGACCTTCAGCGCGGTCAGGATGCCGTCGCCGGTCCGGGCATATTTGGAGAAAATGATGTGGCCGGACTGCTCACCGCCGATGCGGTGGCCGTTCTGCACCATATTCTCGTAGACGTACTTGTCGCCCACCTTGGTCTTTTCGTAGTCGATGCCCGCCTCGTCCAGCGCCTTGTACAGGCCAAAGTTGCTCATGACCGTGGTGACCACCGTATTGTTCACCAGCTTATCCCGCTCCTTCATGTAGCAGGCATAGATATACATGATCTGGTCGCCGTCCACCAGCTCACCGTTTTCATCCACGGCCAGACAGCGGTCGGCATCGCCGTCGAAGGCAAAGCCCACGTCCATTCCGTTCTCTTTCACATACTTCTTCAACCCCTCAATGTGGGTGGAGCCACAGTCGGTGTTGATATTCAGACCATCGGGATGGTCGTTAATAATGGAAACTTCGGCGCCCAGGGCCTTGAATACGCTGGGAGCAATGGACCAGGCACTGCCGTTTGCACAGTCCATGGCCACTTTCTTGCCCTTAAAGGAATACATGGCCAGGGAGATCAGATAGCCGATATAGCGGTTCCGTCCGGCGCTATGGTCCACAATGGCACCCACACCGTCCCCGGTAGCCAGAGGCAGCTCTTTCCACTTCTGGCCATCCAGCTCCAGCTTTCCGTCCAGATAGTCCTCCACCAGGGAGATGGTGGCCTCGTCCATCTTCTCCCCCTCCCGGTTCATCAGCTTGATGCCGTTGTCGTAGAAGGGATTGTGGCTGGCAGAGATCATTACACCGCAGTCAAAGCCGTCGGTCCGGGTCACGTAGGACACAGAGGGCGTGGTGGTCACATGCAGCAGATAGACATCCGCCCCGGAGGCTGCCATACCGGCGCTGATGGCGTACTCCAGCATGTAGCTGGACCGGCGAGTATCCTTACCCACCACGATGCGGGCCCGCTCGTTCCGGCCGTAGTACCAGCCCAAAAAGCGGCCGATCTCATAGGCGTGCTGTGCCGTCAGGCCCTCGCCGGCCTTGCCGCGGAAGCCATCAGTTCCAAAATACTTTCCCATATGTATTGTCACTCCATTAGTCGTTCAAATTCACTCCGGCGCTCTTTCGGTGCCGTATTCTTTTTTATCATACGCCATATTCTGAAAATTGTCCAGACTTATCCGCCTGTTCGGCAGGCAGCCGTTGTATTTTGCAATTTTTTCCGGCAGAAAAAACGCATATCTCCGTCTTTTCGACACAAGCTATGGCTGCGATACCCAAGGAACCCACAAGTTTGACCCAAGAATTTGATGAAAAGGAGAAACAAAGTTATGTCTAGCAAGAATTCCAACAAGCTGAATGTCCCCGAGGCCCGCGCCGCCATGGATAAGTTCAAGATGGAAGCCGCCTCCGAGGTTGGCGTCAACCTGAAGGAAGGCTACAACGGCGACCTGACCAGCCGTGAGGCCGGCTCCGTCGGCGGCCAGATGGTCAAGAAGATGATCGAGTCCTACGAGAAGTCCCTGTAACTTCCCGCTGGAATCCAAAGGAGGACCGGCTCAGACCGGTCCTCCCGTTTGTTTCCGCGTCTGTTCCGCCAGCAGATCCGCCAGCGTATAGCGGTCGATGTAGTTGTTCACAGCGGCATACAGCCCCGTCCAGAAATCCAGGGTGGGACACTCGCCGCACCGCTCGCAGCCATTGGATTCCCCAGCCAGGCATGCCACCGGCGCCAGCGTTCCCTCTGTCAGCCGCAGGATGCTGCCCACGGAGTACTCCTCCGGTGCCCGTACCAGACGGTAGCCGCCCTGAGCTCCCCGGCCGCTGGCCAGCAGCCCCGCCTTGGCCAGCAGCCCTGCGATCTGCTCCAGGTATTTCATGGAGATGTTCTGCCGCTCCGCCACGTCCTTCAGAGATACATATCCGTTTCCGTCATGGGCGGCGATATCCGTCATCAGCCGCAGCGCGTACCGGCCTTTCGTGGAAATCTTCATGGCCGCACCTCCTTTTCAATTCCTATTTTGCCATAGGATTTCCGGGATTTCAAGTATTTCCTCCGAAGAATTGACAATGGTGGAATTTTCAAATAGAATAAGTACGATTTTTTGAGAGAGCGAGTGATTTCATCATGGATTACGCAAAAGAGTCCCTGCGCCTGCACTACGAGTGGAAGGGCAAACTGGAAATGACCCCCCGGGCCGCCGTTGACAGCAAGGAGGCCCTGTCCCTGGCCTACACTCCCGGCGTGGCCCAGCCCTGCCTGGAGATTCAGAAGGACGTCAACAAGAGCTATGAGCTGACCCGCCGCTGGAACACCGTGGCAGTGGTCACCGACGGCACCGCCGTCCTGGGTCTGGGCGACATCGGCCCCGAGGCCGGCATGCCGGTCATGGAGGGCAAGTGCGTCCTGTTCAAGGCCTTCGGCGGCGTGGACGCCATTCCCCTGTGCGTCCGTAGCAAGAATGTGGATGACATTGTCAATACCGTGGCTCTGCTGGCAGGGTCCTTCGGCGGTGTGAACCTGGAGGACATTGCCGCCCCCCGCTGCTTTGAGATCGAGCGGAAGCTGAAGGAGCGCTGTGACATCCCCATCTTCCACGATGACCAGCACGGCACCGCCGTCATCACCCTGGCGGGCCTGACCAACGCATTGAAGGTCGTCGGCAAACAACTGGAGAACGTGAAGATCGTGGTCAACGGCGCCGGCGCCGCCGCCATCTCCATCACCAAGCTCCTCCTCTCCGCCGGAGCGAAGAACATCACCCTCTGCGACCGCAAGGGCGCCATTTACGCGGGCCGGGACGGCCTGAACTGGATCAAGGAGGAGATGGCCCAGGTCACCAACCCCGCCAAGCAGACCGGCTCCCTGGCAGACGTGCTGGTGGGTGCCGACGTGTTCATCGGCGTCTCCGCTCCCAATTCCGTCACCACCGACATGGTCAAGACCATGAACCGTGACGCCATCGTCTTCGCCTGCGCCAACCCCACCCCGGAGATTTTCCCCGATGACGCCAAAGCCGGCGGCGCCGCGGTAATTTCCACCGGCCGCAGCGACTACCCCAACCAGATCAACAACGTGCTGGCCTTCCCCGGCATCTTCCGGGGCGCTCTGGACGCCCGGGCCAGCGACATCAACGACGCCATGAAAATCGCCGCCGCCCAGGCCCTGGCGGACCTGGTGGGCGATGACCTGTCCGCCGACTACATCATCCCCGCCGCCTTTGATCCCCGGGTGGCAGACGCCGTGGCCGCCGCCGTCAAGCAGGCTGCCTACGACTCCGGTGTAGCCCGCATCTGAACTTCCAGCAGAGAGGAGCTTCTATGAAGGACCGCAAAAATTTGATTCTTCTCATCATTTTTCTCGCTTTTTTCGCCATTATGCTGCCCATGGTCTCCATTCCCGTGGACATTGGCGAGCATACCTACACTGGCGGCATCTATGACCCGAACACCAAGGAGAAGGTGGAAACCGTCACCGTTACCATGTCCGGCAAGCATGTCTATTCTTTAACGCGGGATCAATTCGATCTGAACGGCCACATCGTCATTGAAGCAGAGACCTTCCAAAATGAAAGTGACCTTGGCATGTATATCGACGAATCCTTGGACGGCTGGTTCTACGGCTGGTGCAGCTTTGGTGCCAATAATTACAACTGGAACGGCTATAAAAACGCCGGTTTCGCTTACCGTAAAAACTACTCCGCTCTGGTCATTGACCTACAAAAGGATGACTGCACCCTGTATCTCTCCGCCGTGGAGGACCCGGCAGAACAGATGCCCCAGGACGCCCTGACGGACTTCCTCACCGCCATGGGCTGGCAATAACCGTACAGCAGCCCCGCCCGGTCCGGGCGGGGCTGTCACCTTTTTTCAGCTTTTTTGCACCGTTTTCCCCGTTTCCATCGTACTCTATATAAACCCACCAAAAGGAGGTGCCGCCGTGACAGACCGGGAACTGCTCTCCCGCCTCTTCTCCGCGCCGGAGGAAGCCCTGGCCGCCCTGTCGGCCCGTTACTCGCCCCTGGCCGCCGCCATGGCCGGCCGCCTGCTGCCGGGCCGTCAAGCCGACATCGAAGAGGTGGCGGCGGACACCCTCATCGCCATCTGGAACAACCGGGGCACGTTGAACCCGGACACCCTTCGGGGCTTCGTCATCACCACTGCCCGGAATCTGGCCATTGACCGCTGGCGGCAGCTTCGCCGCCGGGACGAGGTCCCCTTGTTCGACCAAGACGGCGCCGACTCCGATTTTCTGGAGCGGGAGGTGCTGACCTCCGCCCTGGCGGACTACATCCGCACCCTCTCCCCACCGGACGGCGAGATATTCCTCCGCCACTACCTGCTGCTGGAAACGGCGGCAGAAATCGCAGAACGTTACGGCCTGACGGAATCCGCTGTCCGGTCCCGGATCCACCGGGTCCGCCAAACGCTGCAAAAGGAGGTGCCACGATGAACGACTGGTATGACCTGACCAACAGCCTGGACACCAGCGTCCCGCCGCTGGACGAGATGTCCCAGGCCCGTATCGAAAAACGCATCCGCGCCGCCCTGCCCCGCCGGAAAAAACGTCTCCGGGTGATTGCTGCCCTGGCTGCCGTTCTGGTGCTGTCCGCCTGCGGCTACGCTGTGGCCACAGGCCAGTTCTCCCAGTGGTTCCGCCAGGTGGCGGAGGACCCGGCGGCCCCGGAGGCCTCCGAGGAGCTGCTGGCCAGCATCGGCACCGTCATCGGCCAGAGCCAGACGGTAGACGGCGTGACTATGACCCTGCATGGAGCCATCTGGGACGGGAACACCATGCTCCTCTCCCTGACCCTGACCGGAGAGAATATTCCCCGCTGCCGGTGGGAGCAGGTAGGCGTTAAAGGGTCCTGGCTGCACCAGTCTGAAACAGAGATGCGGAAGACCCTGTCGCTGCAGGCGACCCACATGACGGAGGAGGAGATCGATCAAATGGTGGATACCATACTGGAAGCCCCAGTCCGCTTTTCTCATCTGGAGATCATCAGTACCCAGGATGATGAAAGCGGGAGTTGTTGCCTTCTGGTGAAGGATGAATCCCGCCGCTCCCTGTATGAGAGCAATGAACTGGTGCTGCACCTGGAAAATCTGGAATTCAATGATATGACCGTAGCCGGTCCCTTCGAATTCACCTTCACTGTTCAACAAAAGGACGTGACGGCCCGCTATACAGGCCGGACCCTGCTGGCGCAGCGGGAGGGCTATGGCATCTATGTCACCGGTGCGGAGGTCTCCCCTTTCCGGGCAAAAATCATGTATGAGCTTTCTAGCCCCCTTTCGGAGGGGCAATACGATTCCGAAGCCATCCACTACGCCACAGCCGTGGACCGGATCCGGGTAAACGGCGAGGAATATAACCCCACCACCTCCCGGGGAAGCACCCTGGAGCAGGACGAGGACGGCAATGTGCGCGGCAGCGCCTATACCGGCTCCTTTGGCCGCATTGTGGGCCCCGCCCAGGTGGAGGCCATCCGGATAGGCGGCGTCTGGCTGGAACTGGATACCTTCACCCTTACCGAACCCCCAAACTCCTGATTGCAAAAAGACAGCAGCGGCGGTGCCGCTGCTGTCTTTTTGTATGTAGTTTACGCTTACACCGTGGGATATTCGCCGTCCCACAGCACCTTGCGGAACTTCATGGGGTCGGTGTTGCCCTCGGTGGAGAACATCAGCACCTGGCTGAAACGGTCCAGACCCAGATGATCCCGCAGGTCCTTGTACTCGTCGTCCTCCATGAGAGCGGCCAGCAGGCCCATGCCCACGGCGCCGGACTCACCGGAGATGACAGTGGGGTCGCCCTTGACAGGCACACCCAGCATCCGCATACCGCGGGCGCTGACCCAGTCGGGGCAGGACACGAAGGCGGAGACATGGTTGCGCAGAATATCCCAGGAGAGGATGTTGGGTTCGCCGCAGGCAAGACCCGCCATGATGGTCTGCAGGTCACCCTCCACGATGCGGGGCTTGCCGTCACCGGCCAGGGCACCCTGATACAGGCAGTCGGCGGCCATGGCCTCCATCACCACGAACTTGGGAGGATCATTGGGGAACAGGTTGGTGAAATAGCCCACCACGGCGCCGGCCAGGCTGCCCACGCCCGCCTGCACGAACACGTGGGTGGGGCGGTTCACGTTGATCTGGCGCATCTGCTCGGCGGCCTCAGCGGCCATGGTGCCGTAGCCCTGCATGATCCAGGCGGGGATCTCCTCGTAGCCCTCCCAGGCGGTATCCTGGACCACCACACCGTGCCAGGTCTCGGCAGCCTCGGCGGCGGCCATGCGGACGCAGTCGTCGTAGTTCACATCCTCGATGGTGACCTGAGCGCCCTCTTTTTTGATATTCTCAAACCGGCTCTGGCTGCTGCCCTTGGGCATGTGGACCACGGCCTTCTGACCCAGCTTGTTGGCCGCCCAGGCCACGCCGCGGCCATGGTTGCCGTCGGTTGCGGTAAAGAAGGTGGCCTGGCCGAACTCCTCCTTGAAGGCCTCGCTGGTCAGATAGTCGTAAGTCATTTCGCTGACGTCCCGCTCCACCATCTTGGCAATGAACCGGGCCATGGCGAAGGAGCCGCCCAGTACCTTGAAGGCGTTGAGGCCAAAGCGGTAGGACTCATCCTTCACGAACAGGCCGCCCAGGCCCAGGTACTTGGCCATGCCGTCCAGGCGGGCCAGGGGGGTAACGGTGTACTGGGGAAAGCTGTTGTGGAAAAAGCGCGCCTTTGCCACATTGCTCAGAGACATGATGGAAAGCTGGCGGTCATCGCTGGCCGGCATGTTGTTCGCGACCCATTTGATCTTCTCTTTCATGATCCTCACCATTCACTTAAAAAATTTTTTAGTCAAGCAAACTTTTTGTTAGATTCCGATATCATCATACCATAGAAACCTGGGAAGTCAAGGGGGTTTCATAAAAATTTCTCGAATTACAAAAACTTTTGATACAGCCCTTGACAGATACCCCCCAGGGGTATATATTGATAAAAAGCAAGATACCCCCCAGGGGTATCAATAAAAACAGGAGGTCCCTCATGCGAGAGGAAAAATACGACATCTCCGGCATGCACTGCGCCGCCTGCAGTGCCTCCGTGGAGCGGGTGACCCGGAAACTCCCCGGTGTGGAGCGCAGCGAGGTCAATCTGACCACCGGCATCATGACCATCCGCTACGACGAGTCCCAGGTGGGACCGGAGCAGATCATTGCCAAGGTGGAAAAGGCAGGCTTCGGCGCCGCTCCCCATCCGGAAAAGCGGGAAAAAGCCACGGAAGCCCCAAAAGATGACGAAGATGCCGCCCTGAAACGGAAAATGATCGAACTCATGACGGCAGGTGCCTTCTCCCTGGTACTTTTATATGTGTCCATGGGACAGATGCTGCCCTTCGGGCTGCCCGCCCTGCCCCTGCCGGACCTGTTCTCCATGCACACCCATCCGGTGAACTTCGCCATTTTGCAGCTTTTGCTGACCATCCCGGTGCTGTACTGCGGCAGAAACTTCTTTATCAGCGGCTTCAAGGCCCTGATACACGGCAACCCCAACATGGACTCCCTGGTGGCCATCGGCTCCGCCTGCTCCTTTGCGTACAGCGTGGTGATGACCTTTCTGATCTCCGATGATCCCCACGCTTACGTGCACAACCTCTATTACGAATCTGCCGCCGTGGTGCTGACCCTGGTCTCCCTGGGTAAGTTCCTGGAGAGCCGCAACATGCAGAAGACGAAAGGCGCCATTGCGGCCCTGATGCGGCTGGCGCCGGACACCGCCATTCTGGCGGATTCTGGCCAGGAGGTGCCCACGGACAGCCTGAAAACCGGCGACCTGGTGCTGGTGAAGCCCGGCCAGCGTGTACCGGTGGACGGCGTGGTGGACAGCGGCGAGAGCAGCGTCAACGAGGCCATGCTCACCGGCGAGAGCCTTCCCGTGGAAAAGCGCCCGGGCAGCGAGGTCATCGGCGGCAGCGTCAACCAGAACGGTGTGCTGTACGTAAGAGTGACCCGCACGGGAGATGACACCACTCTGGCCCGCATCATCCGCTTCGTGGAGGACGCCCAGGGCAAAAAAGCCCCCATCTCCAAGACCGCCGACAAGGTGGCCGGGGTGTTCGTCCCGGTGGTCATGGCCATCGCCGTGATCGCCGCCGTGGCCTGGGCCATTGCCGGGCAGCCCTTCCCTTTCGTGCTGAAAGTCTTTACCTCCGTGCTGGTGATCGCCTGTCCCTGTGCCCTGGGCCTGGCCACCCCCACCGCCATCATGGTGGGCACCGGATTGGGGGCCAGACATGGCATCCTCATCCGCTCCGGTGAGATTCTGGAGATCACCCGCAGTGTGGACACGGTGGTGCTGGACAAGACCGGCACCGTCACAAAAGGCGAGCCCGCCGTGACAGAGGTCCTTCCCTACCAATGTGACGAAACCACCCTGCTGAAAACGGCAGGAGCCATGGAATCCGTATCCGCTCATCCCCTGGCGCAGTCAATCACAGGCTATGTAAAGGAAAAAGGCATCACAGAATTCTCCCAGCCTGCGGACTTTGAAAGCCTGTCGGGCCGGGGCCTGAAGGCCGTGCTGGAAGGCAAGGCCACCCTGGCGGGAAGCCGGAGATTGATGGAGGAACAGGGAGTGGACGTCTCTCCCCTGCTGGATCAGGCGGAGCAGCTGTCCGCCCAGGGACAGACCCCTATGTTCTTCGCCATGGACGGCGCTCTGCTGGGTCTGATCTCCGTGGCGGACCCAGTGAAGGAGACCAGTGCCGCCGCCATTCACGCCATGAAGCAGCAGGGCATCCGGACCGTGCTGCTGACCGGGGACAACCGGGCGGCTGCGAAACACATCGGCGCCCTGGTGGGCGTGGACGAAGTGATCGCCCAGGTGCTGCCAGAAGAAAAGGCCGGGGTCATCCAGCGGCTCCAGCAGCAGGGCCGGAAGGTCATGATGGTGGGCGACGGCATCAACGACGCCCCCGCTCTCACCGCCGCCACTGTCGGCTGTGCCATCGGCAGCGGCAGCGACATCGCCATTGAATCCGCCGACATCGTGCTGATGCGGGACGACCTGCAGGACGTGTCCCGGGCCCTGCGGCTGTCGGCCCTGACACTGCGGGACATCAAGCAGAACCTGTTCTGGGCCTTCTGCTACAACACCATCGGCATCCCCATCGCGGCAGGCGCCCTGCATCTCTTCGGCGGGCCGCTGCTGTCCCCCATGTTCGCGGGCGCGGCCATGTCCCTGAGTTCCGTGTGCGTGGTGGGCAACGCCCTGCGGCTGGGGCGGGCAAAACTGTAAAGGAGGAGCCCCTATGGCATACGACATCAACGACGCAAAGAAAGACCTGGAGCTTTTGAAAACGCAGTTCGGAATTGACACGGAGCTGTATATTCCGGAGGAGGAGCAGGCCTGCTGCCGCCACAAGCACCGGGAACCCCAGGAATATGACGCCCTGCTGAAGCGGCTCAGCCGCATTGAAGGCCAGGTCCGGGGCGTCCGGGGCATGGTGGAAAAGGAGGCCTACTGCACGAACATTCTCACCCAGGTCTCCGCCATCCAGTCGGCCCTCAACGCCTTTTCCCGGGAGCTGCTGGCAAACCACATCCGCACCTGCGTCACGGAGGGCATTCAGAACGGCGACACCCAGGTGGTGGACGAGCTGGTGCGGACCGTGGAAAAGCTGATGAAATAACGCTATACAACATTTTTGTAGGAGGATATCCATATGACTATCATTAAAGTACCCGACATGATGTGCGCTCACTGTGTGGAGCGCATCACCAACGCCCTGAAGGCGGCGGACCTGGCCTTCACCGTCAGTCTGGAGGAAAAGGCCGTCACCATCGACGGCTGCCAGAACTGCGTCCGGACCGCCGTCAGTGAGCTGGAGGACCTGGGCTTCTCCCCCGAAGTCCAGGCGTGAACCCCGGACAGAACACCCCGGCGTCTGCGTGACGCCGGGATGTTTTTGTTTCTTTTTCTGTTACTTTTTGTTACTCTTTTATCCAAGCAGGCAAACCGTTTCAGTTTTTTCTTGTCTTGTTCCGTCTAAAGTGGGGGCTTAAGTTGCTCTTTAAGCCCAAAAACTTGACAAAAGTGGGACGCAGGTGTATACTATGCCCAGTTTTTCAGTTGGTAACAAAAGTTACAAGTTGTTTCCGTCCTGGAAACAGCTGCCCAATGCTCTCTGTCCGGATCGGATCAGGGAGCCTGAAAAACCACTTTCAGGAGGTATGGTTTTGAGAACACATGACCTGCGAAAAAAACTGCGTGAACACCTGAAGTCTTCCGCTCTGATCCTCATTGCCCTGGCTGCTGTGCTGGGCTCCAGCGCCGCTGCCACCGACTGGGCCGGCGCCCTGTATATCCTGACGGGCGTGGAGGATTCTGCCATTGTACTGGATGGCTCTCAGGACATCCCGGACCTGTCCGGCCGCATGATGTATGTGGCCTCCGGCAGCAAGGGCTACGATATCCGTCTGGATGCCAAGCTGGATGTCACCATCCGCCACGACGGCAAGACCCTCACCACAGTCTCCAAAAAGGAGAGCATCTCCGCGCTTCTGACCCGCATGGGGATCACCCTCAGCCCGCTGGAAATGGTGGCGGTGGACCTGTCCGACCAGGCACTGGTGCTGACGGTGGCGGAGGATATCACCTACTACGACGAGGTCCGCGAGGTGGAGGCCTTCAACACCGTGCGGGTAGCCAATCCCGATCTGCCCAAGGGCACTGAGCGGGTGGTCCAGGAGGGTGCGGACGGCATCCGCACCTCCATCTACGAGGTGGTGTGGTCCAACGGCGAGCGCATCAGCCGCCAGTTTGTGGAGGAACTGGACAGCACCACCGTGGACCAGATCGTGGAATACGGCACCGCCGCCGCAGCCGTGGAGCGGACGGACCGCATCGCCAGTGTCAAGAAAAACGCCGACGGCAGCGGCACCCTGGTCTTTGAATCCGGCGCCACGCTGAACTTCTCCCAGGCCAAGAGCATGACGGCCACCGCTTACACCGCCGGCCACGGCGGCGCTGATTACACCACGGCCACCGGCACCTTCGTGGAGGTGGGCACCGTGGCTGTGGACAAAAAGGTCATCCCCCTTGGCACCCGCATGTATATCGTTACCAACGACGGCATCGTCTATGGCATGTCCGTGGCCCGGGACACCGGCGTCAAGGGCAACAAGGTGGACCTGTACTACAACACCTACCGCGAATGCATTGAATTCGGCCGCAGAAGCTGCACCGTGTATATTCTGGAGTAATTGAATACTTCACCGTTTCACGCAAATGTTTTCTCCCCCGGTACCAAGCGTACCGGGGGAGTTTTTCAAAGGGTATCCAGGAGTTCCGGCAGCTCCGCCAGTGCGGTGACTGTACAGTCCGGCGTGATATCTAGCCGGGCAGGCTTCCCGTGCGGATTGAACCAGCAGGTCCGGATACCCGCGTTCCAGCCGCCCCGGATATCGGAGGTCAGGCTGTCCCCCACTATGAGAGCGGTCTCCGGGTTGAAATCGGGTATCGTGGCGAAGGCAGCCGCGAAGAAGGCAGGGCTGGGCTTGTCGGCTCCCAGTTCCTCGGAGATAAAGATATCTTTGAAATACGGACCGATCCCGGCGCTTTTCAGCCGGGACTGCTGTACCGCCGCCGCGCCGTTGGAGGCCAGGTAAAGGTCATACCGGGGTACCAGCTCCTGTAGCAGCTCCACAGCACCGGGGATGAACCAGTGACCCTGCGCCAGAAAGTCCTCGTAGCAGTCACAGACTTCCCGGCTGGAGCGGCAGACCCCCAGTTCTTCAAACAGCAGGTCGAAACGGCGGGTCAGCACCTGGGTGCGGGTCAGGACGCCCTCCTCCAGCAGTTCCCACTGTTCCCTGTTGATGACATGGTAGCGGTCCAGGACTGTCGGGACCGGGTCGATATCAAAGCATCGAAAGGCGCGGCTCAAAGCCTCCCGCTCGGCCCGGGTGAAGTCCAGCAGGGTGTCGTCCAGGTCAAAGAAGATGATTTTCAGCATCATGCTCTCCTTTTTGTGTTCTCAAACCCAGTATATCGGTTTTTTTCCGGGTTGGCAAGACGGCTGATTTTTGGTATAATAAGTCACACGAAAGGTGGGTGTGCGGATGGACCTCTGCGACTACAACGCAATTCGGGAGCTGCTGGGGCGGCATGGGTTTCATTTTTCCAAATCCATGGGGCAGAATTTTCTCATTGACCCGGCGGTCCCGGCGGATATCGCCGCCTCGTCTCAGGCGGACGCAGGCTGCGGCGTGCTGGAGATCGGTCCGGGCATCGGCCCTTTGACGGCGGAGCTGGCCCAGCGGGCCGGGAAAGTGGTATCCGTGGAGCTGGACAAGTCCCTGCTTCCCGTGCTGGCAGAGACCATGGCCCCCTATCCCAACGTGGAGATCATCCCGGGGGACGTGATGAAGCTGGATCTGACCGCCCTGGCGGCGGAAAAGTTTCAGGGGCTCCGTCCCATCGTGTGCGCCAACCTGCCCTATAACATCACCACGCCGGTACTGACCAAGCTGGTGGAGACCCCCTGCTTCGAGACGGTCACGGTCCTCATTCAGAAGGAAGTGGCCCAGCGTCTGTCCGCTCCCCAGGGCTCCTCTGACGGCGGTTCCTTCTCTTTGTTCCTGCAATATTACATGGAGACGGAATATCTTTTCGACGTGCCGCCGGAAAAGTTTCTCCCCGCCCCCAAGGTGACCTCCGCCGTACTGCGGTGCGTCCGGCGTGAAAAGCCCGCCGTTAGAGTGACCGACGAGGCCTTTTTCTTCAAGGTGGTCCGGGGCGCCTTCCTGCTGCGGCGAAAGACCCTGGTCAACAGTCTGGCCGCCGCCCTGCCCGGACACAGCAAAGAGGATATCCGGGGGGCCATCGTCAGCTGCGGCCTCAGCCCCGAAGTACGGGGTGAGCGGCTGACCCTGGCGGATTTTGCCCGCCTGGCGGACGCGCTGAGCGCTCAGTGAACGAAAACACCATCCCATTTATGTAAGTTCGGACCGATTATGGCACTGCCCCTGCGGGTGGCCCGCGGTCCTTCAAAAAAGGAGGAATTATAAACAATGGAAACTTATGGTCTGGAAACTCTGGGTATCATCAATGTCTCCGCGGTCTACCGCAACCTGACGCCCGCTCAGCTGACAGAGCACGCCCTTCGCCGCGGCGAGGGTAAGCTCTCCAACACCGGCGCCCTGGTGGTCAAGACCGGCAAGTACACCGGCCGCAGCGCCAACGACAAGTTCATTGTGGACACTCCTGCCGTCCACGACGAGATCGCCTGGGGCAAGGTGAACCGTCCCATCGAGAAGGCGAAGTTCGACGCCATCAAGAGCAAGGTGGTGGCTTACCTGCAGAACAAGGAGATCTTCATTTTCGACGGCTTCGCCGGCGCGGACCCCAAGTACACCCAGTCCTTCCGCATCGTCAATGAGCTGGCCTCCCAGAACCTGTTCATCCACCAGCTGCTGCGCCGTCCCACCGCCGAGCAGCTGAAGGATTTCAAGATCGACTACACCATCATCGCCGCCCCCGGCTTCAAGTGCATCCCCGAGATCGACGGCACCCGCAGCGAGGCCGCCATCCTGGTGGACTATGAGGAGAAGCTGGTGGTCATCTGCGGCACCCAGTACGCCGGCGAGATCAAGAAGTCCGTATTCTCCGTCATGAACTACGTGCTGCCCAAGATGGGCGTGTTCCCCATGCACTGCTCCGCCAACATGGGCAAGGACGGCGACACCGCCGTGTTCTTCGGCCTGTCCGGCACCGGCAAGACCACCCTGTCCGCCGACCCCAACCG
>CAYWYW010000036.1:0-20112 GCA_964462715.1 uncultured Oscillibacter sp.
GAACTTCAGTTCAGCGAGCCGAAAACCAAAAACTCCATCCGCAAAATCGTCCTGCCGCCTTCGGTAGTTGAGGTGCTGCGGGAGTATAAGAAAACGGTAAACTCCCGTTGGATGTTCCCGTCTCCGATAAAGGAGGACTGTCCGATTACCCCCGGCGTGGTACGCCATCGGCTCCAACTTATTCTGGAACACGCCGGGTGCAAGCAAGTAAGATTTCATGACCTCCGCCATACCTTCGCAACGCTGGCGCTACAGAATGGTATGGACGTCAAGACCCTCTCTGCCATGCTGGGCCATGTGTCGGCAGCAACCACGCTGGATATCTACACACATATCACCGACGATATGCAGCGCACAGCCGCCGCCAATATTGACCGCGGCATCGGCAAAGCAGCGCCGCTGGAGGGCGGTTCAGAGCCGAGGCGGGAAACTGTCCCCGGGCAACCGGAAAAGCCGCAAA
The DNA here is from genome assembly GCA_964462715.1 of uncultured Oscillibacter sp. Classification (GTDB taxonomy): domain Bacteria; phylum Bacillota; class Clostridia; order Oscillospirales; family Oscillospiraceae; genus Oscillibacter. Next base: position 461 of record CAYWYW010000036.1, read on the forward strand.
TGACCGATTTTAAGCCCGTCCTGCCCAGCCGCCGCAGGGCAGGCACCGGGTGTATCTCATCCAAAGGGCCAAGCCTGTGGGAGGGGCGCTACTCACCCATGTGGATTGACGGCAAGAAGCACTCCCGCAATGTCTACGCCCATACCCGCGAGGAGTGCGAGGAGAAGCTCAAGGTGCTTATCGTGGAAATGAAAGCTGAGCTCGCAGAGCTGAAGCGGCATAAGGCGGAGGGGACACTTCCGCCGCAGCCTATGGAAAGGAAGATGGGTAAGAAAACTAAGAAGGCGAAAAAGGGTAAGTAAAAAGGACCAGCGACATGGGTACTGAGTAAGCGGTACCTATGTCGCTGGTTTTCCTTTATGGACATGCTCTATTAGCGAAACAATAATAGTTTTTGATGGAACAAAACATTTGAATTAGCAGAATAGTATAGGCAAGGCTTTAGAAAAAGATGGAAACTCTCAGCAAATCGAAATGCCGCCACTATTTAAAAGGTTGCCAATGAAGGATAAATAACTTCTTAACAAATAAAGACCAACCACACATGAACAGCGCAGTTGGCCTTCATTTATGTATTCCCTCTTGACAAAAAAGTATCTAAAGACTCTGGTGTTGCCATGTATCCACATAATAACTGCAGCACATTGCCTTGTCCAATACTTACAATTGCTTTGGGTTTATTCCTTCCAGGAATGATTGCGGGTAGTGTTTCTACAATAGAGTTAAGAAACTTCACGAAAAATGCGCGAACATATTTGCCACGAATATATTTTTGAATGCCACCATGCTTGTTTATCTTTTCTGTAAAAGGTACCATATCTTGTTTAGCGTATGGCACTCCACAAGCCAAGTGGATGGCTTCTTCCACTGCGTCTCCATCTTGGTATTCTCCATTTATTTCAAACACACCTTGACTTACCCGGAACAAATCTCCGCCATTTAAATTGTTAAGGTTACATAGTACTTTATTCATCCGCCAATACAGAATCCAACTCATAATCGGTAGAAACGCCTGTGCATGTGCGGCGCATGCAACTTGATATAGTTCTGATAAAGTGGCTACTTCTTCGTCGCTTAAATCATTAAGTCCATAGAACACTTTTAATGTAACGAATAGAAGTTGCTCATTAAACAAGGAATTTTCAATTGAGTAGTCATCTGTTACATATACATTTTGCGCAACCGGCGTGTATTCACCGGTTATGTCTGAGAGATCTCGATCCACGAAGAAGAAAACTCTATCCTGTGAGAAAACATTCCAATCAGTAGAGTCATATGTGCGAATAACATTTGTTCTATTATTCGCACATATAATTTCAGAATTAGCAAATTTGGGATATCGGACAGAGATACAGGTGTAATATGCAATGTCATCTTTCCCTTCAACTACAAGATAAACTTTGTGATCATGCGGTTTGTATTGCTGCTTTAACTTCAAAAGGGCCACATTAGCCTGCTCTCTATCTTTTACAAGCCGTTCTTTTGTTGTCATACCGATTACCCCTTTGTACAGAACTCGTTTATACCGTGCACATACCTCTCGAGTTCGTTTTCGAAAACAAACGGAGAATGGGTAGTGGCTACAATGCCAATACAACTCGTGCTGTCCAAAATATCCACTAAGAACATTCTCTGCCAATCGACAGAAAGAGACAACTCGGGTTCATCAATAAACACGAAAAGATTACCTTGCTGAGTTAAGTTAAGATGACTAAATAGCGATACAATTTGCTTTTCACCGGAGGACATATCTTGGAAGTGAATTTCATCGGAGCTGCTTACTTCTCCGGATACTCTATTGAATATCTTACAAGTAAAGTCTTGGTTATCATACACAAGGCAGTTACTTACCAAGTATTTATTGCACTTTTCAACAAACTTTAACAAAGAGGCCTCTTCATCACTCATCTCCTTGTCAAAATCAATGAGTTTTAGAAAATAATGACATACAATCTTCTCGCGGACACGAGAGGGTGACTCCAACGTATCTCTAATTTCAGAAAGAATTCTTCTAATTTCGTCTTTCTGTTGGTCAGACAAAATATTGGTTTCGATTCGTTTCAAGATGTCACTAATTTGTTGTTCTGTCAGTTGTCTTATGTTTTCAATGTCAACCTGCTCGTATTTTTCATCAATAATCTCACTCAAATAGCCCAAGGTAAGTTTGTTTTGCTGCGCGCGAGAAAAATTATTCAAACGTTCTTGATATGCTTTTACAGCATTTTCAACATCTGCCATGCCAAACTCGACCAATTCAATTGCGCGATCGTTTCGCGTGCGTCTCCGCGCCTTGCTCCATTCATCACTGTCCATATTAGGGAAAATATTCTTTAATTGTTCTTCGATTCTGCGATATGTTGGCAGATAGAGAATGGTGGCATTAAAATTCTTTTCGATTTCTCTCGTTATTTCATATAATCGAGCAACAGAATCTGCTTCGAGGACAGCTTGTATATATTGATAAGGAACAGGTCTGTCCATGTAAAGGCGGTCAAGTTCCTCTCCATTTTTTCCTTCCGCCTTTCGCTTGATAGAAATAACACTATTGATTAGCCCATCCAAATGCAGTCGGCGCCCCCGGGGCCGTCCATCCACATAGTAGGTCACTCGATCTATATCATCAATCGCGAAAATACTTTGCAATAAGTCGGAGGTAATTTGAATAACCTTTCCGTTTCCAAAATGTAAGGATACGCTTTCAAAATCAAATGTGCGCAAGGAGTCCCAATCACAAGATAATGTATGGTACATTACCTTGAAGACTGTAGTCTTGCCTGAACCGTTTTCTCCAACAATAATAACTTTATTGTCCTCAATGCGAATAGAGTAGTCTCGCACACTGTGAAGCCCAACAATATCAAATTGTATAAGTTGGTTATTCATAACATTTCCTCCAAAAACAATTGCTTCGTGTATAGATTAGTACATCATTTAATGTATATTCTACTTCATTATTTACCTTTTTGTCTATATCAATTATCTTGGTTTTCAATCCTTTGCAAGGATACATTCATTTTTCTGCATTTAGAATATATCTTGGCCTGATTGCTTTTACTTCAATCCTGCGCCGCAATAAACAAAGAAAACCCCTCTGAAATCAACTGATTTCAGAGGGGTTTGGTCCGAGTGGCGCGACTCGAACGCGCGGCTTCCACATCCCAAATGTGGCGCCCTACCAACTGGGCTACACCCGGATATTCAGTTTTGAGCTATTATACCACGGTCAAGGCGAAAATCAAAGTTTTTCCTGTCTGTAGTCATTTATGTGGTCAAAGCGGGTTTTGGGCCCGGCTTTGCTGCCCGGAAAAATCCCGCAAACGCCCGTGTTACAAGGGGTTCCGGGCTTTGGCTGTTCCCATCGTGGATAGACGGAGAATCGCTCCCAAACCACCTGCGCTACCAACTGCATTAATCCCAGATATAGGGCAGGGAAGAGCACTTCCCTGCCCATATTATTTTACAGGATCATTCCGCAAAGTCAAGGCTTTTCTCTGTCAGTCAGACATACCTTGGTGCCTGCCAAAGCCACGGCGAACACAAACCAGAAAATACACATGACACGGGGGTAATTCCACAGGTAATCCGCCAGACCGCAGACCATGGCCCCGCACAGAGCAGACGCTGCAGCGCAGGTGATGGTCCGGGCTGCAGAACTGCCACAGTGGCGGACCACGTGGGCAGACCGCTTGATATTCCACAGCATAGAACTCACAAAGCCCACCACGCCCAGCAGCCCTGCCTGAATCCAGACCTCCAGATAGAAGTTGTGAGAGTGGACAAAGGGTGCCTCCGCGTGGTAAAGGTTATAATCCCGGATATAGGCCTGGGTGACCGCGGTACCAAGGCCCGCACCGGAAATGGGACGGTGCCGGATGACCTCCAGAGCCGCCTGATACAGGGGAACGCGGCTGGCTGTGGAAGAGTCCGCCGGATTAGCGATGGTCAGAATACGGTTCCAGATCGTAGTGGGCAGCAGCGGGATACACAGCACACACAGCACCGCAAAGGCCGGGATCAGCTTCGGCTTCCACAAAAACACCATGACCACCATAGCGCAGGCAATGCCAACCCAGCTGGCCCGGGAGTAAGTCATGCCCAGAGCCCCCACGCCCACCACGAAAATACCAGCGGCAACGGACTTACTCACCAGATGCCGGGAACTGAGGACCAGAGCCAGCACCAGGGGAAGCAGCAGAATCAGTACCTCCGCGAAGGTGTTGGGGTTGTCGAAGAAGGACTCCACCCGTCCGGGCATGCCGGCGTTCACCTTCAGATCCACGTAGGACTTGTTGACCTCCACACCCTGAATGCGCTGGACAATGCCGTAGGCGCCGGATACAGCCACGCAGACGGAACCTCCGGCCGCAAGGCGCTTCAGGTCCCCCTCCGTCCGGACGGCGCTGACCGTCACCAGCACGCACAGTGCGGCAGAGATATGGTAGAACAGGAAACGCAAAGACAAGGACGGCGCATAGGACAGCAGGACCCCCAGGAACACGGCACCGAAAAGGATCAACGGATAGAAACCGATACCGGCAAGATCCAGCCGCGTGGTCTTTTGGTGCATGGCTCCTGCGTGGAACAGTACCAGCAGGAGCACAAAGCCAATGAGGCTGTATGCGTTGTTCCACCGGGAAAAGGGAATCACCCACAGCAGCATAATGAGCCACGACTGGGCAACAGCCGTCTCCTCGCCCATGGCAAAGGCCAGGCGGGCGAAGAGGCTGTCCTCAAAGGTCAGCTGCAAAGCGGCATACAGCCGGTGCAGCAGCTCTCCCGGCAGATTGATGATCCAGGTCAGCAGGCGGCACAGGCAGCTTTCGGGCCAAGCCCGGGCCACCTTGCCCTCCCTGCACAGCACCCACAGTACCCGGCTCTCGTCGATCTGCCGGTTACACCAGCCACCGATGCCCGCCAGAACGCGGTGGACCATGCTGTCCTCGTAAACTGACAGCAGCACCGTCCAGAGATGATAGAGATAGCTTTCACGCAACAGCGTCATAAATCGGGTCCTCGCTTTAAATTCGGTTTTTCAGGCGGTACATCTGGGTCAGGATGAAGAAATGTCCGCCTTTCACCAGGTTGGCCACCATCTGCTTGTTGGGTGTCAGGCCCATGGGGGTGATCTCCGCGATGGCCTTGGCCATGTCCGGGCGCTGGCACAGGGCCTGCACGTTCTTTTGGCGCTGCCGGACGGAGATGGCATTACCCACCGCGTACTCGTTTCCAATGGCGATCAGCAGTCCCGCCCAGTTGGAGTTTTCCCGCCACTGGGGCCGGAGCTCCTCCAGCTTGTACTTCTTCACCAGGGCCTCCTTCCGCTCCATAAAGCGGTCAAAGACCTTCTGGAAATTCTTCATATAGCGGTGGGTAGCGGAGGAGGGATTCAGGAAGTAGCGGTACAGGGGCTGCTCCGTCACCGCCAGCTTTTTGGCGTTGCAGAAATACTCCATCAGGAACAGCTCGTCCTCCAGATAGGCCCCCTCAAAGGTCAGGCGGGCAGAGCGGATGACCTCAGCAGAGAACAGATAGCGCCAGATAAAGCCATTGAACACCGGAGCTGCCAGGCGGTCGCCCAACAAAGGCGCCACGATCTTCTCCTGAATTTCCTGCGCATCGTAGACCCCGGCGGGCAGCAACGGCTCCACATGCTTATTACCGTCGGCATACAAGTTCAGATGGGCACAGCCCACGGTATCGGCACCGGTCTGCTCCCGCAGGCACCACAGGGTCTCCAGCGCCCGGAACTCAAAGCGGTCATCCACGTCCAGGAAAGCAATGCACTCACCCTTGGCCTCGTTCAAGCCCAGATTCCGGGCCGCGCTGACGCCGCCGTTTTTCCGCTTATGGAACACCCGGATGCGGTCATCCTCCGCCGCGCAGGCATCGCAGATGGCGGGAGAACCGTCGGTACAGCCGTCATCCACCAGCAGCAGCTCCCAATCGGAGAAGGTCTGCTTCATCACGCTCTCCACGCACTTTTTCAAATAGGTCTCCGCCTGATACACGGGGACGATCACAGAAATACTGGGCATAGCACCACTCCTCCGGCATATTGCAAAATAATAATTAGATTGTACTCCATTCCGCCGGGAAGGTCAAGGTCACAGAAAACGCCATGGGGAAATTAAACGTTCCGCGCCATTCCCCTCTCCCCTTCTCCCGTACACAGGCATCCGCGGTGGGCTAATTTTGAAAAAGCTGTAAACAATTTTTGCCAGTTTTATGAATTTTAGCACTCTCGCCTTGACAGTGCTAACCGCAGGGGTATAATAGAGCCAAATTGAGCGAAGCGGCGCGGGGCTGCCTTTCCAATTTGAGAAAACACCGCCTTCAAACAATGCCGCTCCGGCCGGACGCCGGGTCACGGCGCCGGTCCTTTTGAATCGAGGGAGATTCTATGAGTACGGAAAACTATACGCAGAAAACACTGGAGGCTATTCGGGATGCCCAGGCTCTGGCACAGGAGAAAAACAACCAGTATCTGACACCGGAGCATCTGCTGTACGCTCTGCTGAAGCAGGACGGCGGACTCATCGGCTCCATTTTCAGCCGCATGGGAGTGGACTGCAACAGTCTGTTGGCGGAATTGGACGCCAAAATCAACGAGTTCCCCAAGGTCTCTGGCGGCAGTGGACAGGTCTACGCCTCCCCTGAGACCAGCAAGGTACTGACCGTGGCGGAAAAGACGGCGGAGAAGCTCCACGACGAATACATCTCCGTGGAACACCTGATGCTGGGTATCTTCGCTGAGGGTAACCGTGTGCTCAAGCAGCTTTTGCAGGACCACGGCATTACCCGCAGCCGGTTCAGTGAGGAGCTGTCCAAGGTGAAGTCCAACCCTGTCACCTCCGACAACCCGGAGGACACCTATGACGCGCTGAAAAAGTACGGCACCGATTTGGTGGAGCGAGCGCGGAAAAAGGAGCTGGACCCGGTCATCGGCCGGGACAGCGAGATCAGGAACGTCATCCGCATCCTGTCCCGCAAGACGAAGAACAACCCTGTGCTCATCGGCGAGCCTGGCGTTGGCAAGACGGCTATCGCCGAGGGACTGGCCCAGCGGATCGTCCGGGGCGACGTACCCGACGGTTTGAAGGACCGCACCATCTTCTCTCTGGACATGGGCGCTCTGATCGCGGGTGCCAAATACCGGGGCGAATTCGAAGAGCGGCTGAAGGCGGTCCTGGAGCAGGTGCGGAAGTCTGAGGGCAGGATCATCCTGTTCATCGATGAGCTGCACACCATCGTGGGCGCAGGCAAGACCGAGGGCAGCATGGACGCTGGCAATCTACTGAAGCCCATGCTGGCCCGTGGCGAGCTGCACTGTATCGGCGCCACCACCCTGGACGAGTACCGTCAGTATATTGAAAAGGACGCCGCCCTGGAGCGCCGGTTCCAGCCGGTGCAGGTGGATGAGCCCACGGTGGAGGACACCATCTCCATCCTCCGGGGTCTGAAAGACCGCTATGAAATTTTCCACGGCGTCCGCATCCACGACAACGCCCTGGTGGCTGCCGCCACCCTGTCCAACCGCTATATCACCGACCGCTTCCTCCCCGACAAGGCCATCGACCTGGTGGACGAGGCCTGCGCCATGATCCGGACGGAGATCGACTCCATGCCCGCCGAGCTGGACGACCTGCGCCGGAAGATCATGCAGCAGGAGATTGAGGAGATGGCTCTGAAAAAGGAGGACGACCAGCTCTCCCAGGACCGTCTGGAAGAATTGAAAAAGGAGCTGGCCGACGGGAAGGAGCAGTTCAACGCCCTGAAATCCCGCTGGGAGGCGGAGAAGCACGGCGTGGACAAGGTCAAGGAGCTGAAAGGCAGGCTGGAGCAGCTCCAGGGCCAAATCGAGCAGGCCCAGTCCCGCCTGGAATATGAGAAGGCCGCCAAGCTGAAGTACTCCGACCTGCCTGCCCTGGAAAAAGAGTTGAAGGAGGCCGAAGCTCTTGCCGAGCAGCACACCGGGGACAACACCCTGGTCCACGACACCGTGACAGAAAACGAGATCGCCGACATCGTGGCCAAATGGACGGGCATCCCCGTCAGCCGTCTGGTGGAGGGCGAGCGGGAGAAGCTGCTGCACCTGGACGATGTGATCCACAAGCGGGTAGTGGGCCAGGACGAAGCCGTGCGGCTGGTGACGGAGGCCATCCAGCGCTCCCGGGCCGGTATCGCCGACCCCAACCGCCCCATTGGCAGCTTCCTGTTCCTTGGCCCCACCGGCGTGGGCAAGACAGAGCTGGCCAAGTCCCTGGCCGACTGCCTGTTCGACGACGAGCACAACCTGGTGCGCATCGACATGACGGAGTATATGGAGAAATTCTCTGTGTCCCGGCTCATTGGCGCGCCTCCGGGATACGTGGGCTATGACGAGGGCGGCCAGCTGACGGAGGCCGTCCGCCGTAAGCCATACAGCGTGGTGCTGTTCGACGAGGTGGAAAAGGCCCATCCGGATGTGTTCAACATCCTGCTGCAGATCCTGGATGACGGCCGCATCACCGACTCTCAGGGCCGGACGGTGGACTTCAAGAACACCATCATCATCCTGACCTCCAACTTGGGCTCTCAGGAGCTGCTGGACGGCATTCAGGCCGACGGCAGCATCTCTGATGATGCCCGGAACGCTGTCATGGCGGAGCTGCGGACCTCCTTCCGGCCGGAGTTTTTGAACCGCCTGGACGAAATTATCCTGTTCAAACCCCTGACCAAGGAGAACCTGAAGGGCATCATTGACATCCTGATGAAAGGTTTGAAGCAGCGGCTGGCGGACAAGACGCTGAAGCTGGAGGTCACGGACAGCGCCAAGACCCTGCTCATTGACCGGGGCTTCGACCCGGTGTACGGTGCCCGTCCCCTGAAGCGGTATCTCCAGCGCAGCGCCGAGACATTGATCGCCAAGGCGATCCTCCGGGGCGACCTGTCGGCCGGCAGCACCCTGGTGCTGGATGCGGAAAACGGAGAACTGGTCTGCAAAAAGCAATAATACACGGTCCCGCAGGTATCAATCGACCTGCGGGACCGCTTTTTGTAAAACGAAAGCTGCCCCTCCGGGCACGGGAGAGTCCACACCCGGAGGGGCAGAAAGGGATTTCAGATCAGGCCCATCTGCTTCAGCAGGGCCACGAATACGCAGAGCGTCACGGAGGACACCAGCGTGGAAGTGGTCACGATACTGCCCGCCAGCAGGTCATCCGCACCGTACTCCCCCGCCAGCTGGTAGGTGGTGATGGCCGAGGGGGCCGCCGTGAACAGGAACACGGGGATCAGCTCAGTTCCCCGGAAGCCGAAGCCCCAGATGGCAATGGGCATTGCCAGCAGCGGCATGACCAGGAGCTTCCAGGCCACCACAGCAGCTGTCAGGTTCTTCTGTCCAGCGGGGCGCTTCCCGCTGGACAGCTTGGCGCCCAGGGTCAGAAAGGCCAGCGGCGAGGCCATGGCCGCCAGACTGGCGGTCAGGCTCTCCAGCGGTCCCGGCAAGGCCATGTGGAAGGGTCGGAAGGCCAGGCCCAGGAACACACCCCACAGAATGGGATTTTTCAGGATACCCTTTAGAAGCTGCGCCCAGCTCCTCCGCTCCCGCCCGGCGTACCAGGCATACATGACCACTGCGGCGATGTTCAGCACCGGCAGGGTCGCCGCCGCGATTGCCGACGCGGCAGCCGCCGCGTCTGTCCCTCCCAGCAGTTGGGAGAACGGAATGCCGTACAGGGTGAAATTGCCCCGGTATAGGGATTGGATCACCACGGCGATCTGCCGCCGGTCATGGACCAGGCGCGGGATCACCAGAATCCCTGCCAGCAGACACACGGCAATGAAGCCATAGGCGAAGGCGATGCTCCGCAGGCAACTGTCCAGCGCCAGCTCTCCCTGGGAGATGCTGCGGAACAGCAGCACCGGGAACAGCAGACGCATGCACAGGTGGTCCCCCTCCGCCGCAAAGTGCTGGGAGACCATTCCCCTGTTCCGCAGCAGCCAGCCCAGCACCAGCAGCAATGCCACCGGCAGGACTGCCTGGAGTGCGTATCGGACCGCTTCCATGTTTGCATCCACCTCCGTGGGACAGGGTCAGTCAGCGCTGCCCACCGTCACGCCCATCTTGTCTTCGTAGTATTTTATCATGGCGATCTGGTCCTCGTCAATGTGGCCGTTGTCGTTCATCCAGTCCATCACCTGCAGCACCACGTCGGTCATGGGGGTGTCCACGCCCAGATGGTGGGCATAGTGCTTGGCGTTCAGGATGTCCTTGCGGTGGACGGCCACGCGGGCACCGGGCTCGTAATTTCGATGGATAAGCATGGGGATTTTGTTGTCATAGAGGGGGCCGCCGGCAAAGCCGCCGCGGGTGGCCTCGAAGGTGGTCTGGAGGTCGATGCCCGCCTTGGCGGCGAAGGCATAGCCCTCGGCCATAGCCACCAGATAGGCGCCGGCCACCATGTTGTTCACCAGCTTGGTGACGCTGCCGCTGGCGGGGCCGCCCACGTACACAGGGGTGCCCATGCACTCCAGCAGAGGCTTCACTTCCTCAAAGGCCTCCTTGTCGCCGCCGGTCATAATGGCCAGGGTGCCCGCGATAGCCATGGGGTTTCCGCCGCTGATGGGAGAGTCCAGCAGGTACATACCGGCGTCCTTCGCCAGCTGGTACAGCTCCAGAATGATGTCGGGAGCGGTAGAGCTCAGGTCCACGATGATGCGGCCCGGCTTGCCGTATTTGACGGCCTTTTCCACGCTGTCCCGGATGATGGCGTGGGTGGGCAGGATCTGCATGATGACGTCGCAGGTCTGGTAGATCTCCTCCGGCTCGGCAACGGTGCCGCCGGCGGCGAGGAAGCCCTCCCGCTGCTTTTCCATCACATCGTAACCCAGAATTTCACAGCCGGACTTTTGCAGCAGATTCTTTGCCATGGGCAGGCCCATAACGCCCATACCCAGAAAACCGATCTTTTTCATAATTCCACGACTTCCTTTCCATTTAGCCCAGCACTCTGGGGAGCCAGGTGGTCAGAGGTTCGATATAGGTGACCAGCATCAGCACGATGATGGAGATCAGCAGCATGGGCATCAGGGACTTCAGGGACTTGGAGAGGCTGGTCTCCGCGATCTGGTTGCTCACCAGCAGGCACAGGCCCACCGGCGGGGTCACCAGGCCGATGCAGAGGTTGAAGCTCATGATGATGCCAAACTGCAGGGTATCGATTCCAAAGGCCGCCAGCAGCGGAGTGAGAATGGGGGTCATCATGATAATGGCCGCGTTGGCTTCCATCAGCATACCGATGACCAGGAACAGCAGATTCAGCAGCAGCAGGATCACAAACTTGCTGTTGGTGATGGAGCTGAAGGCCTCCAGAAGCTGCTGGGGCAGGCCGGAGGTGACCACCACATAGCTGGAGGCCTTGGACAGGCCCACCATGACCATAATAGTAGCGGTGGAAAGCGTGGCATCCACAAAAACGCCGGGGATCTCCTTCCAGGACATGTCCTTATATACGAACAGGCTGATGATCAGGGCATAGGCAACCGCCACCACAGCCGCCTCAGTGGGCGTAAACACACCGCCGAAGATGCCGCCCAGAATAATGACCGGCATCAGCAGCGCCCAGATACCGTCCTTGAAGGCATGGCCGATCTGGCGGACATTCTGCTTCTCGTGGGCCGGCAGGTCGTGCTTTTTGCCGTAGAACAGCGCATACAGGATCAGGGAGGCCGCCAGAATGATGCCCGGCAGCACGGAGCCCATGAACAGCGCCGACACTGACACGTTGGTGATGGATGCGTACACAATCAGGGTGATGGAGGGCGGAATGATGGGGCCCAGGATGGAGGAGATGGAGGACACCGCCGCCGCGAAATGGTCGGGATAGCCCTCCCGCTTCATGGCGGGGATGGTGATGCCGCCGATGGCGGAGGCCGTGGCCACGCCGGAACCGGAGATGGCGCCGAACAGAGCGGAGGACAGCACCGTCACCACCGCCAGGCTTCCCTTGATCCATCCGATCAGCGAATTTGCGATGTCAATGAGCTTGGTTGTAATACTGCGGGACATAATGTTGCCCGCCAGGATGAAAAACGGGATGGCCAGCAGGGACGGGGAGTTCATGCCGGCGAACAGCTTCTGAGGCAGGACCAGCATGGGCATTCCCGCCATGTTCAGAGCCACCAGGGTGCCGATGCCCAGGGCAATATAAATGGGGATGCCCAGGAAGGCCAGCACCAGCAGCAGGATGATAACGACTGCGCCAACGTTCATACTGTGGGCACCTCCTTTTCATTGCGGAGCTCCTCCGCCGTTCTGAGAATGACCTCAATGGAAGACAGGATCATCAGGACCGTGCCCAGCGGAACGCAGGCATAGGGAATGGACATGGGGATACCCAGACCGGGAGAGACATTGCTGGTGGCGGTCGTACACAGGTCAAGGGAATACCAGAACAGGAATGCCAGGAACACGATGCCCGCCAAAGTGGCAGCAATGGTAAAAATACGCTTCAGCTTAGGTCCGAAGCAGTTGATCAGCACATCGATCTGCAGGTGGCTGTTGCGGCGGACCGCAATGGATGCCGCCAGCATCACGTCCAGGATGAACAGGTAACGTACCAGCTCCTCACTCCAGGAGTTGGACGCGGAAAACACATAGCGCAGGATCACCTGATAAAGCATCAGGACCACCATGGCAGCCATCGACACGGCCAGAACCACCTTTTCGACCTTCTCGATGGCATCCAGAAATTTGGAATAGGCTTTCAGCATTTCTTCACCTCATAGCTTTCAAATCGTGGTTTTCAACTCAGAAGGCCCACGCCCGCGTTGGGCGTGGGCCTTCCGTTAGGTGATCATTTTATTTCACGGAGCCATCTCGGCGATGCGGGCGACCCAGTCGGCAAAGTCGGGGTAGTTGGTAGCGGCAAAGTCCTTGAAATACTCGGCGAAAGCGGCGTTGTCCACCTCAACAACGGTCTTGCCTTCGGCAATCAGCTCTGCCTCAGCCTTGGCGTCCTTCTCAGCCTGCGCCTCGGAGATCTGCTGACCGGCGTAGTTGGCGGCCTCGATGACGGCCTCCTGGATGTCAGAGGGCAGGCCATTGAAGTAGTTCTTGTCCATGATGACCACGTTGCAGCCATAGACGTGGTTGGTCTTGATCCAGTAATCGCAGACCTCGTCAAAGGCATAGTTCAGAGAGTCCACCATGGGGTTCTCCTGTCCCTCAACGGTCTTCTGCTGCAGGGCGGTGTAGACCTCGTTCATGGCCATGGGGGTGGGAGCGGCATTCAGCCACTGCCAGGTCTTGATGTACATCTCCAGGTTGGGAGCACGCAGCTTGAAGCCCTTGAAGTCCTCAACGGTCTTCATTTCCTTGGTAGCGGTGACGATACGGGGGCCGCGATAAGCAGCGCCCATCAGCTTGAAGCCGGCGGCATCGCCCACGGTGGTCTTGATCTCCTCGCCCAGGTCGCTGTACCAGACCTTCATGAAGTGGTCATAGCTGTTGAACATGTAAGGCATGGCCTCAATGTTGGCCAGAGGAGTGAAGGTAGCCAGGGTGCCGACAGACTCGACGGCAATATCGGCCACGCCCACGGACATACCCTCCAGGACCTCGGAAGTGGAGCCCAGGCTGGCGCCGCCGTACAGGTCCACTTTCACGCGGCCGTTGGTCAGCTCGCTGACCTTCTGCGCAAACAGAGCGCCCATGTCATAAGCATTGTCGCCTTCGGTGGAGTTCAGGTGCATTTTCCAGGTGTAGCTGACCTCGGCGGAGGAGGTATCCTTGTCACCGGAACTGCTGGCAGGCGTCTTGCTGCCTCCGCCGCAGGCGGTCAGGAGAGAAGCGGCCATCGTCAGGGCCAGGAACAGCGCGAGCATCTTCTTTTTCATGATTCGTCTCCCTTTCTTTTCTATTTCCATTACGGAAGGAATTGCGGGGGTCGGATTCGCGTGTGCGGAGCAGGTCTTCCTTTGTATTTCCATTTAAAATATTTAAATGGTCTTACCATTTACTTTATATATTATTCCAAGTCAGTTGTCAATATATCGCGCACTTTTCTACATCTTTCACAAACAGGAAACGTTTTCAGTTGGTCAAGTCGCAGATTTTCCCTTATTTCCCCGCTACGGCAATTTCTTCTGAATTTTCCCGATTCTCCCCAATTCTCCGGGAGTTTCCTTTCAAAATTCTTTCCAGATTCTTTTTGCGCAAATCCTTGACGGAATATAGAGAACGTGGTAAAATTAACGTTAATTATGCAACAAAGTCAGGAGAAAATCATCATGGGCGATGTTCAAAACCCGAATTCTCTCTTTCAGCCCGCCACCACCAGGCGCGCTTCTGAGGTGATCTACGACCAGATCTATCAGAAGATTGCCTCCGGCGAACTGCGTCCCGGTGACACTCTCCCCTCGGAACGGGAGCTGGCGGAGCAGTTCCACCGCAGCCGCCCCAGTGTGCGGGAGGCCCTGCGGATGCTGCAGCAGGATGGCTTTTTGAAGATCAGCGTGGGCAGCGCCGGCGGTGCCGTGGTCCAGAGCATCTCCCTGAACACCGTGGAGGAACCTCTGAAAAAGCTGCTGGCTGCGGGTGCCATCAAGTTGAACGATCTGGTGGAGTACCGCAACATCAACGACCACACCTGTGCCCGGCTGGCCTCTCTCCGCCGGACGGAGGAGGATATCCGTGCCATCCAGGCGACCCTGGACGCGGCGGAGGCCAGTATCTGCACACCCAACAGCTTCGAAAAATATGACATTGCCTTCCACACCGCTTTGGCAAAAGCCAGTCACAATGCCCTGGCCCTGCTGATCAACGATGTGATCGTAGGGCTGAACACCAACGCGTTTCTGCAGTCCATCCAGCATTGCTCTGTGGAAGAGCACCAGCGCATCAACCGGGAGATTTTTGAATCCCACTCCGCCATCTTGCGGGCCGTCATCAAAGGCGATCCGGATGAGGCGGACCGGTGCGTGGACGAGATGGTCCGTCTGTTCCGTGGATATATTTCCAACCGCTGATCCTCAACTTTAAAAACATGCGGGAAGTATGGTTTCTCCCATACTTCCCGCATATTTTTTGCCTTGGGGCCTTTTTCGGATATGGCAGCACCGGAACAACGGGTATCCGGCGGCATCCGGTCTAAAAGGATAAGTGAGCGGTTTTGGAAAAAATTTGTCGAAACCTGTGGACAATTTCCGGCATCCGTGCTATACTCCTTTAAAGTGTGAAACAATTCGCTTTAAAGCGTTAAATAAACGCTACTGGTATATCTGAAAGGTATGATGCAATGAAAATCATCGTGTGCATGAAGCAAGTCCCCCTCAGCTCCAAGGTGGAGATCGATGAGGAGACCGGAAATCTCAAGCGTCTGGGATCGGCCGCCCGCACCAATCCCTTCGATCTGTTCGCTCTGGAGTGTGCCCTGCGCATCCGGGAACAGGTGGGCGGTACCGTGACCGTGCTGACCATGGGCCCCCAGCAGAGGGAGGCCATGATCCGGGACGCCTACATGATGGGTGCGGATGACGCAGTGGTGCTGTCGGACCGCAAATTTGCCGGTTCCGACGTGCTGGCCACCTCCTATACCCTCTCCCAGGGCATCCGGATGCTGGGCGGCGCGGACCTCATTATCTGCGGCCGCCAGACTACTGACGGCGACACGGCCCAGATCGGTCCCGCCATTGCGGAGCACCTCCATCTCCCCCACGCAGCCTGGGTCAATGCCATCACCAACGTAAACGAGACCCGCATCCAGGTGCGGCAGGATCTTGCCAGCGTGTTCCAGATCAGCGAGATGAAGTATCCCTGCCTCATCACAGTGGACAAGGACATCTGCGTGCCCCGGCTGCCCTCCTATCGCCGGAAGACTGAGGCCGCCGCAAAGCCCATCCGGGTGGTCACCCATGAGGACCTGCCCGATCCCGACATGACCCGCTTCGGCCTGGTGGGCTCCCCCACCACGGTGGAGCGCATCTTCCCGCCTCCCGCCGGTGCCGGCAGCGTGACCCTGGAGGGTACCGCCGCTGAAAAGGCCGGGCAGCTCTTCGACCTGCTGGCTGCCGCCAAATATTTCTGAGGAGGGGCAAGATGGAATTTCTGAAATTTGACATGTCCCGCTGCGACCTGTGCGGGCAATGTATGAAAAAATGTCCCTTCGGGGCACTCCAGATGGAGAAAGACGGCATCACCGTTAACGAGAAGTGCCGCATGTGCTCCGTCTGCGTCAAGACCTGCCCCCATCGGGCCATCCGGTTCGAGCAGGTAGCCAAGTCCTTTGACAAGGACAAATGGAAAGGCATCCTGGTCTACGCCGAGCAGGAGAACGGCGCCGTTCACCCCGTTGTCTACGAGCTGATCGGCGAGGCCCGGAAGCTGGCTGCCAAGGTGGGCTACGATGTGAACTGCGTCATGGTGGGCGGCGAGGGCACCCGGGCAAATGCGGAAAAGCTGCTGCCCTACGGCGTGAAAGAGGTATTCGTCTATGAGCATCCCGGCTTTGAGGGGTTCAAGGCCGACTGCTACTCCGACGCCGTGGCGGACTGCATCTCCGCCATTTTCCCCTCCTGCGTGCTCATCGGCGCCACGGCCTGCGGACGTTCGCTGGCGCCCCGGCTGTCCACCCGGTTCCACACCGGCCTGACCGCCGACTGCACGGAGCTCCAGATGAAGGACAACACCGACCTGGTCCAGATCCGCCCCGCCTTCGGCGGCAACATCATGGCCCAGATCGTCATTGCCAATTCCCGGCCCCAGTTTGCCACCGTCCGCTATAAGGTCATGGACAAGGCGAAGAAGGTGCCGAACCCCACCGGGAAGGTCACCGTCTGCAACGCCACGGAGCTGATGGTCCGCTCCGGCATCTCCATCGTGGAACGGGCCGCCATCACCCGGACGAAATCCATCGAGGAGGAGGATGTGCTGGTGGTGGCCGGACGGGGCGTCAAGACCGCCAGGGACGTGGAGATGGTCCGGGAGCTGGCCACCCTGCTGGGCGGACAGCTCTGCTTCACCCGCCCCATGGTGGAGGGCGGCTTCGGCGACGCGGCACACCAGATCGGCCTTTCTGGCCGCACCGTCAAGCCCAAGCTCATCATCACCTGCGGTGTCTCCGGCGCGGTGCAGTTTACCGCCTGCATGAATACCGCCCAGACCATCGTGGCCATCAACACCGACCCCGAGGCCCAGATTTTCCGCATCGCCCACTACCGCATTGTAGACGACCTGTACCAGGTGGTCCCGGACCTGATTGCCCGCATCAAGGCAGCAAAGGAGGCTGAGCGAGATGCCTTATCCTTATAAAAAAATGGATGAGCAGGATTTTGCGTATATCCGCTCAGTCACCGACACCTCCCGCGTCTGGGTGGGTGAGGCCATTGCCAAAGAGTTTTACCACGACGAGATGCCGGAGTACGGCGTTTTCCCGCCGGAGCTGTATGTGGAGGTTCTGACGAAGGAAGAAGTCTCCGCCATCATGCGCTACGCCTATGAGAACAACATCCCCGTGGTGGCCCGGGGCGCGGGCACGGGTCTTGCCGGCGGCGCCAACTGCAAATACGGCGGCATTATGCTGTCCCTGATGAAGATGAACAAGATCTTCCCGGTGGACACCCAGAACATGACCGTCACCGCCCAGCCCGGCGCATTGATCTCCGAGGTGGCCGCCGCGGCGGCGGAGGCGGGGCTGTTCTATCCCCCTGACCCCGGCGAAAAGACCGCCTCCATCGGCGGCTCCATCATCACCAACGCCGGCGGCATGCGGGCGGTACGCTACGGCGTTACCAGGGATTACGTCCGGTGCATCGAAGCGGTCATGCCCAACGGCGACATCATGCACTTTTCCTCCAACGTGGTGAAGAACACCACCGGCTTTGACGTGAAGGACCTGGTGGTGGGCTCCGAGGGCATTCTGTGCATCTGCACGGAGGTGACTCTGAAGCTGATTCCTGCCCCCAACTGCACCTGCACCCTGGTCATCCCCTTTGACAGCCTGGAAACGTGTATCGACTGTGTCCCCGTCCTGCTGCGGCTGCCCTTCGTGCCCACCGCCGTGGAGTTCCTGGAGCGGGAACTCATCGACATCGTGGAGCGGAACCTCCACAAGTTGCTGCCGGTCCGGGAGGGGGCCGCGGTGCTGATCGTGATGTACGACGCCTCCTCTCAGGAGGAGCTGACCCAGTGCTGTGACGCGGCTGCAGCCGCCGCCCTGGAGGCCGGGGCACTGGATGTGGCGCTGGCGGACACCCCCGAGCGCATTGGCTCCGTCTGGTCCGTCCGTGCCGCCATTCTGGAGGGCATGAAAGCCGACTCCGTGGGCCAGGAGGAGTGCGACGTGGTGGTGCCCCGGGCTAAGATCGCGGAATTCGTCAAGGCCGCCAAGAGCATCTGCCTGTCCCACGGCGTGGTGGTGGAGCCCTGTGGTCACGCGGGCGACGGCAACATCCACACCGAGATGCTGCGCCAGCCCGGCATGACCGACGAGGAGTGGAAATCCGCCACCCACGCGTGTCTCACGGAGCTGTACGCCAAGAGCAAGGAGCTGGGCGGCCAACTCTCCGGCGAGCACGGCATCGGCAATGGGCGGTTGGAATTCCTGAAGCCCTTCATCGGCGACGAGATGTACCAGCTCTACCGCAACATCAAGCTGGCCTTTGACCCCAAGCTGATTTTGAACCCCGGCAAAATGATCACCTTCGATTAAGGATTTTCTTCCACAGGGAAATCACATATCCGCAATTTAGAGAAAGAGGGAACACACATGGTAGACAAGAACAAAATGCCCCTGGCAGTCGGCGTGGCCTTCGTGGCCTTCACCACCCAATTCGGCGGCGGCTTCGCCTCCGGCGCCCAGATCTATTCCTACTTCATCAACTACGGCATCTGGGGCCTGATCCTGCCCCTGCTGTCCCAGTTCCTGCTGGCCTTCTTCTTCTGGTACGGCCTGCGCTATGCGTTCCTCCACAAGACCTATGACTACCGTGCCTTCGGCGACAGCTTCTACGGCAAATCCAAGGTGCTGTTCTCCAACCTCTATGAGATCACCTACCTGATCCTGATCGCCACCGCCACCTCCGCGGCCTTCGCCACCGGTGGCTCCACCCTGAACAGCCTGTTCAACATCCCCTACTGGCTGTGCACTCTGGTGGTGGGCGCGTTCATCTTCATTATCTCCCTGTACGGCACCAACCTGGTCCGCAAATGCGCTTCCACCCTGTCTGTGCTCATCATCATCGGCCTGCTGGTGGTGCTGATCCCCAACATCATCGTCCAGTTCGGCACCATCACCGAGTCCATCGGACGGATGGCCGCCGGTGAGCTGCCTGTCAGCTCCAAGGAGAGCGGCCTGTTCGGTGCCGCGCTGAAGAGCGCCCTGCTGTACTTCGCCTTCCAGTTGCCCTCCATCGGCCTCATGTATCAGCATACCGAGCCCCTGACGGATGTGAAGCAGGTGGACCGGGCCGCCCTGTACATGTTCCTGTGCAACTTCATCGCCATGATGCTCTCCATCATCGGCATGCTGGCCATCGCCTTCAAGCCGGAGCTGGAGGGAGCCTCCATCCCCATGCTGGTCTTCGTCTCCAACGGCGTGGGCAAAACTGTCCTGACGCCCATCATCTCCATCCTCATCATCCTGGGCGCCGTGTCCACCGGCGTGAACATGATC
>CAYWYW010000037.1:0-19948 GCA_964462715.1 uncultured Oscillibacter sp.
CATGGCCGCAAAAATGTTCACCGTGGCCGGGCCTGTGATCGTGTTCGGCACGCTTGCGTCGGCCATCTACGGTGTAATTTTAATGTTGTTTCAATAGAAATCAGGCCGGACACGGTGAACAACACCAGGGCTCCCGCAGAAAACCAGCGGAGCGTTTTCTGTGGGAAGAGGAGGAGCAAGGGAACGAACGGAGCTTTCACCGATGGTGAAAGCGGAGGAGAGTGGACTTTGCGACGACGAGGCCGGGCCTGTGATCGTGTTCGGCACGCTTGCGTCGGCCATCTACGGCGTGATCTTGATGCTGCTGGGCGTATAAGACCTGCCCCACGACCGCAAAACCGCGGTTGTGTGGTACTTTTTGTGGAAAGAAATCGAACCTCCGACTTGGCAGGGGGAAATTTTTGGAGTATAATATTCTTCAACTGTCAATCAAACATCGGAGGGATTTCCATGGAATTTCAATTTGCCAGCCGGATGGAGCAGTTCCAGGCCGGTATTTTCGGCGTGCTGGACCAAAAGCGCCGGGAGGTGGAGGCCACAGGCCGGAAGGTGTACAACCTGTCCATCGGCACCCCGGACTTCCAGCCTGCCCCCCACGTGATGCAGGCCCTGTGTGACGCCGCCAAGGACCCGGAGAACTACAAGTACGCCCTGACGGAGCTGCCCGAGCTGCTGGAGGCCGTGCAGAACTGGTACCGCACCTGCTACGGCGTGGAGCTGGAGAAGGATGAGATCATGTCCGTCTACGGCTCCCAGGAGGGTCTGACCCACATTGGTCTGGCCATCTGCGACCCCGGCGACGTGGTGCTGGTGCCCAACCCCGGCTACCCCATCTTTGAGATGGGCCCTATGCTCTGCGGCGCGAAAATCGAGTATTACGAGCTGCGGCCGGAGAACGATTACCTGCCGGACCTGGACGCCATCGACCCGGAGCTGGCCCGGAAGGCCAAGATGATGGTGGTGTCCTATCCCGCCAACCCCGTGTGCGTGGCGGCACCCCGGTCCTTCTATGAAAAGCTCATCGCCTTTGCGAAAAAGTATAATATTATTATCATCCACGACAACGCCTACTCCAAGATCATCTTCGACGGCCACGAGAGCATGTCCTTCCTGTCGGTGCCCGGGGCCATGGAGGTGGGAGTGGAGTACAACTCCCTGTCCAAGACCTACAACCTCACCGGCGCCCGCATCTCCTTCGTGCTGGGCAACCGGGAGATCATCCAGAAGTACCGGACCCTCCGGTCCCAGATCGACTACGGCATCTTCCTGCCGGTGCAGAAGGCGGCCATCGCCGCCCTCAACGGCCCCCAGGAGGGCGTGGAGCAGCAGCGTCTGGCCTACCAGGCCCGGCGGGACGCCCTCTGCGGCGGCTTCCGGTCCATCGGCTGGAACGTGCCCGACAGCCAGGGCAGCATGTTCGTCTGGGCACCCATCCCCGGGGGCTACGCCACCAGCGCGGAGTTCTGCTTCGACCTGCTGGAAAAGACCGGCGTGCTCTGCACCCCCGGCTCCGCCTTCGGCACCCTGGGGGAGGGCCATGTGCGGTTTGCCCTCACCAAGACCCCGGAGGAGATCGCAGAGATCATCCAGGTGGTCAAGGCGGCTGATATGTTTTGACGAGGAACAGGACAAGGCATTGCCTTGTCCTGTTTTCAAGAGGAGTGATTTTCCATGGAACAAAATCAAATCCGGGCCTATGCAGCGGCCCGCGCTGATGAAGCGCGGCGGCTGACGGAGGCCCTGTGCCGCATCCCGGCCCCCTCTGGACAGGAGCAGGCCAGGGCGGAATTCTGCAAAGCCTGGCTGGAGCGGTACGGCGCAAAGGATGTCCGTATCGACGGCGCAGACAACATGGTACTGGAGCTGAACGCCGCGGACAGCGGCACCCTGACGGTGCTCATGGCACACACCGACACGGTGTTTCCCGACACCGAGCCCATGGAGGTCCGCCGGGAGGGCGGACGGCTGCTGTGCCCCGGCGTGGGGGACGACACCGCCAACCTGGCGGTGCTGTTACTGGCGGCCCGGTTCCTGCTGGAGCAGGGAATTTCCCCAAAGCACGGCCTGGTGATCGCCGCCAACAGCGGGGAGGAGGGTCTGGGCAACCTGCGGGGCTGCCGGCAGTTGATGGGGGACTACCGGGGCCGGGTGGTCCGGCTGATCTCCTTCGACGGCTATACCAACAGGCTGTGGAACAAGGCGGTGGGCTCCGCCCGGTACCGGGTGACGGTCCGCACCCGGGGCGGCCACAGCTTCCGGGACTTCGGGACCCCCAACGCCATTGCCCAGCTCTCGGAGCTGATCTCGGCGCTGTACGCCATCAAACCCCACTGGGGGCCGGAGGGAACGGTCACTACTTATAATGTGGGCACGGTTCAGGGCGGCACCTCCGTCAATACCATCGCCCAGGAGGCCTCCGTGCTGTACGAGTACCGCTCCGACGAGGCGGCGGGCCTGCGGGGCATGGAAGAATCGTTCCGGGCCGTGGTGGAGGACTTCCGGGCCAAAGGCGTGGAGATCGAAGTGGAGTCCATGGGCGTCCGCCCCTGTGGGGAGGGTGTGGACCCAGCGGCACAGAAAGCCCTGTCGGACTGGAGCGAAGCACTGCTGCGGAAGCACACGGCTGGAGACATCGTGGTGGAGCCCGCCTCCACGGACTGCAACATTCCCCTGTCCCTGGGCATCCCGGCGGTGAGCTTCGGCCTGTGCGACGGCGGCGGAGCCCACACCCGGCAGGAGTGGATCGAGACGGCCTCTCTGGAGACAGGCCTGCGCATCGCCCTGGAAACGGTGTTGTATGTTTCGGAATGATGGAAAGGGGAGGCAAATATGGTAAACGTGGAACTTGCGGAAGCCTGTGATCTCGACGGCTGGATGCGGCTTGTGGAGCAGGTCAGGGACAGCTTTCCCGGACTGGAAACCCAGGAGGCCCTGGAGGAGCACCGGGAGACGGTTCTGGAATTTATGGGCAGGAAAGCTGCCATCTGCGCCAAGCGGGAGGGCTGGGTCGTGGGCGCCCTGCTGTTCGCCAGAGAGCCTGCGGTGCTTTGCTTTCTGGCGGTTGACGATGCCTGCCGCAGACAGCATATTGGGGAGCGCATGGTGTCCTGTATGCGCACCTTTCTGGACCCTACGAAAGAGGTGACTGTCACCACCTACCGGGAGGGCGTGCCGGAGGGAGTGGCCGCGCGGGCATTTTACAAGCGGCTGGGCTTTGTGGAGGGGAAGCTGACCGAGGAATTCGGAAGTCCGGTCCAGGAATTCGTATGGAAACCATAGAGAAAAGGGCGGTCTCCTTTGGAGACCGCCCTTTTGCAAGATCTGATTTTATTCTGTCAGCGGGATCCAGCCTGCGCTGCCCGCGGAGAAGTTCAGGTCCCTTGCCACCGCCGCGTTGCGGCTGCCGGCCCCGTCGCTGACGGAGACCGTGACGGTGTAGGAGGACCATCCACTGCTGCCGGGAGTGGCGGTCCCGGCACAGGCGCCGCCGCTGTATGGCGCGTCAAAGGTGAAGGTTTTGCCCTCCGGATCGGTGAAGGTGATCTGATAAGAGTAGTCCGCGCCCGCGGTGCTGGGGGTGAATTGGTAAGCGACGGTGTAGTCGGACACGCCGGAAAACCCCAACCCGGAGACCGAGAAGCTGTCCGGCAGGGTGCTGGCCGCCGGGGCCTCCTCCGCCGGGACCACGTTCCGCTGAGTCCAGGCCCACAGCCCGCCCGCCAGCAGGCAGCCCGCCAGGAAGCCGCACAGAGCGGGCAAAAGCCAGCGGCGCTTGGGCAGGGTGCCCTGTTCGGCTGGCGCGGCTGCGGGCGGCTCTGCTGCCTCCCGGCCGCAGAGGGCGTCCAGAGAGGTGTCCAGGGCGTCCGCCAGGGCCAGCAGCCGGTTCAGGTCCGGGACAACGTCCCCGGTCTCCCATTTGCTGACCGCTTGCCGGGAGACGCCGATCTTCGCCGCCAGCTCCTCCTGGCTCAGGCCCAGGGCCTTTCGCCGCTGGGCCAGGTGTTGGTGAAATGTCATGGACGCCCCTCCTTTTCTGGCTTCATGATACCAGAAAGGCCGGTTGCGCGCAACCAACGGGGGCTGGCATTGCCGCAACCAGCCGTTGCGGAATGAAAACGCCCGCTTCCGGCAGGACCTTGTTCTGTAAAAGAGACGGAGATTCTCACGGTGAGAGAGAATGGTGTCGAAAAACGGCGACGGAAGGGGACCGGGAAAATGTGCGTGATTTTTGCGTGGATTCCAGAGTTGACATAACGGTGTGGAAAACTCTGTGGAGAATGTGAAAAACCCTGTATTATGAATAGTTTGTGAAGGTGACAGTCCGGTTATGGGTAACATTACGCAACAACATTTTCGGGAAGAACGGGCTTTTGAACCGGGAAAAGGCGGGAAAGCGGAGCCCCTGTCCGACCTGCGGGAAGGTCCGCTTCCGGGAATGCAGGACTTGAGAGGAAAGCAAAGCGGGAAGCCGAATAACAGGAGCAGGCATGATATATGCGGGAACATCTTCAACGATGCTCCCGCATTTGAATGGAGATTCAGATTATTGATTGTCATACGTGCTCTATTGCCTATCTCCGAATAGACGGCGATCTTCGGTTTCTTGTCGCCCATAAAAGGCTTGACACCGAAAGAAAAAACGCTTCACAATCAGCACGAGCGATTGCTGTAAAACAAAACTGTACGGAACTGGGCAGAAAGCTACCCAACCACCGCCATCAGCAGACTGAATAGCATGATTATCAGGAAAATAACAAAGCATACCATGCGGGGATTCGCCGGACCCGTGGGTTTCCATTTCAGCCTGCCCATGCGATAGGCATTATAGAGCCAGTACAGACCACCCAGGATGGGGAAAACGACCACGACCGCCATACCAAACTGGCTGTCGCTCAGAGTATAAGGGAAATGTAATATGTTTTAGCCACCTTTTCATGTATCTCATGTCACACATAGCAAACTGACAAATTTGGAAGAGTTGCATTGCAAAGCAGCGTTTCTTGAGTTGGTTTCTGCATCTTTTCCATTCACAGCTTCATTGAACTAATTATATCATAGGCGAGAAAGAAAACAAGGGCGGGAACGATTTCCTGAGTTTGCTTTCCATAACATATTTTGAATAAAAAACAGATTTATAAACACTACTGACCCGAATCATGTGATTCGGATCAACATGATTTGGTCCACCCGGGACCACTTGAACCTGTGGGTTTCTTGTGATACAATACCACATATTGAAAAATGGGCGGGTTTGCCCCTCTGGAGGAACTATGGCAGCAAAAAAGCAGGATTACGGCAACGAGAGTATTTCGTCCCTGAAAGGCGCGGACCGGGTCCGGAAGCGGCCCGGCGTCATTTTCGGCTCCGACGGCCTGGACGGCTGCGAGCACGCGGTCTTTGAAATTCTCTCCAACTCCATCGATGAGGCCCGGGAGGGCCACGGCAAGACCATCACCGTCACCCGGTTTCTGGACCGGTCCATCCAGGTGGAGGACATGGGCCGCGGCTGCCCGGTGGACTGGAACGAGAAGGAGCAGCGGTACAACTGGGAGCTGGTGTACTGCGAACTGTACGCCGGCGGCAAGTACGACAACCTGTCCGGCGACAACTACGAGTACTCCCTGGGCCTCAACGGCCTGGGCGCCTGTGCCACCCAGTACGCTTCCCGCTACATGGACGTCACCGTCTGGCGGGACGGCCGGGAGTACACGCTCCACTTCGAGCGGGGCGAGATCGTGGGGGAGCTGAACAAGGCGCCCCTGCCCAAAAACCAGAGCCGAAAGACCGGCACCCGCACCCGGTGGCTTCCCGACCTGGACGTGTTTACGGACATCGCCATCCCCGCCGAGTACTTCACCGACGTGATGAAGCGGCAGGCGGTAGTCAACGAGGGCATTACCTTCAGGTTCCGCAACGAGACGGAGCCGGGAAAGTTTGAGGAGACGGAGTTCCTGTACGAGAACGGCATCACGGACTATGTGACGGAGCTGGCGGGAGAGGGGAGCCTGACGGCCCCGGTGTTCTGGCAGGCGGAGAAGAAGGGCCGGGACCGGGCTGACAAGCCGGAGTATAAGGTCAAGCTCAGCGTGGCCTGCTGCTTCTCCAACAAGGTCAACGTCATTGAGCACTATCACAACTCCAGCTGGCTGGAGCACGGCGGCAGCCCGGAGAAGGCCACCAAATCGGCCTTTGTCTCGGCGGTGGACAAGTACCTGCGGGACCAGAACAAGTATCAGAAGAACGAGAGCAAGATCACCTGGGCGGATATTGAGGACTGCATCGTGCTGGTCAGCAACAACTTCTCCACCCAGACCAGCTATGAGAACCAGACCAAAAAGGCCATCACCAACAAGTTCGTCCAGGAGGCCATGACGGAGTTCCTGCGGACCAATCTGGAAATTTACTTCATTGAGAACCACTTCGACGCGGAGAAGATCGCCGAGCAGGTCCTCATCAACAAGCGCAGCCGGGAGAGCGCGGAGAAGCAGCGGCTGAACATCAAGAAGAAGCTCTCCGGCAGCATCGACATCGCCAACCGGGTGCAGAAGTTCGTGGACTGCCGGTCCAAGGACCCGGAGAAGCGGGAGATCTATATCGTGGAGGGCGACTCCGCTCTGGGCAGCGTCAAGCTGAGCCGGGACGCGGAGTACCAGGGCATCATGCCGGTTCGGGGCAAGATTTTGAACTGCCTGAAGGCGGACTACGCCCGCATCTTCAAAAGCGAGATCATCACGGACCTCATCAAGGTCCTGGGCTGCGGCGTGGAGGTCCAGAACAAGCACGTGAAGGACATGGCCTCCTTTGATCTGGGCAACCTGCGGTGGAGCAAGGTGGTCATCTGCACCGACGGCGACGTGGACGGCTTCCAGATCCGCACCCTGATTTTGACCATGCTGTACCGCCTGACTCCCACCCTGATCCGGGAGGGCTACGTCTATATCGCGGAGACGCCCCTGTTCGAGATCAACTGCGGGGACAAGACCTGGTTCGCCTATTCCGATAAGGAGAAGAACGATATCGTCAGGGAACTGGAGGGGAAGAAGTACAAGATCGACCGCTCCAAGGGCCTGGGCGAGAACGACCCGGACATGATGTGGCTGACCACCATGAACCCGGAGACCCGGCGCCTCATCCGGGTGATGCCGGAGGACGTGGAGCGGACGGCCCAGGTCTTTGACCTGCTGCTGGGAGACAATTTGCAGGGGCGGAAGGACCACATTGCGGAAAACGGGTATAAGTATCTGGAGATGGCAGATATTTCGTAAAGAGCCGAAAGAAGGATTGGCCTATGCGATGTGGTCCTGCGACTGAGCGCAGCGAAGGAAGCCGCGCGAAAGCGCGTCATGCAATCAGCCGCTTGACATTTTGCGAAGAAAAATCGGCGAGCCACATTGCGGAGAATGGCTATAAATACCTGGAAATGGCGGACATTTCGTAAAACAAAAGGGGTCCCCGCCGAAGCCCAGCGATTGGGCAGCCGTCAGCGGCTTTGCCGCTTTACGGATGCCGCATACCCCTTGCGGGTAAGCGGGTTCGGTGGGGAAAGGAGGAGCAAGGGAGCGTGCGCAGATTTCCCCATCAGGGGGAAGCGGAGCGGCGCGGACTTTGCGACGACGCGGAGATGGCGGACATTTTGTAAAGACAGAGAGAAGGACGGGGTATGGAAAAACGGTATGTGTCTCCGGCGGAGGTCTGTGGGAATTTTCTGACCGTGGGGGAGCGGAAGGCCGCTCTGCCGCTGGATCAAATGCTGGTGATGGCGGTTCTGGCGGGGGCCTTCATCGCCCTGGCGGGGGTGGCCTCCACCTGGGGTTCCATGCTGGTGGAAAACCTGTCCCTGCGGCGGCTCATCGCCGGGTGTGTGTTCCCGGCGGGCCTTGCCATGGTGGTGCTGACGGGGACGGAGCTGTTCACCGGCAACTGCCTCATGTCCATCGCCCTGCTGGACAGGCGCATCACCCTGCCCGCCATGCTGCGGAACTGGTGCGTGGTGTACGTGGGCAACTTCATCGGCGCGGCGGCGGTGGCCGCCATGGCCGTGCTGGGCGGCGTGTTCACGGGGAAGGAGGACTTCCTGATCGCAACAGCCATGGGCAAGCTCATGCCGGTGGAGCAGGCCGTCTTCCGGGGCATCCTGTGCAACATCCTGGTGTGCCTGGGGGTCCTGATGGCCGCCGCGGCCACGGACGCCGGCGGCAAGGTGGTATCCCTCTTTTTCCCGGTGGCGGCCTTTGTCATGGCAGGCTATGAGCACAGCGTGGCCAACATGTACTATCTGACGGCGGGCGCCCTGGCCGGGGCGGACCTCTCCGCCGCGGACATCTTCCTGCGGAACCTCCTGCCGGTGACCATCGGCAACATCATCGGCGGCGCGGTGATCCTGGGCGGCGGGTACTGGTACATGTACCGCAAGGGCGCCGAAAGGGCGAATTGACCCTCATTTACATCAAAAAAACGCACCGGGAATTTTTCCGGTGCGTTTTTTGATTCAATCCGCGATAATCTCGGCCATCTCCTGGGCGGAGATGCGGTAGACCGCGCCGTCGATGCCGTGGGCTTTCAGGGCCTCCAGCACGGCGCTGCGCTCATAGCGGCAGCCCGTCAGGGCGCCGCAGATGGTCCCGGCGTCCAGGGTGGAGAAGAAGTCACCGTAGACGGCGGCGCTTTTGATGACGCCCTTCTGCACGTCGATCTTGAACTGCATCTTGCCGCCCTCGAAACGGCCGGTGCGCTCAATATTGAACTTGGGGTCGGCACCGTAAATGCGCTCCCAGTTGTTGAACTTCTCAGCGGCGAGCTCCCGGATGCGTTTGTCGTCCTCCGGGGTGATCTGATAGACGGCGTCGCTGCCGTTCATGATGTGGCGGACCATGCATTCCTTGAAGGTCTCCGCGTCCATGGGGGCGGGCAGGTGCTCGGCGATGTTGGTCACCCGGTCCCGGATGGACTTGATGCTCTTGGAGAGAATTTTATAGCTGTCCACGGTGGTGGACTCCACCATCTGGCGGATGTCCGTGTCGAACAGCAAGGAGCCGTGGTGGACGATACAGTCGCCCAGCCGGTACTGGGCGTTGCCGGAGAACTTCTTGCCGTCGATGGTCAGGTCGTTGCGGCCGTTGAACTCCGCGTGGACCCCCAGCTCCGAAAGGGCGCCGATGACCGGGGCAATGTACTGCTGAAATTCGATTTCACCAGCTTCCTTGTGCTGGATGAAGGAGAACTGCCAGCCGCCCAGGTCCGTGTAGATGGTGCCGCCGCCGCTCATGCGGCGGACGATGTGGATACCGTGCTCATCAGCGTAGGGCTTGTTGATTTCCTCCAGCACGTTCTGGTACTTGCCTACCATCAGGGTGGGGGTGGTCCGCCAGAACAAAAATACCGTGTCCGGCAGCCGCTTTTCCAGCGTAAAGTAGGTCTCCACGCCGAAGTTGTAGTAAACGTCGGAGGAGCCGGTCTCAATATAGATCATGCACGTCCTCCAAAACCTCCCACGCCTTGTAGGAGCTGCGGGCCAGAGGCGCGGAGGCTACATGGCGGAAGCCCTTGGCGAGAGCCATTTCCTTGTAGCGGGCGAAATCCTCCGGCGTGGCGTACCGGGCCAGGGGATAGTGCTGGGGAGAGGGCTGGAGGTACTGGCCGATGGTGAGGATGTCGCAGCCGGTCGCCAGAATGTCGTCCATGAGCTGGCTGATCTGCTCCTCCGTCTCGCCCAGGCCCACCATGAAGCCGGTCTTGGTGAGAAGGGTGGGGTCCTTCTGCTTGCAGTAGCGCAGCACGTCCAGAGACCGCTGGTACCGGGCCTGGGGGCGCACGGCGGACTGGAGCTCCTTGACGGTCTCCACGTTGTGGTTCAGCACCTCCGGGTGGGCGGCGATGACGATGTCCAGGGCGTCGGTGTTGCCCTTCATGTCGGAGATCAGGGTCTCCACGGTGGTGCCGGGGCAGACCTCCCGGATGGCCCGGACGCACTTGGCGAACTGCTCCGCACCGCCATCGGGCAGGTCGTCCCGGGTGGAGCAGGTGAGGACCACATGGCGCAGACCCAGCTTTTTGGCGGCTTTTGCCACGTTCATGGGCTCCTCGGGGTCCGGGGGCAGGGGATGGCCGGTGGTGACGTTGCAGAACCGGCAGTTCCGGGTGCAGACGCTGCCCAGGATCATAAAGGTGGAGGTGTGCTTGCGGTAGCACTCGCCCAGGTTGGGGCAGTTGGCCTCCTTGCACACGGTGTTCAGCTTCAGGTCCCGCATCATCTCCGCCACCTCATTGACGGCCTCCTGATTGTACCGGACCTTCAGCCACTCAGGCTTCTTTTCCATGGGGTTGCCTCACTTGGTCTCCAGAATGGCCACCGGGGTCTCCACGTTCACCGTGTCGCCCTCCTCGAAGAGCTGCTTTTTCAGCACGCCGCTCTCCGTGGCCTCGATCTGGTTGACTACCTTGTCGGTCTCGATCTCGAACAGGGGCTCGCCGGCGGTGACGGTGTCGCCCTCCTCCTTCAGCCAGGCGCACAGGACGCCGTTTTCCATCTCGGGGCGCAGCTTGGGCATGGTCAGTTCTTTTTCCATAGGTGATTCATCCCTTCTCCGCGTGTGACGCGGTCATTTGTATCATATCAAAAGGCTTTATAGCAGCCAGTCCATCAGTTCCTCCGCCCGGTCTCCCACTAAAGTACGGCAGATGCGGTCAAAGTCCTCCGGGTCCAGACGCTGGCCGTTCAGCAGCCGGGCGGCTTCCTCTCCGTCCACGGCATCGCACTCGATAACGGCACCGGACACGATGCCCTTCTTCGCTTGGTAGGCCACCCGGATGGTGACCCCGGCAAAGATGCCGGACTTTTCGTATGTAAAGGCAGGCGTTTTTCCCCAGGTCCACTCCCAGGAGCGGTATTTCTCGTCCCGCAGGCGGCAGACCGCCGCTATCTGCTTCGGCGTCAGGGTCAGCCGGGAACTGCCGGGGGGCACCATCCGGTCCAGCAGCCGGGTTTGGAATTCCTCCAGGGTCATGGGGGCAGTCAGGTGGTCCGCAATGTTGGTCACGGGGCAGATGGCGGAGACGGTTCCCTTGGACTGGAAGCAGTCGTTTTTATGGTGGGTGGTAATCTGGTCCAGCGCTGCCAGGTCCGACTGGAACAGCAGCGTCCCGTGGTGCAGGAGCCGTCCCCCTGCGGCCCGCTGGGCGCTGCCGGAGATCTTCTGGTCTCCGATGGCAATGTCGCAGGTCCGGTTCTTCCGGGCCGGGACGCCGATATCGTTCAGAGCTTCAATGACCGGCTGGAGGCAGCGGTCGTAGTCCATCAGGCCGTCCTGGCGGGTGATGTAGGTGTAATTCACATTGCCCAGATCGTGGTACACCGTGCCGCCGCCAGACATCCGGCGGACGATGGGGATGCCCAGCTTCCGCAGCGTCTCCACATGGACCTCCCGGCAGATGTTCTGGTAGCTGCCCACGATGACGGCGGGGCTGTTCTGCCACAGGAGAAACACATCGTCCTCCCGGAAGGTCTCAAAGACGAATTCCTCGAAGGCCTGGTTGTAAAAAGGGTCGTGGGAGTGCGTCAGCACGGTCAGCACAGGGCCCCATCTCCTTTCCCCAGTGAATCAGTCTGAAATTCATTATAATTATTTGTGAAAAGATTGTCAATAGAAGAAACGCTTTGACGACCGGCTCCGGTTGCCTTTTCAAGAGAAAAATGGTATGATACTCTCATGAAATTATGCAATAGAAAAAGGGAGGCCGCGGCAGCATGTTCCGGCCGCCGCTTTTTGAGGTATCCGTATGAAGAAAAACGAAAAGACGCAAGCGAAAAAGACCGCCGCCCCCGCCAACGTGCTGGGGCTCCACGCGGCGGTGGTGGAGCAGCCCATCACCGACACCCTGGAGACCAACTACATGCCCTACGCCATGAGCGTCATCGTCTCCCGGGCCATCCCGGAGATCGACGGCTTCAAGCCCTCCCACCGCAAGCTCCTGTACACCATGTACAAGATGGGCCTCATGACCGGCACCCGGACGAAATCCGCCAACATCGTGGGCCAGACCATGCGGTTGAACCCCCACGGCGACGCCGCCATCTACGACACCATGGTGCGCTTGTCCCGTGGCTACGGCGCATTGCTGACCCCCTTTGTGGACTCCAAGGGCAACTTCGGCAAGAGCTACTCCCGGGATATGTCCTGCGCCGCCCCCCGGTACACGGAGGCCAAACTGACCCCCATCTGCGCGGAGCTGTTCCGGGACATCGACAGCGACACCGTGGACTTCGTGGATAACTACGACAACACCATGAAGGAGCCGGCCCTGCTGCCAACCACCTTCCCCAATATCCTGGTGTCCGCCAACAGCGGCATCGCCGTGGGCATGGCCTCCCAGTTCTGCGGCTTCAACCTGAAAGAGGTCTGCGACACTGCGGTGGCCTACCTGAAAAATCCGGACTGCGATTTGACGGAGACGTTGCTGGCCCCGGATTTCCCCACCGGCGGCGAGCTGATCTGCGACCCCGCCGCGCTGCGGGACATTTACGATACCGGCCGGGGCAGCGTCCGGGTACGGGCCAAGTACCGCTACGTGAAGGCGGAAAACCTCATCGAGATTTACGAAATTCCCTACTCCACCACGGTGGAGGCCATTCTGGACAAGGTGGCGGAGCTCATCAAGGCGGGCAAGGCGAAAGAGATCGCCGACATGCGGGACGAGACCGACCTCTCCGGATTGAAGCTGACCATCGACCTGAAGCGGGGCGTGGACCCGGACAAGCTGATGGCCAAGCTTTTCAAGGCAACCACCCTGGAGGACTCCTTTGCCTGCAACTTCAACGTGCTCATCGCCGGCAGCCCCCAGGTGCTGGGGGTGCGGCAGCTTCTGGAGGAGTGGACCGCCTGGCGCACGGAGTCCGTCCGCCGCCGCATCTACTTCGTGCTGAAAAAGAAGCAGGACAAGCTGCACCTGTTGAAGGGCCTGAAGCGCATCCTGCTGGACATCGACAAGGCCATCAAGATCATCCGGGAGACGGAGGAGGAGGCCGAGGTTATCCCCAACCTGATGATCGGCTTCGGCATCGACCAGGTCCAGGCGGAGTTCGTGGCCGAGATCAAGCTGCGGAACATCAACAAGGAGTATATCCTCAAGCGCACCCGGGAGACCGACGCCCTGCGGGACGAGATCGACGACCTGGAGGACACCCTGTCCAACCCCAAACGGGTGAAGAAGATCATCGTGGAGGAGCTGAACGAGGCTGCCAGGAAGTACGGCGAGCCCCGCCGGACCACCATCGTCTATGGCCATGAGATCGAGACCTATGACGAGGAGGAGGCCGTGGAGGAGTACCCCGTCCACGTGTTCCTGTCCCGGGAGGGCTATTTCAAGAAGATCACGCCTCTCAGCCTGCGCATGAGCGGCGAGCAGAAGTTCAAGGAGGGGGACAGCCTGCGCCAGAGCTTCGAGACCACCTCGGGCGCCGAGATCATGTTCTTCACCGACAAGTGCCAGGTCTACAAGACCCGCCTTTCCGAGTTTGACGACACCAAGGCCAGCGTTCTGGGCGACTACCTGCCCGCCAAGCTGGGTATGGACCCGGGAGAAACACCGGTGTACGCCGTGCTGCCCGGCGCGGATTACGCTGGGGCCCTGCTGTTCTTCTTCGAAAACGGCAAGGCGGCCCGGGTGGACCTGTCGGCCTACAAGACCACCTCCAACCGCCGCAAGCTCACAGGCGCCTACTCGGACAAGTCGCCCCTGTGCTGCATCCGCCGCATCGACCGGGACTGCGAGCTGGCGGTGTACTCCAACGAGCCCCGCTGCCTGATCTTCCACACCGCCCTGCTGGCTCCCAAGACCACCCGCACCACCCAGGGTGTGGCGGTGATGCACATGAAGCCCAAGTATCACCTGGAAACGGTGATGCCCCTGGAGGAGACCTCTATCTCCAACCAGAGCCGCTACCGGGTCCGGGCGGTCCCCGCCGCCGGCGCCCTGCTGCGGCAGGAGGACTCCGAGGAGCAGCAGCTGGGCCTGCTGGACTGAGGGGGCGCCATGAAAAGAGAGACCTTTCGCAGTGGCATTATCATCGTCCTTGGCTCCGTCATCTTCGCCCTGGCCTTCGACGCCTTCTTCGCCCCCACCCAGGTGGCCATGGGCGGCATCACGGGCCTGGCACAGATCATCAACCTGCTGGCGCCCGGGCTGTCCGTGGGCCTGCTGGCCTTTCTGCTGAACGTGCCCCTGTTTCTGGCGGGCTGGAAGTTCATCGGCTTCCGGCTGCTGGCCTCGTCCCTGTTCGCCATGGCTGTCAGTTCCGCCGCCATTGACGCCATCGCCGCCCTGCACGCCTTCCCGGCCATGGACCCCATGCTGGCCTCTGTCTGCGGCGGCGCCCTGATGGGGCTGGGTCTTGGCATGGTGTTCTCCCAGGGGGCCACCACCGGCGGCACGGACATTGTGGCCCGGCTGCTGAAGCTGAAATTCCCCTGGCTGCCCATGGGCAAGCTGGTGCTGGTGCCGGACGGCGTGGTGCTGACCCTGGCGGCTCTGGCCTTCGGCGGGGTGGAGACGGCGCTGTACGGCGCGGTGGCCATCTTTGTGTCCGGCCGGGTCATGGACACCGTGCTCTACGGTCTGGACACCTCCAAGGTGGCCTACATCATCTCGGACCAGTGGCGGCAGATCGCCGATGTGCTGATGCGGGACCAGGACCGGGGCGTCACCATCCTCCGGGGCGAGGGCGCCTGGACCGGCGATGCCAAGCAGGTGCTGATGGTGGCCTTCAAGCAGAAGGAGATCGTGGGGATCAGGCAGGTGGTCCACGATACGGACCCCAAGGCCTTTATGATCGTCTGCGACGCCCACGAAGTGCTGGGTGAAGGATTTGGAGATTACAGAAAGGAGAATATCTGATGATGTTCGACACCGTGAAAAAGAATCTGGAGGCCCGGGGCTTTTCCGTCCGGACCTTTACCGCGGCGGCGGAGGCGGCCGCGTATCTGAACGAAGCCATCGACGGCAAGACCGTGGGCTTCGGCGGCTCCGTGACACTGAAGGATATGGGCCTGTATGAGCTGCTGGGCAGCCACAATGAGGTCCACTGGCACTGGGTGAACGGCCCGGAGGAGCGGAAGGCCGCCGTGCAGACCCAGGTGTATCTCAGCTCCGCCAACGGCCTGGCGGAGACCGGCGAGATCATCAACATCGACGGCGGCGGCAACCGGGTGGCCTCCACCCTGTACGGCCATGAGAAGGTATATCTGGTCATCGGCCGCAACAAGCTGGCTCCCACCTATGACGAGGCCCTGTGGCGGGCCCGGAACATCGCCAGCCCCAAAAACGCCCAGCGGCTGGGCCGCAAGACCCCCTGCGCCGTCAAAGGCGACCGCTGCTACGACTGCAAGAGCCCGGAGCGCATCTGCCGGGGCCTGGTGGTCCTGTGGGGCGCCATGATGGGTATGGAGACGGAAGTCATCCTGGTGGATGAGGACCTGGGCATGTGAGGAAGGAGCGGCCTGTGACCAGTCTGGAACGGACGGCGGAGGCCCTGCGGCAGCGGGGCTTTGCCGTCAGCGTGTTTGAAGCGGCGGAAGCGGCGGCAGACTACCTGGACGGGGCCATTGACGGCAGGACCGTGGGCTTCGGCGGCTCACAGACGTTGGAGGCCATGGACCTCTGGGAGCGGCTGCGGACCCACAACCAGGTCTATTCCCACCTCCACGGCTTCCCCCTGGGGCCGGAGGCGGCGGGCGCCCAGGTCTATGTGACCTCCGTCAACGGCCTGGCGGAGACGGGTGAGGTCATCAACATCGACGGCATCGGCAACCGGGTGGCCTCTACCCTGTACGGCCATGAAAAGGTGTATCTGGTGGCGGGACGCAACAAGATCGCCCCCACCTATGATGAGGCCCTGTGGCGTGCCCGCAACGTGGCGGCGCCCAAGAATGCCCGGCGCAAGCAGATGAAGACCCCCTGCGTCCAGGGGGACCGCTGCTATGACTGCAAGAGCCCGGACCGCATCTGCCGGGCCCTGACGGTCCTGTGGGCTCCCATGATGGGCATGGAGACCGAGGTCATTTTGATCGACCGGGACCTGGGCTATTGATATCGGAATGAACAAGAGAGGAGGCGTGTCCTGTGAAAAAACGGTGTTTTGCAATGCTTCTGGCGGCCCTGTGCCTGCTGACGGGGTGCGCCTCCCTGCTGGAGCGGGAGTACAGCACGGCGGAGCCTCACAGCAGCAAGTTCTGGGAGAGCGAGGCCACGGACACCCTGCGGGCGGAGAATTATCAGGACATCGTCAACGACCTGCTGATCCTGATCGGCCAGCACGCGGACGAGGCCACGCTGCGTCTGTATAACTTCAAGGATGACCTGACCGTGGCGGACATTCTGGAGCGGGCCACCGTGGAGATCCAGCAGGAGACCCCTCTGGGAGCCTATGCGGTGGCGTATATCACCTCCTCGGCTCAGGCCCAGCGGAGCTATTATGAGGTGTCGCTGCAGATCGGCTATCGCCGCACGGCGGAGCAGCTGCAGGCGGTGGTGAACGCCACCAGCCCGGAGGCGGTGTCCAGCCTGCTGGAATCCGCTCTAGAGGCAGGAAAGACGGAGCTGGCGGTCCGCATCGGCTATTGGGGCGCGGATGGCCGGGAAAAGGTGGAGAGCGCCATGCAGCAGGTCCGGGAGGAACGGGAGCTGACGGAGACTCCCATGTGGGTGGTGAATTACTATCCCGCCCAGGGGCCGGTGGGCCTGCTGGAATTCCTGCTGGACCCGCCGGAGGAGGCCCCGGAGACCGGGAAAGACGGCCTGGAAGCGGAGAGAGAAATGCTCCCGGAGGAGCCGCCGGAGACGCCCAGCGAAGAAAATTGAAATTTTTAAAGAAAATGCTTGACAAAGAGCGAAACGCCTGCTAAAATAAATCCTGTTCCGCGGGCTTAGCTCATCTGGTAGAGCGCCACCTTGCCAAGGTGGAGGTAGCGAGTTCGAGCCTCGTAGCCCGCTCCAAATAAGAATCCCCATCCGTCAGGATGGGGATTCTTATTTGGAGCGTTCCCATTTTGCCAAGACAAAATGGGCCGCTGCGGCGGGCTGATTAAAATCGCGCAGGGAAAACCCGCAAAGGGTTTCCCCGCACACACCCCTTTCCTTGCGAAGGGCGGGAAACTGGGTTCCGGCGGGAGCCCTGGGGTTCAGGACATCCGGTTTGGATGTCCTGTTTTTTTGTTAGAAGGAGAGAGCCAGCTGCCGGATACCATGGCG
The DNA here is from genome assembly GCA_964462715.1 of uncultured Oscillibacter sp. GTDB lineage: Bacteria > Bacillota > Clostridia > Oscillospirales > Oscillospiraceae > Oscillibacter. Next base: position 17,242 of record CAYWYW010000037.1, read on the forward strand.
TTTTCCGGAAAAGCAGAGCATATCATCTTTTATCGGGGAGATGATCTTGCTATTGACGCGTTCTTTGCTATCGGCTATAATAAAACGGATGATTTAAAACGATAGTTTTAAGATAAAACACGGGAAAGGATGATGCGGAGTGCCGCCGAAGCCGAAATTCACCAGAGAGGAGATCGTGGAGGCCGCCCTGGGGCTGGTCAGCGAGCAGGGCATGGAGGCCCTGACGGCCCGGGACCTGGGAGAGCGGCTGGGCAGTTCCGCCCGGCCCATCTTCACCGTGTTCCGCAGCATGGAAGAGGTCCAGCAGGAGACACGGAAAGCCGCCATGGAGCGCTTCAACGGCTGCATCCGGGAGGCGGCGGGGTACACGCCGCTGTTCAAGCAGGTGGGCGTGCAGATGCTGCGCTTTGCCCGGGAGGAGCCCCGTCTGTTCCAGCTGCTCTTCATGACGGAGCACCGGGAGGAACGGGGCTTTGACCAGGTGTTTGCCGACCTGGGGGAGATGGCGGAGGTCAGTGTGGCCGCCATCCAGTCGGACTACGGCCTGACCCGGCAGGAGGCCTGCCGGCTGTTCCAGCATATCTGGGTCTACGCCTTCGGCATCGGGACGCTGTGTGCCTCCCGGGTGTGCCACTTTTCCGACGAGGAGATCAATGACATGCTGGGCCAGACGTTCACGGCCTTTATGCTGCTGGCCCGCTCCGGCGGTCTGGATGCCGTCACCATCCGGCCTGCCAAAAAGCAGGCGGATGAGGCAGAGCATCATATTTGAAGGGAGAATGATGTATGGAGATCAGAACCTGTTTTGTGGGCACGACGGAGCTGGCATATCAGGTGTTTGGCACCGGGCGCATCGACCTGGTGATCGAGATGGGACTGGGGGCCGTCATGGCGGAATGGCGGCCCCTGACCCGGCGGCTCAGCGAAGGACACACGGTGCTGCTGTATGAGCGGGCCGGATATGGCTCCAGCGGTGTGTCCACCCTGGAGCGCACGCCGGGGCATGTCGCGGAGGAGCTGCACGGGCTGCTGGAGACCCTGGACCACGCGGAGCGGGTGACGCTGCTGGCCCACTCCCAGGGCGGCCTGTACGCCCAGAAGTTTGCCCGGATGTACCCGGAGCTGGTGGAGAGGCTGGTGCTGCTGGACCCCCTCTCACCGGAGGACAGCCGGTTCCGCAGGGAGCTGACGCCTGCCGAATTCCAAAAGAGCGGCGCCGACAAGACCGCCGGCCTGCGGCTGAACCAGCGGCTGGCCCGCCTGCATCTGGGATGGCTGCTGCGGCGGGTGATGCGGACTGCCCCACCCTTTTATTATGACAGCAGCTTTTCCCCGGAGGAGACGGCGTACATTCTGAACGCCGTCAGCCGGGCGCGGACCTATGAGACGGCGCTGGCGGAGTACGCGGCGGCCCATGAGCCACAAAATCTGGAGGGGCTGGCGGCGCAGGTGGGCTTCCCGTCTGTCCCATTGGTGCTGGTCACCCACGACTCCGGGATCGAGGAGCAGGAGATCCGCACCTTCGGCGGAGCCTCGGAGGCGGAAGCCCGGAAGATCGAGGCACTCTGGCAGACGCTGATGCGGGGCTACCTGGACCTCTCTCCCCGGAGCAGGTGGGTGCGGGCGCCCCACAGCAGCCATTACATCCACCTGACGGACGGGGACCTGGTCTGCGCATTACTGAACGAGGACGGCACGGAGGAACGGGGAATGGAGGAGAAGCAATGAAGAAAAAGCTGCTGTTGGCTGGCGGGCTGAAAATGCTGTCGGGCCTGCTGGCGATGGGGCTGCTGCTGTTTGTTCCGGCGGGCACCTGGCGCTATCCCGGAGGATGGCGGCTGATGGCCCTGCTGCTCGTCCCCATGCCGGTGGTGGGGGCGGTGCTGTATGTGAAGGCCCCGGAGCTGCTGGAGAAACGGCTGAACAGCCGGGAACAGGAGCCGGAGCAGAAGCGGGTCATCCTGCTGTCCGCCCTGGTGTTTGTGGCGGGCTTTGTGCTGGCGGGGCTGGACTTCCGCTTCGGCTGGACCCGCCTGCCGATGGCTGTGGTGGTCGCCGGGTGCGTGCTGTTCTGCGGGGCCTACGGGCTGTACGCGGAGGTGATGCGTGAGAACGCCTGGCTCTCCCGCACCGTGGAGGTGCAGGAGGGCCAGCAGGTGGTGGACACCGGGCTGTACGGCGTGGTGCGGCACCCCATGTACCTGGGCGTGCTGGTGCTGTTCCTCTCCATGCCCCTGGTGCTGGGCTCCGCCGCGGCGGTGGCGCCCTTCCTGGCGATCCCCTGGGTGTTGGTACGGCGCATCCGCAACGAAGAGCAGGTATTGGAAGCGGGCCTGCCGGGATATGCGGATTACAGGAAAAAGGTGAAGTACCGGCTGATCCCCTTCCTGTGGTGAGGACACCCCTTGACTCTCCCACCGTGGCAGGTATTAGGATGGGGACAGCAAGGAAGGTCGAGAAAAGATCCCGCCGGTCCTGTATCATGGACGGAAAGAACAAGGAAAGAGAGGGCCACTTATGTCACAGCAGGATGCCATCATCATTCGCGGCTTGAACCAGAACAACCTGAAAAACGTCTCCCTGGATGTCCCCAAGGGGAAGATCGTGGTGTTCACCGGGGTCTCCGGCTCCGGAAAGTCCAGCATCGTCTTCGACACCATCGCCGCCGAGAGCCAGCGGCAGATGAACGAGACCTACACCGCCTTCA
>CAYWYW010000038.1:0-19513 GCA_964462715.1 uncultured Oscillibacter sp.
GCCCAGACACCGGACACCCAGGCCGGGGCCGGGGAAGGGCTGACGGTAGACCATGTTGTCAGGCAGGCCCAGAGCCTTGCCGCAGGCGCGGACCTCGTCCTTGAACAGCATCTTCAGAGGTTCCACCAGCTCAAAGTTCAGGTCCTCCGGCAGACCGCCCACATTGTGGTGACTCTTGACGGCCTTCACCGTTTTGGTTCCGGATTCGATGATGTCGGGGTAAATAGTGCCCTGGGCCAGGAAGTCAATGCCTTCCAGCTTCCGGGCCTCCTCTTCGAATACGCGGATGAACTCAGCGCCGATGATCTTGCGCTTTTTCTCCGGATCGCTGACCCCGGCCAGCTTGTTCAGGAAACGGTCCACAGCATCCACATAAATGAGGTTGGCGTCCATTTCGTCCCGGAATACTTTGACCACCTGCTCCGGCTCGCCCTTGCGCAGCAGGCCGTGATTCACGTGGACACAGGTGAGCTGCTTGCCGATGGCCTTGATGAGCAGAGCGGCCACCACGGAGGAGTCCACGCCGCCGCTGAGGGCCAGCAGCACCTTCTTGTCGCCCACCTGACGGCGAATCAGCTCGATCTGATCGGCGATGAAGTTTTCCATGTTCCAGTTGGACTCGGCTCCGCACTGGCTGAATACAAAATCACAGATGGCCTTTTCACGGACCTCGCCATCACCGGCCAGCGGTGCGGAGCCCTTGTGGTCGATGGTCCAGAGGGGCAGGCTGCTGTCATAGACGGCAGCGGAGGCGTCGATCTCCACACCGTCCACTATCCGGTTGGGACCGCCGTTGAGGATAATGCCCTTTACATTGGGCAGGGCTGCCAGCTCCGCGGCGGTAATGTCGTGGGGATGGATCTCCGTGTAAACGCCCAGGCGTCGGATCTCACGGGCCAGGCGGGGGTTTTCCTCACTGCCCAGATCCAGAATCAAGATCATGTCCTGCTTCATATAATCCTCCTGTCAAAAATTGATGAAATTCCGTATTCATCCTACCATGAGGAGGCTGGCCCACGCAAGAGGGAAGGAAAAATCTTCATGTGAATGGGGAATATTCTTTCATCGGTGTTTTTGTGAATACCTCCGGATCGCCGGTAAAGGCTGTGAACTCCGGGACGGTTCTTTACAAATGGCCCGGAACCTCGTATAATACTCCCCAACGGATCAAAGAAGGAGGGCTTCGCCCTATGAGCAGCAAGAAAAACAAAAAGAATCCCGGTGTGTCCCGGGAGATGGAGATGGAAAGCGCCCGGATGTTCGGCAAGCACGTGGTGAAGGAGAAAGCCATCCTCCTGCTGGTGGTGACCATGATCGCCTGCGCCATGCCCGTGCAGCTGGGGCTGCGACTGTGGGATCAGATCCCGGAGATCGTGGAGACCGGCCTCATCGGTGTGGACGGGAAGGATGACTCTCTGCCCCGGGCCGCGGTGGTGTTCCTGGTGCCCGGCCTCCTGTGCCTGCTGAATCTGATCTGCCACGGCCAGCTGTGGTTCAATCAAAAGCGCATGACCCTGCCCAGTACGCCGGTGCGGCTGGTGGGCCGGTGGGGGTTCCCCATCATCTCCGTTCTTTTCTGCAGCGGCCTTATGCTGGAATCCGCCGGGGACAGTCTGACGCTGCCCTTCCTCACCCCCTGTGTAATGGGCCTGGCGCTGCTGATGCTGGGCGCCCATGTATGGGATTGTCCCCGGGATGCAAAGGTTGCCCTGCGGTTTTCTTCCACGGAGAGAAATGAGCGGGTCTGGCGGGACGTCCACCGTTTCGCCGGCTGGCTGTGGTGTATCGGCGGACTGCTGGTGCTGGAAGCTGCGATGCTGACAGAGGGTACTGGCATGACGGTGGCCTTGCTGGGACTGGTGCTGCTGGTGGTGCCCGTGGGCTACGCTTATCTGCGGGGCAACCGTCTGGAGTGAATGATCTCTGACCAAGAAACACCGCTTCTGTGGTGTTTCTGTTGGTTCCGTTTGGCCTAGGTATGCGGTTACATTTTTTTTGACTGAAATTCTAACAAATTCTCCAAATTTTGAATTCAATTTTCTACATTTAGTGTTCTTGACGCAAAAAAGACTGCGGACTATGATAAAAGCGGATAACGCGATGGCGGGAAGGGCGGACAGTCTGGTCTGCCCGGATGTCGAAAAGGAGACAGCTATGCAGCTGGCAAAGAGAGGCAGCGGAGATCAGAAGATTCCGGAAAAGGTTATGTGGGCGCTGATCGATGCCATAGAGAGCGGCCAGATCAAGGTCGGTGAGGAAATGACCTCGGAGCGGGATCTGGCGGAAACGCTGGGGGTTGGCAGGGGTTCCCTGCGGGAGTGTCTGGGCATCCTGGAGTTTCTGGGAGCTATTGAGAACCGGGGCTACCGGAAGGTGGTGGTCCGGGACGCGGATTACATCCGAAGGATCATCTCCCTGGTGCGGGTCTCCGATCAGGAGGGGATCCAAGATGACTTCAGTGAGTTCCGCCGGGTGACAGAGGCCGCTATCGCGGAACTGGCCAGCCAGCGGGCTACGAAGGAGGATCTGGAGCAGCTCCGGAAGGCCCTGGAGGCCCTGGAGGCTGACCCACTGGATTATCAGAACGATGTTCGCTTTCACGATGCCCTGGCCAGAGCCAGCCACAACATGATGCTGGCGGCTTCCATCCATCTGGTCAATGCCATGCTGGGGGATATCCGTATCCGGTTTGGCGGCCATGAGGATTATCAGAAAAAGACCCATGCTTCCCACTGTGCCATTTTCGAGGCGGTGCGGGACCGGGACGCGGCCCGCGCCCGGACGGAAATGGAGAAGCATCTGCAGATCGTAGAGGAATATCGTGCGAAATACCCGGAAAAATTTGAATAAAAATCCGCAATTTGTGCAAAACGGCGAGAATCAACGGCAGATTTTGGCGCGGGTTCTTTCAGTCTTTATTTGACTAAAAGTGCGGAGAATGGTATGATAGCCTCAGATTAAGATGGTCCTACCAAGTTGAGGCTACTCTGAAAAGGTCCACAATTCAGGAATACATCCGTATTCCTGTGGAGCGGCTGCCGGAGGAGAGTGTCCGCATGGTGTGGAATGCGGAAGAACCGGTGCCCGCAGCATTATAGGAAGGGATTGATACAATGAAAGCCTACAAAAAGATCATGGATGTTGTGGCTGAACTTGAGAAGATCGTCACCAGTGTGATCCTGGTCTTCGTTACAGCTCTGACATTTGTGAACGTCCTGGTCCGCAAACTGAGCGACAGCCAGTTCGCGTGGACGGAGGAACTGGTCATCAACCTGTTCGTCCTGCTGATCATGATGGGCTGCGGCCTGTGCGCCCGTGAGGGGAGCCTCATCAGCCTGTCTTTGATCTTTGACCGCCTGAAGGTCAAGGGAAGAAAGATTTTCGTCTTCATCATCACCTTGGCCAACACCGCCTTCTGGATCGTCCTGCTGAAGACCGGCTATGACAAGGTTTTGTCTCAGATGGCCTCCGGCAAGCTGACCTCCTCTCTGGGCTGGCATGAATGGGTCTTTACCATTTTCCTGCCCATCGGCGCTGTGTTCCTGATTCTGCACACCATCGAGTTCTTTATCGATACCATGCGCGGTGAAAGCGACTGCGTGAAGATCGAAGAGTAAGGAAGGAGAAAAGAAATGATCAATTTAATTCTGTTTGGCTCCTTCTTTGTGATGCTGTTTTTGAACATCCCCATCTGCGTCAGCCTGGGCATGTCCTCTATCTTCGCCATGATCTACTCCGGGGACAAGCTGTCTATCGTTCCCACCAACGTCTATAACGGCATGGCCAAGTTCCTGCTGCTGGCCATTCCTTTCTTCGTCCTGTCCGGTAACATCATGGCCAAGGCCGGAATCTCCACCCGCCTGGTCCAGTTCATTGATGACTGTATCGGACACCGCCGCGGCGGCATCGCCATCGTGTGCGTGGTGGTGGCCTGCTTCTTCGGCGCCATCTCCGGTTCCGGTCCGGCTACCGTGGCGGCTCTGGGTATTATCCTGATCCCCGCCATGATCAATCGCGGCGGCTTCTCCGCACCCTTCTCCTCCGCCATGATGGCAACGGCATCCTCCATCGCCATCGTCATCCCGCCCTCTATCGCATTCGTGGTATACGCCTCTATCACCGGCGTCTCCGTGGGCGATATGTTCATGGGCGGTATTATCCCCGGCATCATGATGGGTATTGCCCTGGTGGTCATCATTATGATCGAGGTCCGCAGAAAGGGCCTGACCGCCTCCCGTGAGAAGGCCTCCTGGGGCGAGCGCTGGAAGTCCTTCCGCACTGCCTTCTGGGGCTTCCTGATGCCCGTTATCATTCTGGGCGGCATTTACAGCGGCTTCTTCACTCCCACCGAGGCAGCTGCTGTCTCCGTGGTGTACGGCCTGATCGTCGGCCTGTTCATCTATCGTGAGGTCAAGATCCGTGACCTGTACGAGCTGCTGGTCGACTCCACCAAGACCACCGGCGGCATCATGCTGATCATCGGCGCCGCCACCCTGTTCTCCTACATCTGCACCGTCCATGGCATTTCCTCTGCCGCCCAGAACCTGCTGCTGACCATCGCGGGCAACAAGTATGTGTTCCTGCTGATCGTCAACGTGATCTTCCTGATCGCCGGCTGCTTCGTAGACGCCAACTCCGCCATGTACATCTTCATCCCCATCATGTATCCTGTGGCCACCAAGCTGGGCATCGATCCCATCCACTTCGGCGTGCTGTCCACCGTGAACCTGGCCATCGGCCAGGTGACTCCTCCCGTGGGTGTCAACCTGTTCGTGGCTATCGGCGTCAGCAGCAAGCTGCAGGACATCAAGGACAAGACTCGCGTCACCATTGCTTCCATTTCCAAGGCCGTGTGGCCCATGATCATCGCCTGCGTCGTCACTTTGATGATCGTCACCTACGTGCCCTTCTTCTCCACGGTCCTGCTGGGCCGCTGATCCCTAGTGATCTGCCATCACGAAAGTGATATCAGATAAAACGCAACTTGTAGAATTTAAGGAGGAAAAACAATGAAAAAGTTTCTTGCATTGATCCTCGCGCTGGTCATGGGCCTGTCCCTGGTCGCCTGCGGCGGTAAGACCGAAGAGCAGCCCGCCGAGAAGCCTGCTGAGAATACTGAGCAGCCCGCCGAGACCGGTACCGAGTTCCCCGAGATGACCTGGAAGTTCGCCTGCTCCGCTACTGAGAATACCTGCTGGGCTGACATGGGCCGTGACTTCGGCAAGATGGTCAGCGACGCTACCGGCGGCAAGGTCAAGGTCGAGGTCTACGCTGCTGACCAGCTGACCGCCGGCAACCAGACCGAGGGTATCCAGGGCGTTATCGACGGCACCATCGAGCTGTCCGCCCACTCCAACATCATCTACTCCAACTTCGACGCTCGTCTGAACGTCGTGTCCCTGCCCTTCCTGTTCAGCTCCTTCGACGATGTCGACGCCAAGCTGGACGGCGACGCCGGCAAGGCCGTGGGCGAAGTCGTTGAGAGCATGGGCCTGCACCTGCTGGGCATCGGCGAGAACGGCTTCCGTCATCCCACCAACAGCGTCCGTCCCATCGAGTCCCTGGCTGATATGAAGGGTCTGAAGCTGCGTGTCGCCGGCTCCAAGCTGCTGAACGCCGCTTATGACAAGTGGGGCGCCAACTGGACCAACGCCAACTGGTCCGAGGTCTACACCGGCCTGCAGACTGGTACTTATGACGGCCAGGAGAACCCCCTGCCCACCGCCGACGGTGCCTCTATCGCCGAGGTCCAGAAGTATGTTACCTACTGGACTGGTATCTATGACTGCATCTTCTTCACCATGAACGGTGAGCTGTATGACTCCCTGTCTCCCGAGCTGCAGGCGATCGTTGACGAGGCTGGCCAGAAGGCCGCTCAGAATCAGCGTGTCCTGGAGCGCGAGGGCGACCAGGAAGTGCTGCAGAAGTGGGCCGACGCTGGCATCGTTGTCAGCGAGCTGACCCCCGAGGCCGCCGAGGAGTTCCGCAAGGCTGCTGAGCCCTGCTACGACGAGTTCGCTGACCAGCTGACTCCCGAGCTGATCGCTGCCTTCACCGGCAAGTGATCCCAGCCGCAGTCCGAGCACTATAAGAAATCGAAGTTGCGTGATGAAAACGCGGCGGCAGCTGTCTGCCGCCGCGTTTTTCAGCGCAAAAAAGGAATTTTTTCCCAGATTCTGGGCCGCCGGGAGCTGTCCTGAGGCCGGATTCCGCATCACATCATAAGGAGGACTATCATGCAGTACGAAAAGGAATTTCTGCGAAAGCTGTATAAAGACCTGTTGGATATGCGGCTTTTGGAGAAAAAGATGGTGGACACCTATGCCCAGGGACGGGTCCCTGGCCACGTTCACAGCGGCGTGGGCCAGGAGGCCACCTATGTGGGCGTCCTGACCAATTTCAAGGAAGGCGACTACTATAAGCGCACCCACCGCGTGACCGCTGTGCCCTACATGATGGGCACCTCTCTGGATACCTTCTTCGGGGAGCTGTTGGCCAAAAAGACCGGCAATTCCGGCGGACGGGGCGGCAGCCTTCACATCGGTGAACTGCGCACCGGCGACCTGGGCTTTTCCGGCACCCTGGGCTGCGACGCCGCTGTGGGCGTGGGTGCGGCGCTGACCATTGACATGGAGGGCCGGGATAATGTGGCATTCGTGTTCATGGGCGATGGCACCTCCAGCCGCGGCCCGGTGTACGAGGCCATGAACCTGGCGGCGGCCTGGAAGCTGCCGGTACTGTTTGTGTGCCACAACAACCAGTTTGCCATCTCCACTCCCTGTTCCTACTCCATCGCCGCCAAGAACGTGGTGGCAGACCGGGCACCCGGTTACGCCATGCCTGCCAAGGTGGTGGACGGCACCGATGTGCTGGCGGTCTACGAGGCCGCCAAGGAGCTGCTGGAGGGCGTCCGGGCCGGCAAGGGACCCGCTGTTCTGGAGTGTAAGGACTACCGCTGGCGCGGCCACTTCGAGGGCGACCAATGCGCCTACCGTGACGCCGCTGTCACCGAGGATTGGATCGAGAATAAGGACTGCGTCAAGAACATGGAGGCCATGCTGGTGGAGCAGGGCGTCATTACCCCCGAGGAGATCGCCCGGATGCGGGCGGACTTCGACCGGGAGATGGACGAGGCCATCCTCCGGGCCGAGGCGGCGCCGGAGATGGAGCCCGAAGAGATCTATGACGGTCTGTACGTTTGACAAGGAGGGCAGAACGGTATGAAAGTTACTTATGCGAAAGCCATCGGCGACGCACTGAAGGAAGAGATGCGCCGGGACGGCAAAGTGCTGATCTACGGCGAGGACGTGGCCCAGTTCGGCAATATCTTCGGCATCACCAGAGGGATGCTGGAGGAGTTCGGCCCCAAGCGGGTCCGGAACACCCCCATCACGGAGACCGCCATCATCGGCAGCGCCATCGGCGCCGCGGAGACCGGCCTGCGCCCCTGCGTGGAGTTGATGTACTCCGACTTCACCATGGTGGCCTTTACGGAGATCTTCCACTGTGTTGCCAAGTGGCGGTATATGCACGGCCCGGAGTACAAGCTGCCCCTGGTAATCCGCAGCGCCTCCGGCGCTTCCAACGGCGCGGGCAGCGAGCACTCCAACACCGTGGAGAGCCTGTTCCTGCACGCGCCAGGCCTCACCATCATCACCCCCTCCTGCCCCTATGACGCCAAGGGCCTGCTGAAGTCTGCCATCCGCTCCGACAACCCGGTGCTGTTCTGCGAGCCCAAGCAGCTGTATCAGACCAAGCAGGAGATCCCCGACGACGTCTATGAGAGCGATTACACCATTCCCATCGGCCTGGCGGACGTGAAGCGCCCGGGCAAGGACGTGACCCTGGTAGCCATTGGCCTCATGGTGCCTCGGGCCCTGGAGGCCGCCGAAAAGCTGGCTGCCGAGGGCATCGACGTGGAGGTCATCGACCCCCGCACCATCGCCCCTCTGGACAAGGAGACTATCTTTGCTTCCATCCGCAAGACCCACCTGGCCGCCGTGGTGGAGGAGGGCAACAAGACCGCCGGTGTCGGCGCGGAGCTGGCCGCCATGTTCCAGGAGGAGCTGTATGACGAACTGGACGGCCCCGTGGCCCGCATCGCGGCCCTGGACGTGCCCATGCCCTACAACATCCGCATGGAGAAGCACAGCATCCCCAGCGTGGACCGTATCTGTGCCTCCATCCGCGCCATGTTCTGAGACCCGCTGAAAGGAGGATATCATGAGTACTGCAATCGTAATGCCCAAGGCGGGACTGACCATGGTGGAAGGCACCATCGCTGAGTGGAAAGTGGCGGAGGGCGCCTACGTGAAAAAGGGCGACGTTCTCATGGAGTATGAGAACGAGAAGAACACCATCGACTGCGAGGCTCTGGGGGAGGGCTACGTCCATATCATCGCCAAGGAGGGGGACACCATCCCCGTGGGCGAGGTGATCGGTATGCTGGCGGAGAGCGAAGCGGAGCTGGTCCAGCTGGTCGGCGGCGCCGCTCCGACTGCCCCTGCCGCACCCGCTGAGACGGAGGAGAAGGGCTGCGCCCGGGAGTGCCCCACCTGTGTCCACACTGCGCCTGCTGTGGCAGCTCCCGCCGTCACCGGCACCGTCAGCGCCGCCGTTATGGCCGACGGCCACATCCGGGCCTCCGGTCTTGCTAAGAAGCTGGCCAAGGAAGCGGGAGTCAGCCTGGCGGATATTGCAGCCTCCGGCGGTCCCGACGGCACCCGCATCATCGCCCGGGATGTCCGGAAGTATCTGGAGCAACCCAAGGCGGCGCCTGCCGCGGCTGCTGTCTCCGCTGCTGTGGAGGACGAGATCACCGAGACCCCCTGGACCGGCGTGCGGAAGGCCATCGCCCGCAATATGTACAACAGCCTGCAGGAGATGGCCCAGTGCACCGCCACCTGCGAGATGGACGTCACGGAGCTGCTGGCCCTGCGGCAGAAGCTGGTGGCCCAGCAGGAGTATCTGGGCTGCAAGATCACCGTCAACGACCTGCTGTGCAAGGCGGTGGTCAAGATGCTGGTGAAGCATCCCCTGGCTAACGCCACCTTCGACGGCAAGACCCTGTTTTCTCACAAGCACGTACAGCTCTCCGTGGCGGTGGCTACCGAGGGCGGCCTCATGGTCCCCGTGGTGAAGAACGCGGACACGTTGTCCCTGGTGGAGCTGAGCCGCACCATCAAGGACCTGGGCGCCCGGGCCAAGGAGAAGAAGCTGCGGGAAGGCGAGCAGGGCTGCGGCACCTTCACCGTGTCCAACGTGGGCATGTTCCCCATCGATATGTCCACCCCCATCATCAATCCGCCCGAGGTGGCCATCATGGGCTTTGGCCGCACCACCAAGAAGCCCGTCTGGATCGACGGCCAGTTCGTGCCCCGGGACACCATGATCGCCTACATGACCTTCGACCACCGGGTGGTGGACGGCCTGGAAGTGGGCGGCATCTTCAAGGACCTCCAGACGCTCATTGAGCATCCCGAGCTGATCCTGGCCTGAGGGAGGAGAGCGCCATATGAATATCATTGTCATCGGCGGCGGTCCCGGCGGCTATGTGGCCGCCATCCGCGCCGCTCAGTTGGGCGCGCAGGTTACCGTCATCGAACGGGAACACCTGGGCGGCACCTGCCTGAATGTGGGCTGCATCCCCACCAAGTGCCTGCTGCACAGCGCCGAGCTGGTCTCCCAGATCAAGGAGCAGGGGGCGGATATCGGCGTGGAGGTGGAGGGCGTCAAGGTCAACTTCCCGAAAGTAATCGCCCATAAGAATGAGATCTCCAAAAAGCTGACGGGCGGCATCGCCGGGCTCTTCAAGATGAACAAGGTAAAAAAGCTCGACGGCGAGGCCTCCTTCATCGCCCCCCGGAAGCTGTCCGTAAAAAAGGCGGATGGCAGCACTGAGACCATGACTGCCGACGCCATCATCGTGGCTACCGGCTCTGTCAACGCTGTGCCGCCCATCCCCGGTATCCGGGAGAACTCCAACTGCATCGACTCCACCGGCGCCCTGAGCCTGGAGGAGCTTCCCAAGACCATGGTGGTCATCGGCGGCGGCGTCATCGGCCTGGAGCTGGCCTGCGCCTATGCCGCCTTCGGCACCAAAATCACGGTGGTGGAGGCTATGGACCACATGCTGCCCATGCTGGACGGCGACCTGACCGCCATCGGTGTGGCCCATATGAAGAAGATGGGCATGGACTTCCATCTGGAGTGCCCCGTGCAGTCCGTGGAATCCAGCCCCGTGGGCGCCAGGGTCGTCTGCAAGAACAAGGCGGGGGAGACCGTCAGCTTTGAGGCGGAGAAGGTTTTGGTAGCCATCGGCCGGAAAGCAAACACCGCGTCCCTGAACCTAGATGCCGGCGGATTGAAGCATGACCGGGGCCGCATTCTCGTCAATGAAAAGATGGAGACCAGCGTGCCCGGCGTCTACGCCGTGGGCGACTGCGTCGCGGGCTATGCCCAGCTGGCCCACACTGCCTCCGCCATGGGCGAGGTGGCCGCCGAGAACATCTGCGGCATTCCCTCGGTCTACGACGAGAGCACCAATCCCACCTGCGTCTACATGGAGCCGGAGGCGGCCTCCGTGGGCCTGACGGAGGAGCAGTGCAAGGCCCAGGGCATCGCCTGCAAGGTGGGCAAGTTCCCCATGAGCGCCAACGGCAAGGCTCTGATCCTCAACGGCGGCGAGGGTCTGGTGAAGATCATCGCCGGGGCCAAGTACGGCGAGGTGCTGGGCATGCACATCATCGGGCCGCGGGCCACGGATTTGATCGCCGAGGGCGCCCTGGCCATCCGGGTGGAGGCGACTCTGGACGAGCTGATCTCCACCATCCATTCCCATCCCACCGTCACCGAGACCATGCGGGAGGCGGCACTGCACGCTGAAAAGCGGGCAATCCACACCAAGAATTAGATCATAGTAAAAAGGTCCGGCATTGGCCGGACCTTTTTACACATATTTCCGTAAAATGAATTCAAAATGACGAAAATCGGCCTTGATTTTTGGCACTATAAAATGCGTTTGATGGCTTGTTGGATAAAAAGCAGCGTGCTATAATCGGTGGCAGATGGAGAAAATGCCAAACGATACCCGCACGCGGTGTTGGAGACCCATCGCAAAACACAGTGCGTTGGATATAGGAGGATGACATGAAACGAGAGACTTCGCTGCAGGATTACGCATTTCTGGAGATCCGGAAGCGAATCCAGAATGGAACATATCCCCCCGGCTCCAAGCTGTCCACTCAGGAGATTTCCGACTCTCTGGGTATCAGCCGCACGCCGGTGGTGGCGGCCATCAATCGCCTGGTGGCCCAGGGTGTGGCGGAGGCCATCCCCAACCGGGGCGTCACCGTGGCCAAAATCACGCCCCGCCGAATTCTGGAGACCGTGGATATCCGCATGATGATCGAGCGCTTCTGCGTGCGTCCTGCCATCAAAAACGTGGATTATGCGCCGGAGATTATCGCGGAGATGCAGGAGCTGGTGAATGCCCTGCAGGACATTGAGGACTTTAACGCGGCCTATGAGCTGGAGAGCCGGTTCCACACCCTGTATGTGAAGCTGGCGGGCAATGAGAAGTTGCTGAACATCTACGAATCCAACTGGAGCATCGGCAGCATCTTCTTCCTGTGGACTTCTTCCACCACCAATGTGGACTTCCTGCGGGACTCCCTGAAGGAGAGCCGGAAAATCCTGGACCTGCTGCTGGCCAAGGATGCGGAGGCACTGGAAGCCTTTATTCAGCAGCACATCCAGGTAGTGTACGATACCATTGACTGGTATATCCGGCAGGGCATGGATCAGGTCACCATGATGCCCAAACGGAAAGTCGCCTGGGAGAAGAAGTAAACCTTGTCAAAAAAGCTAAAAATGGTCTTACCATTTATTTAAAAAGTAGACTTTTTATGCATAGACGCATTTTATTGTTGACTTTTTGAATATCAAATGATAATTTTGTATCGGAGAAAATGTAAAATTGAATTCAATTTTACGCTGTGAAGGGGAAAGCATGGACGAGAAGCTGCGGGTGACGCTGGTCTGCAACGCGGGACTGCTGCTGGAATACCGGGGGACTACAGTGCTGATGGACGGCATCTACGGTCCGGAGGGACATCCCTTCAGCAACCTGACGGATGTGACTTGGCAGCAGATGCTGCGGGGCGAGGGCCTCTTTTCCAAGGTGGATTACCTGCTGTTCACCCATGCCCATCCCGATCACTTTTCCCCCGGCATGACCATGGAGTACCTGTGGCACCGCCCGGTGAAAGGCATCTTTAAGCCGCTGGCGGACCAGCCGGACTCCGCGTTGGATGCTTTCCTGCGGGAAAGGCGCATCCCCTGTGTAGACTTGTCCAGGAGGACGGATCACGCCTCTTTCCGGGTAGAACCCCACCTGTCTGTGCGGGCTTTTTCCACCCAGCATCTGGACCGGAAATACTGGGGCGTCCGGCATCTTTGTTATGTGCTGTCCTTCGATGACAAGCACGTGCTGTTCACGGCGGATGTGGATTACATGAGCACGACCTTTGAGGCGGTAAAGGATCTGCCGCTGCGGGCGGCGTTTTTGAACCCGCTGTTCTTCCGGGTATTTCACAACCCAAAGTTTTTCCGCGGCGGTCTGAAGGCCGAGAATTACTGCGTTTACCACGTGCCCTTCCAGGGGGACGACACCATGCAGATGCGCTACATGCTGCAGCGGGATCTGGCCAACTGGCCGCCTGAGGAAGGGCCGGCTTTGGCCCTGACGGAGCCTTGGCAGACCGTGGAGCTTTAAATCGTATCCCATAAAGAGAACCGTCTCTTTTTATCATACATCAACAGGAAGGAAGGGTAAGGTATGAGCTTTGATATGGAAATGGCTCAGGGCAAGCTGGGCCGCGTGATCGCGGTGCGTCTGAAACCCGGCACGGATGTGCTTCTGGGTCTGCAGGAGGCCTGCGAGCGCAACGGCATCAACAACGGTGTCATCCTCAGCGCCATCGGCAGCCTGCAGGATCCACATTTCTGTAATCCCGTGGAGCTGCCCACCAAGGCGGGCTACGGTTATGGTGAGACCCTGCACCTCACCGGCCCCATCGAGCTGACCAGCGCGTCCGGCATCATCTGCCATGATGATGAGGGCAACACGAACCTGCATGTCCACATGACCGTGACTGACCGGCACGGCAACGCCCACGGCGGCCATCTGGTGGAGGGCACCAAGGTCCTGCTGACCGTGGATGTGATCCTGGCCGAGATCGAGGGCCTGGTCATGGGCCGCAAGTTCGACGAGGAGCTGGAGGTCCCCCTGTTCGCTCCCCGTCAGGCATAATTTGTTTTCAATCGCATTGTGATCCATAGAGCCAAACATTTTAAGAAAGGCGTGAAAACATTGGCAACGAAAAAGAAGAACTCTGAAGAGAAGTACTCCAAGGAACTGCTGCTGGGTTTCTACCGGACGATGGTCCGCATCCGCGCATTTGAGGAGCACGCGGCTGAATGCTTCACCAAGGGTATGCTGGCTGGCAATATCCACCTGAGCATCGGCCAGGAGGCCGCTGAGGCCGGCGCTTTCGCCACCATCCAGCCCCAGGACTATTTCACCTCCACCCACCGCGGCCACGGCCATGTCATCGCCCGCGGCGGCGATCCCAAGCTGGCCATGGCCGAGCTGTTCGGCAAGCGCACCGGCTACTGCAAGGGCAAGGGCGGTTCCATGCACATCGCTGATATGGCCAAGATGAACCACCTGGGCGCCAACGGCATCGTGGGTGCCGGTCAGCCCATCTCCGCCGGTTCCGCTCTGGCCTCCAAGATCCTGGGTGACAACTGCGTTACCGTCGGCTGCTTCGGCGACAGCTCCACCAACGAGGGTACCTTCCATGAGTCCCTGAACATGGCCGCCACCTGGAAGCTGCCCATGGTCTGGTTCATTGAGAACAACTGCTACGGCGTTTCCACTGAGATCCACCGTGTCACCAACACCCCCGATCTGGCTACCCGTGCCGCCGCTTACGATGTGCCCTTTGCCGTCGTGGACGGCACCGACCCCGTGGCCGTTTACGAGGCCATGACCGAGGCCATGGACCATGCCCGCAGCGGCAAGGGCCCCTATGTGGTGGAGGCCAAGGTCTATCGTTATCAGGGCCATTACTGCGGCGACCCCGCCGTGTATCGTCCCGCTGAGTACATGGAGAAGGCTCTGGCCAACGACGGTATCGAGAAGCTGGGCAAGAAGCTGATCGCTATGGGCGTCAAGGAAGAGGAGCTGGAAGAGATCAAGAAGGCCGCTCAGGAGGAGATGGACGAGGCTGTCAAGTTTGCCGACGAGTCTCCCTATCCCGATCCCTCTGAGGTCACCGACGATATGTATACTGCCGATAACGAAAGGTGTGTGGCAAGATGAGCAAGAAGATCACTGTGAGCAAGGCCATTCGTGAGGGCCTGCTGGAAGAGATGCGCCGGGATGACAAGATGTTCATCATGGGCGAGGACATGGCCGTCATGGGCAACGTGTTCGCCGTCACCACCGGTTTCCTGGATGAGTTCGGTCCCAACCGTGTCATCGATACCCCCATTTCCGAAGAGGGCTTCCTGGGCATGGCCGTGGGCGCTGCTATGCGCGGCATGCATCCCTGCGTGGAGCTGATGTATGACGACTTTGTCACCGTCTGCGCCGATCCTCTGTTCAACCAGGCCGCCAAGCTGAAGTACATGTCCGGCGGTCAGTGCTCCATCCCCCTGGTGCTGCGTATGCCCATGGGTTCCGGCCGCCGCAACGCCGGCCAGCACTCCCAGTCTCTGGAGGGCATGGTCTGCCACTTCCCCGGCCTGAAGGTCGTGGCGCCCTGCTCCGCCGCCGACGCCAAGGGCCTGATCAAGTCCGCTATGCGTGACCCCGATCCCGTGGTGGTCTTTGAGCACAAGCTGCTGTACGCCAAGAAGGAAGAAATTCCCGAGGACGAGGATTATCTGGTCCCCATCGGCAAGGCCAACGTGAAGCGCGAGGGCAAGGACCTGACCATCATCACCTGGAGCCGCGAGGTCAACTTCTCCATGGAAGCCGCTGAGAAGCTGGCTGCCGAGGGCATCGACGTAGAGGTCCTGGACCTGCGCACCCTGGTGCCCATCGACTGGGACGCCATCAAGGCCTCTGTCTCCAAGACCCACAACGTCATCATCGTCTCCGAGGAAGTCAAGCGCGGCAGCTATGCCGGCGAGATCTCCGCTCAGATCGCCGAGGAGTTGTTCGACGAGCTGGACGCTCCCGTGGAGCGTGTCTGCGGCCTGAACATCGTCTCGCCCTTCAGCCCCGTACTGGAGGACCAGAACTTCCCCCATCCCGACGACATCGTCAAGGCCGTCAAGCGCGTCCTGAACAAGTGAGGAGGTAATCAACATGGCACATGAAGTATTGATGCCTCAGCTGGGCCTGACCATGGAGGAGGGCACTGTCTCCACCTGGATCAAGCACGAAGGCGATGAGGTGAAGGTCGGCGACGTGATCGTGGAGATCACCACCGATAAGCTGACCAACGAGGTCGCCAGCGAATTTGAGGGCGTCCTGCTGAAGATCGTGGCCCAGGAGGGCGAGGATATCCCCGTCAAGGGCCTGCTGGCCTACATCGGTCAGCCCGGCGAGGCCGTGGGCGGTGCTGCCCCCGCTGCCGCTCCCGCCGCTCCTGCCGCCGCGGAGGCCGCTCCTGCTGCTGCCCCCGCTGCCGCTCCCGCTCCTGTGGCTGCCGCAAACGGCGCCCGTATCCGCATCTCCCCCTTGGCCCGTAAGACCGCTGCCAAGCTGGGCGTGGACTATACCAACATCGTTGGCACCGGCACCTCCGGCCGTATCCGTCAGGCTGATATCCTGGCTGCCGCCGAGGCACAGAAGAACGCTCCCGTTGTGGCAGCTGCCCCCGCTCCTGCTGCTCCTGCTGCCAAGCCTGCCGCTCCCAAGGCCGGCCTGGAGCTGATGGAAGGCGACACCGTGGTGAAACTGTCCGGTATGCGCAAGGTTGTCTCCGAGCGGATGCTGGCCTCTCACACCGAGATCCCGCCTGTCACCCAGAACATCAAGGTGGATGTCACCGCTCTGATGAAGTTCCGCAAGATGCTGCTGGCCGAGACCGGCAAGAAGTACTCTGTCAACGACCTGGTGCTGAAGGCTCTGGCTGTCTGCCTGCGGAACCATCCCGAGATTCTGGTGAGCTTCGACGAGGCCAACCATCAGATCATCCAGCGCGCTCATGTCAACATCGGCATGGCCGTGGCTCTGGACTCCGGTCTGATCACCCCCGTCATCCGCGATGCCGACAAGATGGGGCTGGATACCCTGGCTGCTACCGCCAAGGATCTGGCCACCCGCGCCAAGGAGAACAAGCTGAAGCCTGAGGAGTATAAGGGCAACACCATCACCGTGTCCAACCTGGGCATGTTTGGTATCGAGACCTTCACTCCCATCATCAACCAGCCTGATTCCGTCATCGTGGGCGTCTGCGCCATCGAGGACGAGCTTGCTCTGGACGATGAGGGCAATGTCGTGAAGAAGCAGGTCATGCGTTTGTCTGTGACGCTGGATCACCGCACTCTGGACGGCGCCGTTGTGGCGAAGTTCCAGATGGATCTGCGGGATCTGCTGCAGAACCCCATGAGCATCCTGCTGTAAGGGGAGGAACAAACCAATGGCTTACGAACTGAAAATGCCCCAGCTGGGCCTGACTATGGAGGAGGGTACTGTCTCCAAGTGGGTCAAGCAGGAGGGCGATACCATCAAGGTCGGCGACGTGATCGTGGAGATCACCACCGACAAGCTGACCAATGAGGTCGCCAGCGAGGTGGACGGCACCATGCTGAAGATCGTGGCCCAGGAGGGCGACGATGTGCCCGTTATGGGCACCCTGGCCTGGATCGGCCAGCCCGGCGAGCAGATCGGCGGCGCTGCTCCCGCGGCTGCCCCTGCTGCTCCCGCTGTGCCCTTCGCACCTGCTGCTCCCGCTGCTCCCGCCAAGGCGGCCAGCGACACCAGCGTCATCGTCATCGGCGGCGGCCCTGGCGGCTATGTGGCTGCTATCCGCGCCGCGCAGCTGGGCGCCAAGGTCACCGTTGTCGAGAAGGAGCACCTGGGCGGCACCTGCCTGAACGTGGGCTGCATCCCCACCAAGTGCCTGCTGCACTCCGCTGAGCTGATCTCCCAGATCAAGGACCAGGGTCCTGAGATCGGTGTCAAGGTCTCCGGTGTGGAAGTGGACTTCCCCCAGGTCATCAAGCACAAGAACGACATCTCCGCCAAGCTGACCGGCGGCGTGGCCGGCCTGCTGAAGATGAACAAGGTCAAGAAGGTCGACGGCGAGGCCACCTTCACCGCGCCCGGCAAGCTGTCTGTCAAGAAGGCTGATGGCACCACCGAGGAGATGACCGCCGACGCCATCATTGTGGCTACCGGCTCTGTCAACTCTCAGCCTCCCATCCCCGGCCTGAAGGAGAACCCCAACTGCATCGACTCCACCGGCGCCCTGAGCCTGGAGAAGCTGCCCAAGACCATGGTGGTCATCGGCGGCGGCGTCATCGGCCTGGAGCTGGCCTGCGCCTATGCTGCCTTCGGCACCAAGATCACCGTGGTGGAAGCCATGGACCACATGCTGCCTATGCTGGACGGCGACCTGACCAAGATCGGCGTGGCCCACATGAAGAAGATGGGCATGGAGTTCAACCTGGAGTGCCCCGTGCAGTCCGTTGAGGCTTCTTCCGTGGGCGCCAAGGTTGTCTGCAAGAACAAGGCCGGCGAGACCGTCAGCTTTGAGGCGGAGAAGGTCCTGGTGGCCATCGGCCGCCGCGCCAACACCGCTTCCCTGAACCTGGAAGCCGGCGGCATCGACAACGACCGCGGCCGCATCATCGTCAACGACAAGATGCAGACCAATGTCCCCGGCGTCTATGCCATCGGTGACTGCGTCATGGGTCACGCCCAGCTGGCGCACACCGCCTCCGCCATGGGCGAGGTGGCTGCCGAGAACATCTGCGGTATCGAGGCCACCTACGACGAAAAGACCAACCCCACCTGCGTGTACATCGAGCCCGAGGCTGCTTCCGTCGGCCTGACCGAGGAGCAGTGCAAGGCCCAGGGCATCGAGTACAAGGTCGGTAAGTTCCCCATGAGCGCCAACGGCAAAGCCCTGATCCTCAACGGCGGCGAAGGCCTGGTAAAGATCATCGCCGGCAAGGAGTATGGCGAGATCCTGGGTATGCATATCATTGGGCCCCGTGCCACGGATCTGATCGCTGAGGGTGCTCTGGCCATCGGCGAGGAAATGACCCTGGATGAGATCATCAGCACCATCCACAGCCATCCCACCGTCACCGAGACCATGCGCGAGGCGGCTCTGCAGGCCGAAAAGCGCGCCATCCACACCTCCAATAAGTAAGGGTCCAGAGGCCCTGAACAAGAAAGCCGGATGCGGGAAAGCCCGCATCCGGCTTTTTGTATCAGCAAGACGAAAGAAACTGTGCCCATCATCTCCACCTGCTGAGTTCCTCGTATATTTATGGATCAGATCACGTAAAAATCTCCCGAGGCATCCTTTTTCATCAGATCCGCAATGGTAATGTGATTCAGATAGTCGCTGATGACCTTGTCCAGCCCCTGCCACAGGGAAAGCGTGCGGCACTCCGCCGCCCGGGAGCAGGCGGATGCACCGGGTTCCAGGCAGGACACCGGAGCCAGAGAATCCTCCGTCAGCCGCAGAATGGCACCTACCGTATACTGGTCCGGGGTCTTGGTCAGCTGATAGCCGCCGCCCTTGCCCCGTACGCCGTTCAGCAGCTTCGCCTTTACCAGCAGCTTGATGATGCTTTCCAGATACTTTTCTGAAATTTCCTGCCGTTCCGCGATTACCTTCAGGGGAATAAATCCCTCTGCCTGGTGCTCAGCCAGATCGATCATGACCCGCAGCGCATAACGGCCCTTTGTGGAAATCAGCATGTCAGATCCCTCCAAGCTTTAATAAACCTATTATACAGCGTGGTTAATAGGGAATCAATGAAAAAATTTTGGAGATAACCCTTGACAAATGAGGAATGCAAAGCTATAATCCGTATTAACCTAGCTGAAAGGTTGGTATTATATGAAATACGAATTGATGCACCTCCGATGTCGCCGCTGCCTCTGACTACGACAGACCACATTTATTTTTACACATTGAAAAGGACATTTAGGAGGAAATAATCATGAGTAAGATCTATACATCCGCCGACCAGCTGATCGGCAAGACTCCGCTGCTGGAACTGGTCCATATTGAGAAGGAAGAGGGCCTGGAGGCCAAGGTCCTGGCCAAGCTGGAATATTTCAACCCCGCCGGCAGCGTGAAGGACCGCATCGCCAAGGCCATGATCGACGACGCCGAAGCCAAGGGCCTGCTGAAGCCCGGCTCCGTCATCATCGAGCCTACCTCCGGCAACACCGGCATCGGTCTGGCCTCCGTGGCTGCCGCCCGGGGCTACCGCATCATCATCGTCATGCCGGAGACCATGAGCGTGGAGC
>CAYWYW010000039.1:0-19356 GCA_964462715.1 uncultured Oscillibacter sp.
GGAACATCGAGGACGCCGACGTCCTCAAGTGCATCCGCATGCTGACCTTCCTGCCCTTGGAGCAAATCGACGAGATGGACAAGTGGGAGGGCAGCCAGCTGAACACCGCCAAGGAGATTTTGGCCTATGAGCTGACCAAGCTGGTCCACGGCGAGGAAGAGGCCAACAAGGCCCAGGAGACCGCCCGGGGCCTGTTCTCCGGCAAGGGCTCTCTGGAGCACATGCCTTCTTCTCAGCTGTCCGCCGACAAGTTCGAGAACGGCAAGATCGGCGCAATCAATCTGCTGGTGGCCTGCGGCCTGTGCGCCTCCAACGGCGAGGCCCGGCGGCTGATCCAGCAGGGCGGCGTGGCTGTCAACGACCAGAAGGTGGCCTCCATCGACGTGGCCTTCGACCAGAGCGACTTCGAGGGCGACGGCGTGGTCATCAAGAAGGGCAAGAAGGTTTTCCACCGCGCTTATATCTAATGAAAAATGACCGGAACAGACGCGGCACATTTGTGCCGCGCCGTTCTGCGTATATAGAAAGGAATCAACATGATCACAGTCAACGACGTCAGCATGAACTTCAGCGGCCAGACGCTGTTCAAGCATGTGGACCTGAAGTTCGTCCCAGGCAACTGCTATGGCATCATCGGCGCCAACGGCGCCGGTAAGTCCACCTTCCTCCGCATCCTCTCCGGCGACCTGGAGCCCACCAGCGGCGAGGTGGTCATCTCCAAGGACCAGCGCATGTCCATCCTGAAGCAGGACCACTTCCAGTACGACGCTTATACCGTGCTGGACACCGTCATCATGGGCAATCAGCGGCTCTACGACATCATGAAGGAGAAGGACGCCCTCTATGAGAAGGAGGACTTCACCGAGGAGGACGGCGTGAAGGCTTCCGAGCTGGAGGCCGAATTCGCCGAGATGGACGGCTGGGAGGCCGAGAGCGACGCCTCCCGCCTGCTTCAGGGCCTGGGCCTGTCCGCCGATATTCTGTACAGCGAAATGAGCAGCCTGACCGCCAAGGAGAAGGTGAAGGTCCTGCTGGCCCAGGCGCTGTTCGGCAAGCCCGACATCATCCTGCTGGACGAGCCCACCAACCACCTGGACATCCAGGCCATCGAGTGGCTGGAGGACTTCCTCATGGACTGCGAGGCCCTGACGTTGGTGGTCAGCCACGACCGCCACTTCCTGAACACGGTCTGCACCAACATCGTGGATGTGGACTACGGCCAGATCAAGATGTACGTGGGCAACTACGAGTTCTGGTATGAGTCCAGCCAGATGGTCCAGCGGATGATTCGGGACCAGAACCGGAAGAACGAGGAAAAAATCAAGGAATTGCAGCTGTTTATCCAGCGCTTCTCCGCCAACAAGTCCAAGAGCAAGCAGGCCACCGCCCGCCGGAAGCTGCTGGACAAGCTGTCGGTGGAGGAGATGCCGGCCTCCTCCCGGCGGTATCCCTTCGTGGGTTTCAAGATGGACCGGGAGTGCGGCAAGGAAATTCTGGTTGTTGAGAATCTCTCCAAGACCGTGGACGGCCGCAAGGTGCTGGACAACGTCAGCTTCCGCATCAACCGGGACGAGAAGGTGGCCTTCGTGGGCGAGGATGAGATCGCCAAGACCACCCTGTTCAAAATTCTGATGGGCGAGCTGGAGCCCGACCAGGGCAGCTACAAGTGGGGCACCACCATCACCACCAGCTACTTCCCCCTGGATAACTCCGCCTTCTTCAACGACTGCGACCTGAACCTGCTGGACTGGCTGGCCCAGTACACGGCGGACAACGCGGAGGAGAACACCGAGTCCTTCAAGCGGGCCTTCCTGGGCCGGATGCTGTTCTCCGGCGACGATGTGTTCAAGCCTGTCAAGGTCCTCTCCGGCGGTGAGAAAGTGCGGTGCATGCTGTCCCGCATGATGCTGTTCGGCTCCAACGTGCTGGTGCTGGACCAGCCCACCAACCACCTGGATCTGGAGTCCATCACCGCCGTCAACAACGGCCTTATCGACTTCAAGGGAGTCGTGCTGTTCTCCAGCCACGACCACGAGTTCGTCCAGACCGTAGCCAACCGTATCATGGAGTTCGAGAACGGCAGGCTCATCGACAAGATGGGCACCTACGAGGACTATATCGCCTTCCGGCGGGCGCAAAACGCGGGTTAACGGCCCTGCTTTGTAACCGAATTGTAGTTGACATAAAAAATACCACTCCGTATACTGTACGTATTACAGTGTCGGGGTGGTATTTTTATGCAAAAGCGGCAGATATTGGGCCTGCTTGCCCTGCTGGAGGTGACGGCGGCGGAGTTGGAGGGGGGAGGCGGTCTCTCCCAACGGCAGGCTGGAGATGGAGACAGCTGATGGGCGGTAACGGAAATCGTCACAAATTGTAACCGAATTGTGGTTGACGTAACAGGAACGCCGCCCTTATACTGGTGAAAAAGACAGAATAAGGGTGGCGTTTTTATGAGAAAGATCGCGGTTTCCCTGGCGCTGTGCCTGCTGCTGGCGGGCTGCGGCCAGACCGGCGTTCAGCCGGAGGACGAAACCGTCCCGGAGGCTCCACAGGCGCCCGCGGTGGTCCTGCCGGAGGAGGACTGGGAGGAGCCGCCGGAGCCGGAGGTGCCCTCAGGGGGGCTGTATTTGCTGGAGAGCATCCCGGTGCTGGACCCGGCGGCGGAGGAGATGACCTGGGAGGACAAGGGCGACTACCGCCAGTCGGTGCTGTGGTCCCCCAACGGCAGCTATGTGGCCATCGCCCGGACCACGGAGACCGAGACCATGGTGACGGTGCTGGAGCCGGTGAAGAGCGCCTACTGGCACATGACCATGCCGGACGGCTCCAACATCCCGGAGGGTGCCTTCCTGCCGGAGGAGGACTGGGGCCGGTGGAGCGGGAATGACATGCTGCTGGTCACCCTGGGCGGCGTCCGGGGCGGCACGGAGGAGAGCACTTACCGCTGCTCCATCCGCATGGAGAGCAACCGATTGAAGGGCGCCAGCACAGAGCAGACTGCCAAAAAGCTGGCGGGCATTTACGATTTTGACCACGACGGTGTCACAGAGAACATGGAATTGGTGACGCTGCTGGACCCCGAGGTGGAGGGACGTGCGGAATTCTATGAGCTGCAGATCAGCAAAAAGGACGACACCCGCCTGTGGACGGAGAGCGCCCACCGGAGCCACCCGGGCTGGACCAGCATGTTTGCCTGCCGGATCGATGGAGAGGACTACCTGCTGCGGTATCAGCCGGAGATGTGGCAGGGCTGGGCAGAGTACCACTATGAGTTGTTTTCCCTGGACGGCGCCAATCCCGGCACGGAGCGGCTGCTGCGGGAGAGCACGGTGGTCTGGGACTGCAACTTTGCCATGAACGGCCACCAGCTGAACGTCCCGGCCCTGGCGGGCTTCCTGCGGGAGGTCCACGGCTATCTGGACAGCAGCACCCTGCTGATAAGCACGGAGAACGGCGAGTTCCGCACCGGCGGCAGCGGCGCGGACTTTGACGACGGCTTCCTGGAGCAGTGGCGGACGTCCGAAGGTGACCAGACGCTGCTGGAGGAGGCTCTGACGGCCTGGATGGTGGCCGCCGGAATCGAGCAGGGTATCGTCCCGGCGGAGGAATGAGAAAAACAGGGAGGAGGCCCCGTGGGCCTCCTCCTTCGGTTTACGCGGGCATCAGGCCGTACCCCACCAGTGTGCTGCGGATCCGCTCCCGGTTGGAGGCGCTGGGCTCGCACAGGGGCAGGCGGAGGGTGCCCTCGCAGAGGCCCATGAGCCCCATGGCGGTCTTTACCGGGATGGGGTTCACCTCACAAAACATGGCGTCGCAGAGGGCTTTCAATTCCACCTGGAGAGCCCCGGCGGCCTTGTAGTCCCCGGCAAGGCAAAGCTGTGTCAGGCGGTGCATGAGGGCCGGGGCGATGTTGGCCACCACGGAGATGACACCCACGCCTCCCAGGGCGCAGATGGGTACCGTCTCGTCGTCGTTGCCGGACCAGATGTAAAAATCCTCCGGGCACAGGCACCGGGTGCGCTGGATATTGCCCAGGTTCCCCGATGCCTCCTTGACGCCCACGATGTTGAGGTGCTGCGCCAGCTGCGCGTAGGTCTCCGGGGCGATGCTGACCCCGGTGCGGGAGGGGACGTTGTAGAGGATGACGGGCCGGTCCACGGCGTCCGCCACCACCTGGTAGTGGCGGATGAGCCCCGTCTGGCTGGCCTTGTTGTAGTAGGGCGTCACCAGCAGCAGGGCGTCGGCCCCGGCGTGCTGGGCGTCCCGGCTGAGGGCCACCGTCACCTCCGTGGCGTTGGAGCCGCTGCCGGCGATGACCGGGACCCGGCCGTTCACCTGTTCCACGCAGAATTCGATGGTCCGCATCCGCTCCCGGTAAGTCATGGTGCTGGCCTCGCCGGTGGTGCCGCAGACGATGATGGCGTCGGTGCCTGCCTCCAGCTGGAGGTCGATGAGATGCCCCAGGGCGGGCAGGTCCACCGTCTCGTTGCGGAAGGGCGTGACGATAGCCACGCCGGAGCCTGTAAAAATAGGTGTTCGCATATGTACCTCCTATACAGTCCAAAGCGGTTGATTGCATTGTACAGGATTACTTTATGCAATATCATCGGAAAATGTGCGGAAAACTATGCAAAACATGTCCTGCTTTGGGGAAAAGAGACCGGATACCAAAACGGTATCCGGTCTCTCGGGTGATGAGATGTACGGCGTTACTTCGCTTCAATATAACCCTTCTTGCACAGCAGCTCGGCCAGCAATACGGCACCGCCGGCGGCACCGCGCAGAGTGTTGTGGCTCAGGCAGACGAACTTGTAGTCATACTGGGTGTCGGGCCGCAGGCGGCCGATGGACACGGCCATGCCGCGCTCCAGATTCCGGTCCAGCCGGGTCTGGGGGCGGTTCTCCTCCTCAAAGTAGTGGAGGAACTGCTTGGGGGCGGAGGGCAGCTCCAGCTCCTGGGCGGGACCCCGGAAAGCGGTCCAGTCGGCCTTGATCTGCTCCATGGAGGGCTTGCAGCCGTCCTTGAACTTCATGAACACGGCGGCCATGTGTCCGTCCTGGCAGGCTACCCGGAAGCACTGGGCGGTGATGGCGGGGCCTTCCGCCTTGACGATCTTGCCGTCCTCAATGTGGCCCCATAGCTTCAGAGGCTCCTGCTCCGACTTCTCCTCCTCGCCGCCGATGTAGGGGATGCAGTTGTCCACCATCTCGGGCCAGCGCTGGAAGGTCTTGCCGGCGCCGGAGATGGCCTGATAGGTGCAGACCAGAACATTTTCCAGGCCGTACTTCCGCAGGGGGTGCAGGGCGGGCACATAGCTCTGGAGAGAGCAGTTGGATTTCACCGCGACGAAGCCCCGCTTGGTACCCAGGCGCTTGCGCTGGGCGTCGATGACCTCGATATGCCCGGCGTTGATCTCGGGCACCACCATGGGCACGTCGTCGGTCCAGCGGTGTGCGGAGTTGTTGGAGACGATGGGGCACTCCAGCTTGGCGTACTTCTCCTCCAGAGCCCGGATCTCGTCCTTCTTCATGTCCACGGCGCAGAAGCAGAAATCCACCATGGACGCCAGCTTTTCGGCATCGGCCTGGGCGTCCAGGACCACGATCTTCTTGGCCTCCTCAGGCATGGGGATATCCAGGGCCCAGCGGCCCTCAACGGCCTCCTCATAGGACTTGCCGGCGCTGCGGGCGCTGGCGGCAATGGCGGTGAGCTGGAACCAGGGGTGGTTCTCCATGAGGGTGATGAACCGCTGGCCCACCATGCCCGTGCCTCCGATGATGCCGACTTTGTACTGTTTCATGTGCTTGTTCCTCCTGCTGTTGCTTCCGGGGAGAGGGAATTTGTCCGTCCCCGTCGATTTTGGTTGAATGTGCCGCCGGTTTGTACTATACTGTCTTTATATGAGAGATACTTGTGTACTTGTCCAGCGGACAAATGTTTGCTGTACGTATAGTACCACGCTTTTGGGATGCCGTCAAGACGGCTGCCCTTGGGAGGTTCCATGAAAAAAGCACTGCTGACCATGTTTTTCGTTGTGACATTTTTCGCCATGAGCGCCGTTTCGGCCTCTGCCGTGGTGGATGACACCATCCTGGTGGGCCTGCGGTACGGCGATTCTGCCCTGTTTTCCGCCAATCTGGAAAACGCGGAAGGGGAGGGCTATGAGTTCGGCTGGTTCGACGGCGACCGGCAGTTCGAGGCCGTGGGTTGGACGGAGGAGACCGCCATCTCCATGACCGCCGCTGGTGATATCTATATGAGCACCGGCGGGGATTATTCCGCCGACGAGCCCGCCGCCATCACCGGCTACATGGGCCCCTGGCATGTGGAGATCGACGGCTTCGGCGATTTTGACGAGGCTCAGGAGGCTGCCTGGGACTACGGCGGCTATCCCGCCTGGATCGACGGGGAGTACGTGGTCCGCGTGGGTGCCTACGAGACGGAGCGGTCCGCGGAACGGGCTGCCGACGACATCGGAGAGGGCTATGCCGCCTGCTCCTCGGACACCGGCATCCTGGTGACCGTCACCCGCACCACGGACATCCTTTTTGAGTACGACGACAGTGAGATCTTCGGCGTACAGCCTGACAATGGCCGAAAGGAGCCTGTCACCTGGTTCAAGGGCTACAAGTACCCCGGTGCCTTCGCCTACCGCAGGGCCCGTGGCGGGAACCTGAGCGTCATCAATGTGGTGGACCTGGAGGAGTATGTGAAGGGCGTCATCCCCTATGAGATGAACGGCGACTGGCCCCTGGCGGCTCTGGAGGCCCAGGCGGTCTGCGCCCGGACCTATGCCTGCCGGGCCAGCAAGCACCTGTCCGCTTACGGCTTCGACGTATGCGCCACCACCGACTGCCAGGTCTATTACGGACGGGGAAGCGGCGGCGCCGCCCCCACGGACCGCAGTGACCAGGCCGTGGAGAACACGGCGGGAGAGATGCTGTATTATCACGGTGACCTGGTGCAGGACGCCGTCTACCACTCCTCCAACGGCGGCGCCACTGAGGACGCGGCCAACGTCTGGGGCAGTGAGCGAGGCTATCTGAAAGGGAAGGAGGACCCCTACGAGGCCCAGACCTCCATCCCCAATTACAACTGGTCCGTCACCTACACCGCCGACGAGCTGACCTGGATCCTGGAGCAGAAGCCTTCCATGACCGGCGGCAAGGATATCGGCACGGTGAAAGATGTGTACGTATCGGAATACACGCCTCTGGGCAATGTGAAGAAAGTGACCTTTGAGGGGACCAAGGGCAGCCTGACTGTCACAGGCGACGCCTGCCGCACCATCTTTTACAGCAGTACCTACGGCAAGTCCGTCCCCAGCCTGCGGTTCGGCATCAACGGCGGCGGCCCCTCCGCCGGTTCCGGCGGCGTGACTGTCAACGGCAGTCAGACCCTCTCCGGGCTGGAGGGCCTGTCCGTGATCTCCGGCAGCGGGAAGGTCTCCCGGCTGGAGGAAGACAGCGCCAGCATCATCACCGCTGATGGAGTGTCTAAGGTATCGGTCACCACAGGCGGCAGCCCCGCCAAGACCACCGCCTCCAGGAACGGCACCTTCACCATCACCGGCACCGGCAGAGGCCACAGCGTAGGACTCAGCCAGTACGGCGCCAAGGCCATGGCGGAGCTGGGCTATGACTACACGGAGATCCTCGAATTTTATTATACCGATATCACCATCCGGTGAAGAACAGGAAACCGACCATGAAAACAAGTGACTTTTACTATGACCTGCCCCCTGAGCTGATCGCCCAGACGCCTCTGGACAAGCGGGACACCTCCCGGCTCATGACCCTGGACCGGGAGACAGGGGCGGTGGAGCACCACCACTTTTACGAGCTGCCGGACTTTCTGAATCCCGGCGACTGCCTGATTTTGAACGATTCCCGGGTGCTGCCCGCCCGCCTGCTGGGACAGCGGCTGCCGGGCGGCGGTGCCTGTGAGGTGCTGCTGCTGATCGACCGGGGCGACAAGACCTGGGAATGCCTGGTGCGGCCTGGCCGCAAAATGCGCACCGGGGCCAAACTGAGCTTTGGCAACGGGGAGCTGACCGCCGAGGTGGTGAAGGAACTGCCCGACGGCAACCGCCTGGTGCGCTTCGACTACGAGGGCATCTTCCTGGAGGTGCTGGAGCGCCTGGGCAAAATGCCCCTGCCGCCCTATATCAAGGAGGAACTACAGGACCAGGAGCGGTATCAGACCGTGTACTCCAAGGTGGTGGGCAGCGCGGCGGCCCCCACGGCGGGCCTGCACTTCACCCCCGAGCTGCTGGAGAAGATCGCGGCCAAGGGCGTGGGCATCGGCTATGTGACCCTCCACGTGGGCCTGGGCACCTTCCGGCCCGTCAAGGAGGAGGAGATCACCGACCACGAGATGCACAGCGAATACTGCGTCATCCCGCAGGAGACGGCGGAGCTCATTAACCAAACCAAGGCGGGCGGCGGCCGGGTCATCTGCGTTGGCACCACCTCCTGCCGGACCCTGGAGAGCTGGGCCGCTGACAACGGCCACATGGAGGCCAGGGCGGGGTGGACCAATATCTATATCTACCCCGGCTACAAGTTCAAGGTGATGGACGGCCTGGTGACCAACTTCCACCTGCCGGAGAGTACCCTCATCATGCTGGTGTCCGCCTTCGCAGGGCGGGAGCATGTCCTGGCGGCCTACGCCGAGGCGGTGAAGGAGAAATACCGGTTTTTCTCCTTCGGCGACGCCATGTTCCTTTCCTAAATACGGACTGTGCTTTGCAAACGCCCCGGACCTGACGGTCTGGGGCATTTTTCTCCAAAAAATTTCAAAGTTAGACAGAACAAACGTTTGCGAAGCAACTTGACAGGCCTGTTTGCGTATGATACAGTATGGATAACCCTCTTTGCACTGCATCACGCTTTTCTGATCAAAAGCGCCGGACAACAGTACAAACTGAGCAGACGGCGGGCCTGGGAAGCCCGTGCGTCGGGCCGCATTCAGCGGCAGCGGATGAGATTCACCACACATCTGCGGGACAGTGCGACCTGTGCCGCGGGTGTGTTTTTTTGCACCCTTTTGCGGGCATCGAGCTATCTGCCAAGTACATTTCGGGAGGTAACTTATGGACCCAAGACAACATGAAAAAGTGGCGGTGCGCGTGTCTGCCGTCACCATCGCCATCAACCTGGCCCTGGCGGGCTTCAAATTCCTGGCTGGCTTCCTGGCCCATTCCGGCGCCATGATCTCCGACGCCGTCCACTCAGCATCTGACGTACTGGCCACTTTCATCGTCATCCTGGGGGTGAAGCTGGCGGGCCGGGACGCCGACCGTGACCACCCCTACGGCCATGAGCGGCTGGAGTGCGTGGCGGCCCTGATCCTGGCTGTGATCTTAGGCGCCACGGGCCTGGGCATCGGCTGGAGCGGCATCCGAAAGGTCGCCGGCGGCG
Source organism: uncultured Oscillibacter sp. (assembly GCA_964462715.1). GTDB lineage: Bacteria > Bacillota > Clostridia > Oscillospirales > Oscillospiraceae > Oscillibacter. Next base: position 9,427 of record CAYWYW010000039.1, read on the forward strand.
AGGCTCTGGTGGTGCCGGGGGCGCTGGCTCTGGTGGCCGCCGTGGTCTCCATTGTGGTGAAGGAGGCCATGTTCTGGTACACCTGGCTGGCAGCCAAGAAGATCGACTCCAGCGCGCTGAAAGCCGAGGCCTGGCACCACCGGTCCGACGCCTTGTCCTCCGTTGGCAGCTTCGCGGGCATTCTGGGTGCGCGGCTGGGCTTTCCGGCCCTGGACCCCATCGCCAGTGTGGTGATCTGCCTGTTCATTCTGAAGGCCGCCTGGGACATCATGTCCGACGCTCTGGAGAAGATGACGGACCACGCCTGCGACCCGGAGACGGCAGAGGAGATGCGCAAGTCCATCCTGGCCCAGCCCGGCGTGCTGGGGCTGGACGCCCTGAACACCCGCCTGTTCGGCGACCGGATGTATGTGGATGTGGAGATCGCCGCCGACGGCGACCTGCCTCTGAAGGTCACCCATGCTACCGCCCAGGCCGTCCACGATGTCCTGGAGGCCCAGTTCCCCCAGGTGAAGCACTGCATGGTCCACGTGAACCCGGCGGGGGAATCCGCCTGACCGGATACCGCCGCGTTCGCGGCGGTCTCTTTTTCCGTCTTGCGCCGGCGGGGCGGGTGTACTATAATGAAAACAGTACAAAATGGGAGGTGCGGTATGGAACTGACAGACCTGCCCAACATCGGCCCCGTCCTGGCGGACAACCTGCGCCGGGTGGAGATCACTACCCCGGAGGAGCTGCGGGCTGTGGGGGCCTGCGAGGCCTGGCTCCGCATCCGGGCCCGGGTGGACAGCGGCGCATGCCTCCACCAGCTCACCGCCCTGGCGGGGGCGGAGGCGGGCGTTCCCAAGAAGGCGCTGCCCCCGGAGCGGAAGGCGGAGCTGCGGGCCTTTTTTGACCGCGCAAAATAAACAGAAACGAGAAGGAATATGTTCAAAGTACTCAAAACCGAAGGCCGCGCCCGGCGCGGTGAATTTTCCTGCGCCCACGGCGGTGTGGTGCAGACCCCTGTCTTTATGAACGTGGGCACACAGGCCGCCATCAAGGGCGGCGTCTCCGCCCGCGACCTGAAGGAGGTGGGCTGCCAGATCGAGCTGAGCAACACCTACCACCTGCATCTGCGGCCCGGCGACAAGATCGTGCGGCAGATGGGCGGCCTCCACAAGTTCATGAACTGGGACGGCCCCATCCTGACGGACTCCGGCGGATTCCAGGTGTTCTCCCTAGCGTCCCTGCGGAAGATTAAGGAGGAGGGTGTCACCTTCGCCTCCCACATCGACGGTCACAAGATCTTCATGGGTCCCGAGGAGTCCATGCGGATCCAGTCCAACCTGGGCAGTGACATTGCCATGGCCTTCGACGAGTGCGTGGAGAACCCGGCACCCTACGAATATGCAAAGGCATCCTGCGAACGGACCCTGCGGTGGCTGGAGCGCTGTAAGATCGAGCATGACCGCCTGAACGCTCTGCCGAACACCGTGAACCCCAAGCAGATGCTCTTCGGTATCAACCAGGGCGCCACCTACGCAGACCTGCGGGCCTGGCACATGCAGCAGATCGCCAGGATCGACTGCGACGGCTTCGCCATCGGCGGCCTGGCAGTGGGTGAGCCCGCGGAGGTCATGTACGAGATGATCGATGTGGTGGAGCCCCATATGCCCCCGGACAAGCCCCGGTATCTCATGGGCGTGGGCACCCCCAGCAACATCATTGAGGCCGTCAGCCGGGGCGTGGACTTCTTCGACTGTGTCATGCCCTCCCGCAACGGCCGCCACGGCAAGCTCTTTACCTGGGAAGGAACCGTCAACATCCTGAACGAGAAGTACCAGACCGACGACCGGCCCATCAGCGAGAGCTGCGGCTGCCCCGTGTGCCGCAGCTTCTCCCGGGCCTACCTGCGGCACCTGTTCAAGGCCGACGAGGTGCTGGCCCTGCGGTTTGCCGTGCTGCACAACCTGTATTTCTACAATGAGCTGATGGCGAAGATCCGGCAGGCGCTGGACGAAGGGAATTTCGCGGACTTCCGGGCCCGGTACAGCGGAAAACTGGAGCAGCGGGCATAAACGCAAGAAAGTTCTTGCAAAACCGGCTGGTTTTGGTATAATAACAGTGTTCTGAATTTTTGAAACAAAAGGAGTATTTCAACATGACTCAGGGTATGTCTTCCATCATCATGATCGTGGCGCTGTTCGCCATTATGTATTTCATGATGATCCGTCCCGAAAACAAGCGTAAGAAGAAGGCGCAGGAGATGCGTGACGGCCTGAAGAAGGGCGACACCATCACCACCATCGGCGGCATCATCGGCAAGGTCGTGGCTGTCAGCAATGACACCTTCGTCGTTGAGACCAGCGAGGACCGGGTCCGCCTGGAGTTCGCCAAGTGGGCTCTGTCCAGCGTGGGCGTCCAGACCACCGAGCAGCCGGAGGCCGAGAAGAAGTCCAAGAAGAACGAGGTCCCCGAGGAGCCCGTGGACGAGATCCCCGCCGAGACTGAGGAAAAGTAATCGTTCCCATATCATAAAAAATACCTCCCTTGGAATATGCTCCAGTGACGAGCATGTTGCGAGGGAGGTTTTTTTATGGCTAAAGGGAAGAAGAAGCGGACGGCAACAGGAGTAGTGCTGGTGCAGGGGACTGCCGTGGCGGCGGGCGTGTATCTGGCGGGGGTTTTGCTGTTAGCCCTGCTGGTGGTGAAGGGAGCGGTGCCGGAGCGGGCGGCCTTCCCGGCGGTGGCGGCCCTGTGCCTGCTGGGGGCGCTCAGCGGGGGAGGGATGGTCGCCCGCAGGACGCCCTGGGGACCGCTGCCGGCGGCCCTGCTGAACACCGTTCTGTTTGCGGCAGTGCTGCTGGTGGTGGGGCTGGCCTGCTGGCCGGACGGCATCGGCGGCAGAGGCGTCATTCTGCTGCTGTTTGCCCTGGGGGGCGGCCTGGCGGCTGGCCTGCTGGGCGGAAGGCGGGGAAGGCGCCGGAAACGGAAGTGAGCCCATTGTGAAAATCCACAAATTTGTGGTTCAGCCTCTTTTTTGATGGAACCGGCTGCGCTGTTTCCGTGCCTGCGGGAGCGCCGGCGGGGGAGGGCAGATATGGGGCACCGCCGCTTGGCTTCCCCCCACATCTTGCCCATAAACAGGGGAGAAGCGGAGTTGTGCCCCCACTCGTTTCACAAGTTTACATAATATAGTTAACATAATAATTTGACATAACTGCCAAAAAAGATGTTTTTCAGGTAAATTCCTTGATAAATTTGGAAAATTGCACTATATTATAGAAGTAATAGATTTACGTTAACCGCTCTGTATCCGGGCCGGGACACCGCTGCGCAGCGCGCAGTCCGCTCATAATCCCCTCGGCCTCCGCATAGGATGCAACGAGGTGAGGCGGTTTGAGCTTGAGGGATCGTGGCAAGGGGGGACAGCCGTCTCCGCTGCCCCGCATGGTGTTCCTGGCGCTGTTCTTTTTGGCCGGGGTCTGTTTGGGACAGGTCCTGGCGGGCCGGGTGCCGCGAGAGGCGGGGCGGGAGCTGTCGGAGTATCTCCGCCATTATGTCACGGTGGAGGAGAGCGTCACCGCCGGGGCGGTCCTGTCAGCACTGGTGCTGTACTTTCGGTATCCGCTGCTGGCGGCGCTGCTGGGCTTCGCCTCCATCGGGGTGGTGCTGCTGCCCTGCACGGCCCTGCTGTTCGGTTTTTTTCTGTCCTTTTCCGTCTGCTGCTTCACGGCGGCCTTCGGAGCCGACGGGGTGCTTTTGGCGCTGGCGGTCTTCGGACTGCGGTGCGCCGTGACGCTGCCGGTGTTTTTTCTGCTGGCGGTCCCCGCCTGGGGCTCCGCCGCGGCGCTGGCCGCCATGTCCTTTGGGAGGGGACGGCGGGCCGCGCCTGTGTCCTATGGAAGAGGCTGGTGGCGGCGTCTGGGCCTGTGTGTGCTGACGCTGTTGGTTGGCGTGTGTGTGGAATTGTTTGTTTCGCCGTGGCTGCTGCGGCTTGCGCTGGGACGGGTCCTGGCCTGATACGAAAGAGAGTGGGAGAGCTGACATGGAATTGATCGAACGTTACGGCGCCTATCTGGCGGAGGAGAAGCACGCTTCTCAGAATACCATCAGCTCCTACCTGCGGGATGTGACCCAGTTCGCGGAGTATCTGGACAACACCGAGGGCTGCGGCCTGCTGGAGGCGGACAGCGATATGGTCCGGGCCTACATGAGCTGGATGCAGGGCCGGGGCAAGTCCGCGGCGTCGGTGACCCGGTTCCTGGCCTCCGTGAAATCCTTCTACAATTATCTGGTCTCCACCGGCGAGCTGGACAGCAACCCTGCCAAGGGCGTGGCCGCCGCCAAGGTGGAGCGGAAGTACCCGGAGATTTTGACCTCCAAGGAAGTGGAGCTGTTCCTGGAGCAGCCCCAGTGCGTGGATGCCAAGGGCTTCCGGGATCACGCCATGCTGGAGCTGCTGTACGCCACTGGCATCCGGGTCAGCGAGCTGATCTCCCTGGACCTGGACGATCTGAACCTGGCGGCTGGCTTCATCCGCTGCGAGAGCCGGGGCAAGGAGCGCATCATCCCCCTGTACCACACCGCCGTCAAGGCGCTGCAGGATTATGTGAAGAACATCCGTCCCCAGCTCATCGCCGACAGCAGCGAGCAGGCCCTCTTCGTCAACATGAACGGCGAGCGCATGAGCCGCCAGGGCTTCTGGAAGATCATCAAGCACTATCAGGAGATGGCGGGCATCCAGAAGGAGATCACACCCCACACCCTGCGCCACTCCTTTGCCGTCCACCTGCTGGAAAACGGCGCGGACCTGCGGTCCATCCAGGAGATGCTGGGCCACGCGGATATCTCCTCCACACAGATCTACACCCATGTAGTCAAACGCCAGCTTAAAGACGTCTATCAGAAAGCCCATCCCAGGGCGTGAAGTGGTCAGCACGGCATCCGCCGTGCTGATTTTTTGCAAAATTTTTCTTCCCCAAAACAAAATCCTATCCCGGCGGCTCTAACAGACAGAAAGAGGAAAGGAGGGGCGCCCATGGATCAGGAGACCTATGCCGCACGTGTGCAGGCTCTGCGGGGGCGGCTGTACCGCACCGCGTACCTGTACCTGGGCAGCGAGGCGGACGCCCTGGAGGCGGTGGACGAGGCGGTGTATCAGGCCCTGCGGGCCTTGAAAAAACTGCGGCAGCCGGAGTTCTTCGACACCTGGCTCACCCGCATCCTGCTGAACGAATGTCATAAGGAGCTGCGCCGCCGGAAGCGGCTGGCCCCGGAGGAGGCCCTGCCGGAAACGGCGGGTCCGGATGCTTACGACGGCCTGCCCCTGAAAGAAGCGGTCCGTCGCCTGCCGGAGGACCTGCGGGCGGTCATCATCCTGCGGTTTTTCACCGGCCTGTCCCAGGCGGAGACTGCCGCCGCTCTGGAGGTGCCCCAGGGCACCGTGGCCACCCGGCAGAGAAGGGCATTGCAATTGCTGCGGCTGGAACTGGGAGAGGAGGGAGACGTATGAGCCGGAACGAGGAATACAAGGCCCTGCTGGCGGAACTGGAGCAGACCCCGGAGAGCCTGAATACCACGGTGGAACGGGCTATGAAAAGGAAATCCGCTTCACAGAGAAAACGCCGGACCTGGGGCATCTCCTGCGGCAGCCTTGCCGCCTGCTTCGCGGCCTTTGTGCTGCTGGTGAACCTGTCGGTGCCCTTTGCCCGGGCCTGCGGCAGCATCCCGGTGCTGCGGGAGCTGGCCAAGGCCGTGGCCTGGTCCCCAAGCCTGTCCGCCGCCGTGGAGAACCAGTACGTTCAGCCCATGGGCCAGAGCCAGACGGTGAACGGCATCACCGCCACGGTGGAGTACGTCATCGTTGACCAGAAACAGCTGAACATCTTTTTCACTCTGAACGCCGGCGGCTACGACAACCTGAACGCCGAGATGCCCCGCTATGCGCCGGAGCAGGTCTGCTCCACCATCGGCTGCGACTGGAATCAGCCCCCCGGGACCCTGCTGAACTACACCCTGGACTACGGCGATCACAATGTGCCCGACAGCTTCACCATGACCTTCGGCGTCACTACCTATGTGGAGCCGGACTGGTCGGAGGGTCCGGAGGAAGCGCCTGTCACGTCCTTCGAGGACGAGATGCTGGAGCCGTTGGAAGAGGAGGAGCCGGACTATCTGGCGGAGTTCACCTTTACCCTGGCGTTCGACCCCCAGTTCACCGCCAAGGGCGAGATCGTCCCGGTGGACCGGACCGTTACCCTGGACGGCCAGTCCCTGACGGTGACGGAGGTGGAGGTCTATCCCACCCACGTGCGGGTGAACGTGGCCGACGACCCGACCAACACCGCCTGGTTGAAAGGGTTGACATTCTACCTGGAGAACGAGGACGGAGAGCGGTTTGAGCCCATCTCCAACGGCGTCAGCGCCACCGGAGACGAGGATTCTCCCGCCTACGTCTCCTTCCGGCTGGAGAGCCCCTACTTCGCGGACAGTGAACATCTGACCCTCCACATCACCGGAGCGGAGTGGCTGGACAAGGATATGGAGCGGGTCCGGGTGGACCTGGCGAACCGGACGGCGGAGCGGCTGCCGGAGGGCGTTTCATTCCAGAGCGCCGAAAAGCGGGACGGCGGCTGGGTCCTGACCTTCCGGGTGAAGCAGAGGAAGGAAAATCACAGCTATCAGGTCTGGTACTCCACCTTCTATGACGAGGCGGGGAACCAGTACGAGGCCAACCGCCGGGGCACTACCACGGACGGCAATGGCTGCTTCGAGGAGCTGATACCCCTGCCGGGGTATCAGGAGGACGTGGTCTGGCTGCAGCCCACCTATTCCCGCACCACCACCGAGACCACGCCAATTACCACCCCCATCAAATGACCACCAAGGGCGTCCGCCATTCCGGCGGGCGCCCCTTTTTGCGTCATGGAAGTGCGACTGTCTCTAAGAAAAATACAGTTGTGAGAAATATCGTTTTTCTCACAAAAACATTGTGCGATTTGCAGATTGCATTTTTTCCCAGCTCCATTATGATAGGAATATGAAAATCCGAGGAGGATGGGAAAATGGTCACTCTGGAAACCATCTGGGACGCCCAAAACGCCCTGCGGGGCGTGGCCCGGGTCACGCCCCTGAACCCCGCCAAGGCGCTGGGGAAGAACGTGTACATCAAATGCGAGAATTTGCAGCTCACCGGCGCTTTCAAGCTGCGGGGCGCCTACAACAAGCTGCGGAGCCTGTCTCCTGAGGAGAGGGAGCGGGGCGTCATCGCCTGCTCCGCCGGCAACCACGCCCAGGGCATCGCCCTGTCCGCCACAAGGCTGGGGATGAAGTCCGTCATCTGCATGCCTGCCGGCGCTCCCATCAGCAAGATCGAGGCCACCCGGAACTACGGCGCCCAGGTGGTGCTGGTGCCCGGCGTCTACGATGACGCGGCCAGGGAGGCACAGCGTCTTGCGGAGGAGAAGGGCTACACCTTCGCCCATCCCTTCAACGACCCCGCCGTCATCGCGGGTCAGGGGACCATCGGCCTGGAGATCCTGGAGCAGCTTCCGGAGGTGGAGCAGATCATCGTGCCCATCGGCGGCGGCGGACTGATCTCCGGCGTGGCCTGCGCGGTGAAGAGCATCCGCCCCAGCTGCCGGGTCATCGGCGTGCAGGCGGAGGGGGCCGCCTCCATGGCGGCCTCCCGGACCGCCGGAGAGCCGGTGGAGCTGCCCGGCGTTTCCACCATCGCCGACGGCATCGCCGTGAAGCGGCCCGGGGACCTGACCTATGAGATCTGCCAGAAGTACGTGGACGAGATCGTCACCGTCCGGGACGACGAGATCGCCACCGGCATCCTGGCCCTGATGGAGGACCAGAAAATCGTGGCGGAGGGCGCCGGGGCCACCCCCATTGCGGCGGTTCTGTTCAACAAGGTGGACGTGTCTGAGAAGAAGACGGTCTGCCTGGTGTCCGGCGGTAACGTGGATGTGACCACGTTGTCCCGGGTCATCACCAAGGGCCTTTCCAAGTCCGGCCGCATCATGGAGATCACCACCAAGGTGGTGGATCAGCCGGGCCACCTGCTGCGGATGCTGAGCATCATCTCCGAGACCGGGGCCAACGTCATGACCATCAACCACGCCCGGGAGGACCAGGATTCAGACGTGAACGCCTGCATGGTCAATCTGGTGCTGGAGACCCGGAACCACCAGCATATCGCCGACATCCAGGCAGCCCTGGCCGCCCACGGCTACGAGCTGTTGAAATAAGAGACTGTCCGGAGACGCCCGCCCTGCGCGGGTGTCTTTTTCTCGCACATTTGTTCTTTTTAGTTGCGCAAAGGCGGGAAGTCTGCTATACTGACTGTGATTGAACAGAGGAAGGGGCGGCCTATGCGCATCTTGGGCATCGACCCGGGCTTTGCCACCATCGGCTTCGGCCTGGTGGAGGCGGACCGGGGACAAGTTCACATGGTGACCTACGGGGCCATCACCACTCCGGCGGGCCTTCCGCTCAGCAAACGCCTGTACCAGATCGGCACCGACATGGAGGACCTGATCGGCCAGCTGAAGCCGGACGTCATCTCCATCGAGGAGCTGTTCTTCAACACCAACATCACCACCGGCATCGCCGTGGCCCACGGCCGGGGCGTCATTCTGTACGCCGCCGAGAAGTGCGGTATCCCCCTGTATGAGTACACCCCCTCCCAGGTGAAGCTGGCGGTGACGGGCTACGGCAAGGCGGAGAAGCATCAGGTCATGGACATGACCAGGCGGCTGCTGAAGCTGAAAAGCGTCCCACGGCCTGACGACGCGGCGGACGCACTGGCTCTGGCCCTGTGCCATGCAAGGAGTTTTACTTCACGGCTGCCCCAGACGGGGAACGTGAAAGAGACCATATGAGGAGAGCGCTATGTTTTACTATCTGGACGGCACCGTGGCGGAGATTCTGCCCGGCCTGGCGGTCATCGACTGCGGCGGGGTGGGCTACGCCTGTAAAACCACCAACAACACCCTGGCAGCTTTGAAAAAGGGCCAGCGGGGAAAGCTGTATACCCATCTGAACGTGGGGGAGGGCATCTTCGAGCTGTACGGCTTCGCCGCCCAGAATGAGTTGAACAGCTTCCGCATGCTGATCGGCGTCAGCGGCGTGGGTCCCAAGGCGGCGCTGGCCATCCTGTCCTCCGCCACCCCGGAGGCCCTGGCCATGGCCGTGGTCACGGAGGACGCCAAGGCCCTGACGGCGGCCCCGGGAATCGGCAAGAAGATCGCCCAACGCATCATCCTGGAGCTGAAGGACAAAATGGCCCGGGAGACCGCTGGAGGATTGGACTTCTCCGGCGGCAAGGGCGTCCCGGCAGCGCCGCTGTTCGCCAGCAAGGCAACGGAAGCCGCCCAGGCCCTGGCGGTGCTGGGCTACTCCAGCCAGGAGGTCCAGATGGCCCTCAAGGGCGTGGACGTGGAGAACCTGCCGCTTGAAGAAATTATCCGCCAGAGCCTGAAAAAGATGGTGAAGTGATACCGCCTGTGGGCGGCTATACCCCAAACAGGGAAGTGAATCTATGAGCATCGACTTTGGAAATGATATTTACGAGGAGCCCATTGTGGCCAAGACCTTTCTGGCGGAGGACGCCCAGGAGAGCTCTCTGCGGCCCAAGACCCTGACGGAGTACATCGGCCAGGAAAAGGCCAAGGACAACCTGGCCATCTTCATCGAGGCGGCCAGAAGGCGGGAGGAGGCCCTGGACCACGTGCTGCTCCACGGCCCTCCGGGCCTGGGTAAAACCACCCTGGCGGGCATCATCGCCCAGGAGATGGGGGCGGGCATCCGCATCACCTCCGGCCCCGCCATCGAGAAGCCAGGCGACCTGGCGGCGCTGCTGACCAACCTGAACGAGGGCGACATTCTGTTCGTGGACGAGATCCACCGGCTGAACCGCTCCGTGGAGGAGATTCTGTA